>JBBQJF010000191.1:0-9694 GCA_038325665.1 Dehalococcoidia bacterium | reverse complement strand
CGTCTGCTGCCGGCGCCCAGTGATTGGTTGCTCCATCCGCGCCATGTCAACGAAATGGCCGAGTGCCTCGTGACAGCCTGTGATCCACCGGATGTCGATGACGGCATACCCCACAATAACGATGCCCCGCCGGTGAGCCGTGTCGGGCGTACGTCGCTCGGCGTCCGGCTATCCGCGGGCTGGGTCCCGACGAGCACGGGCATGGCTCGGCATTACGCTATCTCCCAGGAGAGCGGCGTCTTATCAGACAGCAGCGCACTCGTTTTGGCCGGCCTAATTGCGCGGCTCACGGATTCCCGCACCCCAGGCACAATCATTCGGGGGACCCACGGGGTCGTTCACATCGTGCCCCGCGGGGCTGAACCAAGTCCGGCGACGAATCAGGCGCCGTCACGCGACGATACCATGGCGACGGCCACGGCGGTCGCAGGGCCGTATCCCGGACAGGCCTGAGCCAGCCAAACTCCGGCAGCACTTTCCCGCCCCGTTACGGAGGAATGGAGCCCCAGATCTCCAAGGGAGTCGCTCATGCCCCATCGGAACGCCACCGGGCAAGGAACGTGGGACCGTGCACCCAACACCCATCACCTATGTTCAAGGGAGCCGGCACGATGCACGGCAGACAGCCCACCGGCAGATGTCCCCACGCCACCCAGCGGTCCGGCCACACGGAGCATCACGCCACCCGCGCCGCCCAAACCGGCCACGCTCGCAGGAAGCTCGTCGATCTGGCCGCCGGCAGGCACTGGGAACGCCGACCGTGTCTCGATCCCCTGTTCACGGCCGGTATCGCATGCACCGGGGCGCTCGTCCAACTGGCCTTCAACTGGTTGATCGAGGACGCACAGCATCAACCACCGAGATGACCGCGTCGCGTTCCCGTCGGCGGAGTGCCGACACTCAGCATCGCGGCCGGAAGGAAAGCCGATGCACGCCACACTCAGCAAACCTGATCAATCCCGCCTTGCCCGACAACCCGCCGAGGCAGGCCCAACCGTGAATCCCAGTGCGGTGCAACCCGCTCGGCTGCCGGTGTGGACTGGCGGCTGGGGCAACCAGCCACCTATCAGCCTGCTTCCTGCCGGCGATCCGGCAGTAGGCCTCCAGGCGCGATTGCCGGTCAGCCGGCCGAGCGATCCCGCCGAGCGGGAGGCGGATGCGGTCGCCCGGCGCGTGATGCAGACGGCGCTCGTGCCGACTCGCGCCGCTGGACCGTCGCGGGGGGAGAGAGTAGGCGCCGAGGGACGGTCGCGGGCGACGCCGGCACGCACCGGGCCGTCGCGGGGTGTGATCAGCGCCCATATTGCGGCGCCGATCCCGGTGACAACACCCGCGGCCGAATCGGTCCAGCGCTGTCCGGGGGCAGGGGTGATGGCGGACGGGACGTGCGACGCATGCGGGCGCCATCCGCCGATGGTGCAGCGGCGGACCGTGGAATCGGCCGCTCCGGCCGGCGCTCCTTCGGCGGTGCAGAGCATTATCGGCAGCCCCGGCAGACCACTTGGCTCCGCCGTGCGCGCGTTCATGGAACCACGCTTCGGCAGGGATCTAGGGCATGTGCGGGTACATACGGGTGAGCAGGCCTCACGTGCCGCGGCGTCGGTGAACGCGCTGGCGTTCACGGTGGGGAGTGACATCGTGTTCGGGGCCGGTCGCTATGCGCCGGATTCGGCCGGCGGGCAGGAGTTGATGGCGCACGAGCTGACCCACGTGATGCAGCAATCAGGCGGCGGTTCGCCGCTGGTGCACAGGCACGAGGGTCCCCGCATCGCCCGGGCGATGTTCGATCTGCCGCGCCTCGACCGGGAACTGACGGCGGGCGGCCCGCTGACCCAGACGCGGGGCGAGATCGGCTATGGCTCTCGGGTGGGGCGCCCGCGCGACTCGGCGGCCGAGGACAGGTCCCCGGCGATGGCCATCGAGATGCTCGTGTACCAACGCAGCGCACCGACGCCGAGCACCACTCCGGCGCCGTCCCCTGCCGTCGGGTCCGGCGGGACGACCGCCCCCGCTCCCACGTCCCCGCGACCACCGGACGCCGGCCCGCCTCCGGCCGACGTGGGGCCGCGTGATGCCGGCGTGCGGCTCCCCGGCGGCGTGCCGGAAGCGCCCACCCCGGCTCCTGCGCCGAGCCCCGTGCCGGCGCCCGCGCCCGGCGCCCCCGCCGAGCGGGCGCTGGTGGTCGGTGGCATCCATGGGAATGAAGGTGGCATTCGTGGCCGAGTCCTGATCGCCGAGACGCTGCAGCAGGAGCTGGGAACCGGTTTGCGCCGCGACTTTGACACGTTCCTCATCCCCGTGATGAATCCCGGTGGGCTCGCGGACAACACCCGCGAGAACCGCCACGGCATCGATCTCAACCGTAACTTCCCCGGGCTGACCGGCTTCCCCGCGGGTACAGCTCAGGTCCAACAGCCGGAGACGGCGGCGGTGCGACGGGTGATCGAGACGCTGCGGCCGGCGCGCATCCTTGCACTCCATGCCCATGGGGGCACGAACACGGGCGGCGTTTACGCCGATCCGGTGGAGGGCGCCGCCCGGGAGTTGGCCTGCCGCATGGCGATTCGGATGCAGGGGACAGCTACCGCGACCGGCGCGATGTCCGGTGAGGAGAACGTGCGCGGCAACCGCCTGGCGCAGGGCGTGTGCGAGTCGCGGTATCCCGACACCGCCGCAGTCTCGGTGACGACGGCCCAGAGCAGCCTGGGGGCGTGGGCATCGGCGCCTACGGCAATCGGCGGGCGCGGCGCGATTGTCATCACGCACGAGATCCCGAGCAAGGGCACACCGCTGCCGGTGACCGGGCCGGGGCGCAGCGTTGCCACGATGATGCCGGGCATTCGCGAGTTCCTGCGCGACAACGGGCAGGCGCCGTCGGAAGCCGATGCGCTGCTGCGCCGGTCCGTGACGAACACCTTCCTTTCCGGCCAGGCGACCGCCGCCGACGTCGCACTGCGTGATACGGTCACCGCGATCGTCTCCCGCCGCTTTGAGGACATGAACGCCTTCTATCGCACCTGGTGGAACGGCCAAACGCGCGCGGTTCGGCGGCGCCTGCCGCGGGCGCTCACGGAACGCAGCCACACCCGCGACTTTCCCACCCAGGCCGGCATCGTCACCGGACAGCTCAGCGGGCGGCTCACTGCTACCAGCGCCGATGCTGACATTGAGCGCGAGATCCTGCGTGTCATGCAGACGCGGTCCCTGCCCGGCTTCTCGCGGCATCACTGGGGCACCGAGATCGATGTGCTCTCGGCCGAACGTTCGCTCTGGAACGCGACCACGGGCGATTATCGGGAGATAATACCCTTCCTCCAGCAGCACGCCCGCACGTTCGGCTTCTTCCACCCGTACACCGGCGGCTATACGGGACAGCCCGGTTTCCCTGATCCGTCCGCGCGCCACTACCTGGAGGAGCCGTGGCACCTGTCGTACTGGCAACTCGCCGATGTGCTGCAACAGGAGTGGATCAGCCGCTTCACCGGGACCGTGCTCGACAACCTGATCACCGAGACCGCGCGGGCGATCCGCGGCCCCGTACCGGAGGCGACGATGGTGCGCGTGCTACGGGGCATCGGGCTGGCCTCGTTCCAGACCAACGTCGCCCCGTCGCCGTAGTCCGGGCGGTCAGGGCGGCCATAAGCATGAGGTGACAACGACAAGGATTTCGACAGCAGTACCCAAGCCGCCGATGCAGGCCGAGACGGGCAGCGCCGCGGCTCACGGATTCGATCCGGCAGCGATACGTAACGGTGATGGGATACATGGCATTCTGATGAACGCATGTCAAAGGGTGTCCTGAGGTTGGAGAGCACACACGCCACGTCGAAGCAGCCGAAGGGGGCGGCGGGACCCGCCGAGCCGGTAAACGCGACGGCCGGGCGACAGGTGGTTCCCGCGCGTCTCCCGGCGTGGAGTGTCGCCGGTGGAGAGCCGCTGACCGCGCTTCTCGCTGACAGTCATCTCGCCCCAGCCACGCCGAACGACGACGAGCATGGCGCTTCCGCTCGGCAGCAACGCCGATCACTGGTCGAACCGGCAGGTACGGCGGGAATCACGGCCGCGGCGACGGCCGTCAGCAACACTGGGACAAACGCCGAATCAGAAGCGGACATGGCCATGCGGCCGCCGGAAAAATCGAAGAGACAGGCGACCACTCCAGACGGCGTGCCACCCGACGAGCCGCCCGCCGAGCGTGCTGCCCGGTCCGGTCTCGGTCTCGACGACACCGTGCGGGCAGCGATGGAAGCACGATTCGGCGAGGACTTCGGCGACGTACGGATCCATGTCGATGCGCCGTCCGCAACACTCGCGCAACGCCTGCATGTGCCGGCCTTCACCCTGGGCCAGGATATCTTCTTCGCCTCGAGGCAGTATCAGCCGGCAACCCGCGCCGGGCGTCACCTGATCGCCCACGAACTGACCCACACCATCCACCAGCGTGGGAACGGCGTGACGAGCGCCGGGTCCGCCCCGCGCCAGGCAGGCGGCAGCGACGCGCTCGAAGCCGAAGCCGATCACGTCGCCGACACGGTTCTGGCGGGCGGGGTGGTGCGCGTCAACGGCCGGGCGCCCGCCGGCAGTGTCCAGGGCAAGGTGTTGAACGACGTGGTGCCCTCGGAGAAGGTCAACGTCTCATGGGGCGGCGATCCGGCGTGGGGCGGCGATACCTTCGAGATCACCTTCGACAGCCGTGTCTCCGAGCCGACGACGGAGCTGCACTACCTGGTCTTCAAGATCCGCTACACTGGTCCGCTGTCGATCCGCGGCTACCCGTTGCTCGGTCAGTCACCGATTCAGGACAAGAGCTTCGCGATCGAAGAGAGTGTGTTCGAGATGCAGCCGAGGAAGTTCAACGCGCGCATCGTCGAGTACGACCCCGGTTCGATCGTGCGGGTGGCGGAACCGAACTCGGTGCTCGTCGATGTCTACGGCGATAGCAAGAAGATTCTCAAGCTGGTCGACGTATACACGCCCAACCTCAAACAGCACGCCTTCTCGGTCCACGACAGCGGCGGCAAGGGGCAGAACTACACGGTCTGGATCGAGGGCACGCCGTCCGCGACGCCGGCCACACCGGCCACGCCGGGCGGGACCGTCACACCCTCGACGAAACCGGCCACGCCGGCCGTCACCCCCGCCGGGCCGGGCACGCCGCCGCCCGGTGTCGTGCTGGCGGAGCAGGCGCCGCTCTCGACCAGCACCCTGCTTGGCGTCGCGCTGGCGCGGTTGGAGGAGGTCAAGCTTAAGGCGCCCCAGATTCAGCCCCTGATCGACGAGGTGAAGCGAGAACTGGCCGCCCCGACCAGCACGGACGAGCCGGCCCTCCGCCGCCGTGCCGAGCGGCTGAATACGATGGTCAGCACCACCCAGGCCGTCTTCCCGGCGCTGGCGGCGCTGGAGAACAAGGACAGCTATCTCCCTGCCATCGCTGACGAGATCGTGAAACGGGTCGCGACGATCAAGGGCATGTACGCGGCGGCGCTGCTGTTCTCCTACAGCGACCGTGACCCGAAGGACGAACTGCTCGCCCGCGCCGAGACGGCGATGCGCGAGTTCCCGGACTGGCTGGCCGGTCTGTACCTCGGCCCTGACGGTATCGAAAAGACCCTCACCCAGGTGCAGCCACTACAAGACGACATCCTGCGCCTGCGGATCGAGACGCGCCGGTCGAATACCACCCGCGCCGCCGACAAGCTGGTGTGGCTCGACCTGCGCCGGCCCCAGACGATCGCCCAGGCGCTGCGCGAATCACTCGACTTCACCCGCCAGCGGCGCGCCGGAAAACGGCCGGACGCTACCGCCGCCCTCGATCGCTTGACCGCCGATACACAAGCGGTGCTGGCGATCATGACCGCGATCGCGCTCTACGACCAGTTCCTCTACTGGGAAGATAAGCTCGACGGCTCGATCGTTGATTGGATCTACGATCCGAAGCTGAAGCTGGCGCGCACCTATCGCCAGCAGTTAGATACCGTCCTCGCGCAGTTCGAGAAGTACGATGTCAGTCCGCCCGACCCGAAGCAATGGCAGGTGAACCGTGAGCTGATCGTCAAGGGAATGCAGCAGCTCTCGACACTCGTATCCTCGGCCGAGTTCGGCGAGGCAGTCAAGGCGATCCAGGAGCGCCTCAAGACGATCGCCACCATCAACCTAATCGGCACGATCGTGCTGATCACCGTTGCCGCCGCCCTCACTGCCGGGGCGGCGGGGGCGGCAGTCGGCGGCGCGCTGGAAGGGCTGGGCGCGACCGCCGGTGTGGTGCGAACCGGCGTGTTCGTCGCCGAAACCCTGGCGTTCACCGTCGCCAGCCGCGCCGGCCAGACGGTCGCCTTCGGGCAGGCCGAGGGCAGCTTCCTTGGCGACCTCGCCTGGAATGCGCTGATGCTCGGTGCGGTCAAGGGCGCGGCCAGCGGCTTCTCCCGCGTGTTCAAGCTGGTCGCCGATCCGAAGGTCTACAAGGTCGCCTTCCGCGTCGGCACGACGGCGGCGGCCACGATCACCCTTCAGGCGTTCGCCGAGGCGCAACACGCCGTCAAGACCGGCACGGCCATGACCGGCGAGGAGCGCTACCGCTCAGTCCTCCAGAACGTGATCCTCGCCACCGCGCTTGAGGCCGGCCGCTTCATCACCAAGCCGATTGAGCAGCGCGTCGAGGCAATCATCGGCGGCAAGCTCAAGACAATGTTCGGTGACCGGCTCAAGCTGATCGAGGCCGACCGGCTGGCGCTGCTCGATCAACTCCAGAAGCTGGAGCGCGGCAAGGCGACCCCCGCCGAGATCGAGACGTTGCTCAAAGCGATCCAGGACATCTGGGCGAAGGAACTCAAGCTGCTCTCCGACGGCGTGCAGCGCAAAGCCTTCTCCCAGGCCGAGGCCGAGCAGGCGATGTCCGGCTATCAGGGTCAGATCGCCCGGATGGAGCTGCGGCTGTCGCAGGTGGGAGTGGATGCGCCGCTGGGGACGGGCACACCATCGTTCCGGCCGCTGCGCCCCGGCCTGGTCGCGTTCTCACCGGCGGCGCGCGAGATCCTCGAAGCCTTCTACAAACAGGCTGGCGGCGAGGTCAAGCAATCGGTCATCCCCGACATGCTCGAAGGCCGCCTGCCGAATGGCGAGCTGACCTTCTTCGTCCAAGAAGGCACCGTGCCGAAGCAGGCGCCGCGGGCCGAGCAGGTGGTCGGCGCCCGCGACACCGCCCGGCGCGAGGCGGAGGCCGACCCGGTGGCAGCCGAGGGGCTGAAGCGGCTGGAAACGGAGTTCGGCTTCGGCCAGCGGTCGGTGGACGAAGTACTCGCCTCCGTCGCTCCCGAGAACGTCGGCGCACTGCTGCGGGCGCTCGCTGATTCAAGATTCGGCAAGAACTCGCTCGAGTTCTACTCCGGTCTTGCCGGTCAGCCGCAGGCGATCGCGTTCGGCCGGAGGTTCGGCGGCGATGTGCTCACCAACATGTGGCGGCGCTACCGGTGGACGCCCGAATTTATCGACGCTCTCGGCCGCGCCTCGGACAAGCTCGATGCCACGACGGGTGACGCCCGCGCCTCGCTGCTCGAATCGCTTCGCACCGAGACGAACCGCACGAAGATGGACGCCCTGCTCGGCAAGGCGCCGCCGCCCAAGCCGCCGCCGCCGATCAAGGCGACCAAGGCGAGCATGGGCGTAGATCGCGCCCACCCATCATGGAAGGTTCTCCGCGCCGAGGCGGAGGCGTTCGCGACGGCGCACAAGGAGCAGCTCACATCAGAGCAGCTCGACCTGCGCGCCGACCTCGAGCAGGTCGTGGATGCGGCGAGGCGAGGCGGCTTTGCCAAGTTGGGCCGCGTGGAAAAGATTCGCATCCTCGACCGCTTTGACGAGCTGGCCGCCAAGTCCGGCATGCTCCAGACCTGGATCAACAACCGGCGGGGCGCGGTGAGCGAGCATCTGTTCAATCCGGGAATGGGCCAGCGTAAGCCGATCTACAAGGCCGGGGTGGAGGTCTCGTGGGCCGAACGTGAGGGCGGCACTATCCCCGACTATTCGATCAGCGGGGGCACATTCACCGAGTGGGTCAACCAGAAGTCCGACATCATCGACAGCGGCAACAAGCGCGGCGACGGCGCGTTCGAGAGCGGTGTCGATCGGGCACGGACGTATCGCACCAAGGCGGACAAGGAGGCGGGCAATCTGCCTGCCGGCGACAAGTACAGCATTGAGTTCGTCCGCGATCCGGGGCCGGTCACCCGCCAGCGTATGCTCGAAGTGCTGTTCGGCCCCGGCAGCCCGATCTACCGGGTCAAGTTCGGCGATACGTGGTACACGAAGCCGTGAGGGGAGAAGGTCATAGGTCACGGGTCACAGGCATGGCCCTCCGATTGGAGCGAAGCAGCGACGAGGCCGCGACGCCGGGAGCGAGAAGATGATGGGCAACATCCTCGGGATTGAGTTGCGCTTTCGTCCCGGCGCTTCGGACGCGCGGTGGTTGGGGGCGCTGGAGGCGCTGCTCGCCCACGAGCAGCGCCTCCGGCCCTCGTTGGTGGACCGACTGTCGGATGCCGACGCGCAGGGGCCGGAACCGTGGCACGACGCGCTGCTGCCGGAGCTGGCCCGCCGCTGCGCCGGTGATGAACTGTCGTCGTGGTCGCTGCTGCGCGCGGACGACCCAGCGGTCGGGGTGACCGTCGCGCGCTGGCAGGCCGAGGTCGCCGTTTCGATCGCGTTGCCCGAGCCATCGCGGCCGGTGCCAGAGTACGTCGCCGGACTGATCGAAGCGCTGGCGGGCACGGTTGCACCGGCGCTCGGTATGGCCTTCGATCGCGCGACTGCCGACGCCGAGTTCGTGATGCAAGGTCTGCGCGGTCTGCGCGACGTGCCGCCGTTGTTGTACCTGGATGCGCGGTCGGCGGCCCGCACCGGCGGTGTCGCGCACGCGCGAGAGGCGCCATGCTCCGTGATTGAACTGAATCGCGGATCCAGTGGCCTTATTCTGGTCGTGCGCGTGCTGCCATGGGGTGAACCGGCGGCGGCGGCGCGCGCTGATATCGAGCGGGTGCGCCGGTTTTTGGGTGTCACGGCGACCACTCCCCTAATACTGGCAGAGCCGTGAGCTTCGCGCGGCCGGTCGCCGGGAGCAGCAGCACACCCACGGCGCGTGCGATGTAGAATGGCCGGCGGAAGCGTGGGCCACCGTGGCCGGCGATGCGGGTCTGCTCCGCGGCTGCACCGCCCCACCAAACACCCATACGACACGCGTTCAGCCGTCGGCTCCCGGTGGTCAGTCTACTTGTCCCCATCGCGGAGCCGTGAACCCGTACTCCTTACCGAGAGCTGGACACTTGCCCCGAACGTCTCGGTCCGAAGCACGCGCGGAAGTCATCGAACGGAGAAGCCCTCTCATGACACCAGCACCTACCAGTCGAGCGCACCTGATCACCGGCGGCTTTCCACCCGGCAGGAGCGGCGGGCACGACCACGACTACGCCCGCCTGCGACTACTTGAGTTCCTGCGTGAGCAGGAGATCCCCGCCTCGGTGTCCAACGACTTCATCGATATCGAGCGGTGGTTGCCGATCAGCCGGTTACTGGTCACCTACGTGGCCGGCCCCTATCCTGATTCCGGTCAAACCGATGCGATCCGTCGCTGGATCGCGCAAGGCGGTCGCTGGGTGGGACTGCATGGCACGAGCGGCGGACGCGCGACCAGGGTCTCAGCGGA
>JBBQJF010000190.1:0-9722 GCA_038325665.1 Dehalococcoidia bacterium | reverse complement strand
CTGCCCCACGTACAAGTCGCCGTCCACGCTCGGCCAGCAACTCACGCGCGGCCCGCGCCACGGCGTCCGGCGAAACGAGGCGGAGGCAGTGATGATGCCCCTCCGGGCACACGCTCTTCGTGCAGAAGCGGCAGGGCACGTCATGGAAGAGCACCCGGTTGGGCACCGCCCAGGGCGTGTGCTGCGGGTTCGTGAGCGCGTACAGGTCCACCACCGGGGTCCCCACCGCCGCCGCGATATGCACCGGCCCGGTATTGTTCGCGATCAGCAGCGGCGCGCACTCGATCAGCGCGCAGAGTTCCGGCAACGTGAGGCGACCGGCCAGCGAGTGCGACGGAGCGTCCATCGCGCGCTGGATGCCCTCCACCAGCGCGCGCTCGTCGTCGTTTCCGGTGAAGAGTACGCTGTAGCCGTCCTGGTGCACGAGTTGCCGGCACACCTCCGCGAACGACGCGGGCGGGTAGCGCCGCGACGCCGCGCTCGCCCCCGGATGCACCAGCACCCACGGCCGCGCCGTTTCGACCGCCATCTCGGTCAACACGCGTGCTATCCGTTCACGCGCGGCATCCGGTACGGTGAGCGATAGCCGTTCGTGCGAGGGGCGCGCGCCGGTGCTCGCTACCAGGTCAAGCTGGCGGCGCACCTCGTGGCGGATGCCGCGCTCCGGCTCATAGTCGGGAACCCAGTCGGTCAGCAGTCCGTAGGGGTTCTCCCGGCAGTGGGCCAAGCGTCGCGGAATGTCTGCCAGATAGCAGGTCAGCGCGGCCGGCAGGGGGTTCTGACTGTAGACAGTGAAGATCACCGCCGCGTCGAAGCCGCGCTCACGCAGACCGTCGATCAGGGCGTGGTCGGCGGCGCTGGTCGCCCGGGGCCGGGCAGCCTTCATCCATGGCGCGTCGTGGACGATCACGTCATCGATTTCCGGGACGAGCGCCGCGACGGCGGCGCCCACCGGCGACGTGAGTAATGTCAAACGGCGGTCGGGGCGCGCCTGCTTGAGCGCGCGGATCGCCGGGGTGGTCATGAGCACGTCGCCCATCGAGTCCAGGCGCACGCAGAGGATATCGGCGGCCTGCTGCCAGATGACCGCGTCGCTCATGGCCGGCCTCCGCGTGGGGGCGCCGCCGTGAGGTCCCCTCCCTCGACCGCGCGAATGCGCGCGATGATGTTGGTGGTGGAACGCTCCTCGACGTAGGCGAGAATGCGGACCGTGCCGCCCAGCGATTCGACCAGTGACGCCTCGGGCAACGTCTCGCGCGAATAGTCGCCTCCCTTGACGAACACGTCCGGCCGTAGCGCCCGGATCAGATCCTCGGGCGTGTCCTCGTCGAATGCGATGATGTGGTCCACGGAGCCGAGGGCGGACAGTACCTGCACACGATCCTCCAGGGTGTTGATCGGGCGGTGCGCGCCCTTCAGCCGGCGGACACTGGCATCCGAGTTCAGTCCAACGATTAGGAGGTCACCCAGCGCCTTCGCGCGGTTGAGGTAGGTGATGTGGCCCCGGTGAAGAATGTCGAAGCAACCGTTGGTGAAGACCACCCGCTGACCATGAGATCGCGCCCGCTCCACCCGTGCCGTCAAGGCGTCGAGGTGTGCCGCCTGTTTTCCTTCTCCACCGATGCGTTCGCGCAGGTCGCCGGCGGTGCAGGTCGCGGTCCGCTCCCGCGCGACCACCACCGACGCGGCGCGGGAGGCAATCTCGGCGGCGGCAGCGGTTTCCGCCCCGGCCGCCAGCGCCAGTGTCAGCGCGGTTAAGAACGTATCGCCCGCTCCCGCCGGATACGCCGGTCCCGCTGAACCGGCATACGTGCGATACGGCGGCGCGTCGCGCTCCAGAATCAACGCGCCGTCCGTGTCCAGCGTGACCGCCACGATGCGCGCGCCGGTGAGGTCGAGAAGATGGTCTGCCGCCGATACGATTTGCTACACGCGCACCCGCGTACTGCCGGCGGGACGCAGGCCAAGCAGCGCCGCCGCCTGCATGTAGTTCGGCTTGACCGCCACCATACCCACATCGTGGTAGCCGCGCAGATCCTTCGCGTCCACCACCACCAGCAGCGGCATGGCGCGTTGGAGTGTGCCCAGCGCCGCGATCACGTTCGGCGTGAGAATGCCGTAGCCATAATCGGAGACGATCACCGCGTCGCAATGGGGCCACAGCGCGGCAATCCGGTCGATGAGATCCGCTTCCGCACCGGCATCCAGCAGCTCGGTGCTTCCCTGGTCGAAGCGGACCACTTGGTGCCCGTTCGCCACCACGCGCTGCTTAGTGAGCGTGCGCCGTGCCGGGTGGGCAATCATGCAGTCCGTGGCCACGCCGCACTGGTCCAGTCCGCGACGCAGGAGCACGGCTTCCTGGTCGTCACCCGTGACCGACAGGAACGTGACACGGGCGTCGAGCGCGGCGGCATTGGCGGCAGTGTTGGCCGCCCCCCCCGGCAGATCCTCCCGGTCGGATACCGCCACCACCGGCACGGGCGCCTCGGGGGCGAGCCGCGTGCCGAGTCCGGTTAGGTAGACGTCCAGCATCGCCTCGCCGAGCACCAGCACGTTGCACCCGGCGAAACTATCGATCAGGGACAGCAGGTTCGGATTCATCGCATGGCTCCCGTGGGCGGCGATCCCCTATTACCTATCACTCAATCCACCCACGCGGGCCGCCCGGCACGGCAACGACCCGCGCCGTCCGCCGAGACGATCACACGCGCGGCCTCGGTCAGGTCGCGGGCCGTGTAGTGCGGCACGCGGTGCGGCCCGGCGCGCCATTCGGTCTCATTGCCATTCAACAGCAGCACGGTGCGGCAGCCCGCGCGCCGCCCTGCCTCGACATCGTGCAGAATGTCGCCCACGAACCAGGAGCGGCGCGGGTCAACGTCATGCTCGGCGGCGGCGCGCTCGATCAGCCCTGGCATCGGCTTGCGACACGAGCACGCGACGGCGTAGCGCTCGACCGAGCCGTCGGGATGATGCGGACAGTAATAGAAGCCCGCCAGCGGCACGCCCTCCCGATCCAGCAGGCTCCACAGCCGGTCTTCTACTGCCGTCAATGCATCCTCCGCGAACACGCCACGCGCCACGCCGGACTGATTGGAGATCACGATCAGCCGGTAGCCGTGCGCGTGGAGGCCGCGCAGCCCGGCGCCCGCGCCCGCGCTCAGCGTGATCCGCGCGGGATCCACGTTGTACGGCACGTCATCGATCAGCGTCCCGTCCTTATCGAGAAAGACCGCCGCGTTTGTCATTGCTCAGGGCCAAGAACTTTCGCGCATCGGCAGCACCATCACCTCGGGGATGACGGTTTCCGCCGGCTGCATCAACACGAAGCGGACCGTTTCGGCCACGCTTCGCGGATCCTGCAAGACGTCCGGGTCAAGATCGGGAAAGCGGTCTAGCAGGAATGGCGTACGCATCCCGCCGGCGATCACGGCCGTGACCTTGATATTGTGCGGGCGTCCCTCGGCGTGCAGCGCGTGGCTAAGGCCGAGCAGCCCCCACTTGCTCGCGTGGTAGGCGGACGCGTTCGGCCACGCCCGCTTGGCCGCCGTCGAGACGATGTTGACGATTGACCCGCCCCCTCGCCCCTTCATCGCCGGGAAGGCGGCGCGGCACAGGACGAACGGCCCGCGCAGGTTGACCGCGATGATGCGGTCCCAGTCCTCCACGGTCAGCTCGTCCACCGGCAGCGTCACATCGACGCCCGCGTTGTTGATCAGGATGTCCACGGGGCCAAACGCCGCGGCGGCATGGCTGATCGCCTCGGCGGCGTGGCACTCATCCGTCACGTCCAGCCGCAGCGCCGTCGCCCGCGCGCCCGCCTCCCGTACCTCCGCGGCGACGGCTTCGGCAGCGTCGTACCGTACATCGGCCGCGACCACGGCAGCCCCCGCGACCGCCAGGATGCGACAAATTGCCGCGCCCAGCCCGCCGCCGCCGCCGGTCACGAGCGCGACTTTACCCTGGAGCGACCGGCCGTCTTCGAGCCGGGGCATGCTGGTTGTCATCGGTTCGCGTCCTTACATCCGCGCGGGGGCATGGCCGTTGGTGTACGTCTCAACGGCATCCACCGGTCGGGTCGGTGCATCATGCACCCGCGCGCCGGCAGTCGTTTGCCCGCGTACACTCGCGATGTGTTGCTGCTCCACCAACTCACAGAGCAGGTGAATCATAACGATCTGCGCCTCCTGGATATGTTGCGTGTCATCGGATGGCACGACCAACGCGAGGTCTGCCAGCGGTCGCAGGGCACCCCCATCCCCGCCTACCAGCGCCAGCGTGCGAACACCCCGCTCGGCCGCCGTCTCAAATGCCTTGACGACGTTTCGTGAGCCGCCGCTGGTGCTGATGCCGATCAACACGTCGTCCGGACGCGCCAACGCCTCGACCTGACGGGAAAAGACCTCATCGTAGCTACTGTCGTTCGCCCAGGCGGTGAGGAAGGAGGAGTCGGCGCACAACGCGATCGCGGGCAGCGCCGGTCTACCGGGAGATTTGAACCGGCCGACAAACTCGGTGGCGAAGTGCTGGGCGTCCGCCGCGCTGCCGCCGTTACCGCAAATCAACACCTTACCGCCGCGCTCAAAGCAGGCGTCGATCAGCGCGGCCGCCTCGATCAGTTTGCCGGACAACTGTCGGCGTGTCCCGTCCAGCGCCTCCCGCGCCCCATCGAAGCCATGTTCCACGATCCGGCGTTGGGCGTTGATCGAGGGCGGCTGATCGGCGGTCAGTACCCGCTCGTACAGATCGAGGAGCGCCTCGCTCACCCGCTTCCGGGTGAAGCGCTCGTACGCGCGCAGCATCGCCCGCTCGCCCATGCGGCGCAGGAGCGCCGGGGCCGTACACAGCCGCGCGATCCGCTCGGCCAGCGCGGCCGGGTCATCGGGCGGCACGAGATAGCCGGTCTCGCCGTCGCGCACACTGAACTTAATCCCGCCGACGTTCGCGCCCACCACCGGTGTACCGCATGCCATCGCCTCCACCGGTGTGATGCCGAACGGCTCGTACCAGGGTGTGGTGACAAACACATCGGCCGCGCTGTAGTACAGCCCGAGCTGGTCGCGCCCGCGGGCGCCCTCGAAGCGCACGACCTCGGCCACGCCCTCCTCGACGGCGATCGCCTGCAACCGGCCGATCTCCGGGGTGAGGCATGGGTCGGGGCACGCGGATTCGCCGCCCACGATCACTAGTCGTGCATCGATCCCATGGTCCTCGCGTAAGCGCGCGAATCCGCGGATCACATTGTCCACACCCTTGCGCGGCACCATTCGCCCTAGTTGGAGGATCACCGGCTGCTCGGCGGGCAGCCGCAGGGCTGTGCGGGCGACGCCACGCTCCACCGGCTTCATTTCGGACGGATCGAATCCGCACGGAATCATCGACATCTTCGACGGGTCGGCATTGTACAGCCGGATCAGGTCTTCCTCGTCCTGGGGACATTCCGCGATTACATGGGCTGCCTCGGCGATGATGCGGTCCTCGGCGGTGAAGCGCTCATCGGGAAAGCCGTCCGCCTCGCCCTGGTGCAGACGGCGGACGCGGCCGAGCGCATGAAACGTGACCACGAACGGCGTGCCCAACCGACGCTTCAATTCGATGGCCACGAGACCGGACATCCAGAAGTTGGCGTGCGTGAGGTCGTACGTCAGTTGTTCACGCCGGCAGAAGCGGAGCACGAAGTCCGTGAACTCCGGCATAAACGGTAGCAGACGCTCCTTTGGCACCGGCGCGGCCGGACCGGCCGGGACATGGACAATGCGGACACCCTCCCGCCAGGGCAGAACCTCTAGCTGAGCTGGACTGCCGCGGCGGGTGAAGATATCTACCGCCCAGCCGGCCGCCGCCAACCATGTGGCGATCTGGCCGACATAGACGTTCTGGCCGCCGCTGTCCACGCCGCCAAGGTCGCCGAGTGGTGAGGCGTGCTCGCTGATCAGGGCAACCCGTCCGGTCATGCGCGGCCTCCCATCGCGAGCGTTGATGCGGTTGCCAGCCTCGGTCCCGTGACCGTGCGGCCGGTGACAGTCGCGACCGCGTCCTCCCAGTCCCGGCTGAACCGTTCGATGCTGAAGCGCTCGCGGGCGTACCGGCGGGCGCCCTCGCCCAGCCGCCGCGCTTCTTCCGGGTGCGCCAGCAGGTCGCGCATGTGTTGGACCAGTTTGGAGACATCGGTATCGACGTATCCCGAGACGCCGTTCTCCACGGCCGTCGCCATCTCGGTGGTCGCTAGGCCGACCACGGGCATCCCGATGGTCATAGCTTCACAGACCGCCAATCCCAGGCTGGTGTAGCGGATCGGATTGAAGAAGAACCGGTAGCGCGCTTCAAAGGCCGCCAGCTCCGGCGGCGGAATCTCTCCCAATCCGCCGCTCTCTTCCGCGCCCATCCCCACGAGATCGAGCGGAATATCATCCCGAACGCGCTCGAACACGTCGGCGCCGAGGCGGCGGCCACGGCGGGCGAGGTGGTTCACCACCACCACTCCCCGCTCGATCTCGCCGGTGTAGCGCACGTTCTCGGGCACGAGAACCCCGTGGTCAATTACGCGGGTCGGGGTACGCCCGCTGTCCCACATCAAGTCGTTGAACGAGGTGACATGCACCAGCAGCGTGTCCGGGTCGTCCACCGGGTGCCGGGTATCGGTGGGTGAGTCCCGCGGCGGATCGTGTTCAAGATAGATGCGCGGCAGGCGGCGCTGCGCGTCCGAGAGCACCTCATATTGATCGACGAGATAGGTCTGCCGCGACTGAAACAGGATGCAGTCAAACTCCTGGTCGCGGACCGCGTCCGCGGCGATCTCATGCAGGTTTTCCGGCCACGGGAAGGCGCCGCCGCGGCCACCGTATGGATGAGGCCGGCCCGGCTTCACGGGCACGTAGAAGTCGCACCGCGCCTGCACGAGGTACAGAAGGTAGTTGCCGTGGACATGCCAGGTGAAGACACGCGGTCGTCGCATGGTGGGACGATCCCTTCCGGCTCGAGCGGCGACATCGCGAGCAGCAGCAATGGATAGAAAGTCATCGGCTCGCGCTGATAGGCGATACGCTTATGAGCATCAATTTCCATCCCTACGCTACGGGAGCGAGCCTGCCGGGCGCATCGGGCGGTTGCCCAAGATCGCCGGTGACGCGGGTGGTGTGATTGGGCGTTTGCACAACGGCGCCCGCCCTGCCTAACGAACAGATCAGGCCCGCGAGTCGTAGTTGTATCGCATCGTCAAACTGTCGCGGGTCGAGGCCCGTGAGCCGCGCGATCTTCTCCAGACGATAGCCAAGTGTGTTGCGATGGATCTCAAGACGCTTGGCCGCGATCACGGGTGAGCAACTCTCGGCGAAGAAGACATCGAGAGTCTGACGTAGCTCCGGCTGATGATCGAGTGGACTGAGCAGGCGGCGGGCGAGATCGCGCTTGATGTCGTCGTCCGAGATCGTGACGAGTGCCGCCATGCCCAAATCGTCAAGGCAACACATACCACTATCGCGGCCGAGCCGGCGACCGAGTGTGAGCGCGGTGTGAGCGTCGGCGTACGATCGTGCCAAGCCGCCGGTGCCCTGATGATAACGGCCGATACCAATACTGATCGACGGGTCCGTGTCTCGACGCAGGCGGGCGAGGAGATCGGTGACCGCGCGCTTCAGCGCGGCGAGGTTCGCCCAGGTTGGATGTTCGTCCACGATCGGCGCGGTTTCCCCGGCCCAGGGAGACAAATCACGGGTACTGCTCGCCTTGAGCACCGCGATTTCACCATCTCCGATGTACGCGCAGATCATCTCGGTGGGCAGCGAGAAGAAGCTTGCCACGCTCGAAATGATTGACCGCGCCCGCATCCGGCTGCTCGCGACCCATGCATCCTCATCGTTGAGCATGTCCGAACTGCCCCTGGCAAGGATGTACTCCGATGCGTCAATCAGGATGACCGCCCGCGGGCGAGCGAGGTCCATGCCGAGGATTTGGGCCTCGCGCAACACGTCCGCCTCGTCGCTCACCGCGCCGCGCAACAGGCCGTGGATCAGCCGGTTCTTGAGTTCGTTCAGGTTGGGCAACCGTTCCACCACGGTTACTTGATTGACGGTCAGTTCGACGATCGCGTGCGCCAAGTGTGGCGCGAGCGCGTCGCCATCCGCCTCACGCGCGACGATAACGAACCCCGTGTGCCCGTTGATTTGGACAGGGATGCGCGGATCATCGCACGCGGCGACGTCGGCGCCTCGTCTACCGAGCCAGTGACGTCGGGCGTCGCCACTGACCGCCACCACCACCCCCCGCTCGTCCACGGCCATGACCGGCGCACGCAATAGGTCGGCGGCGCGAGTCACCACCGCCGCCATCGCCTGCTCAAACGGTGCACTGAGCATCGCCGTCACGTCGTCCCTCATCGTCGTCGCTCTTTTGCCCGCCGCGTTCGATGTCTCAAGCTGAGGTGGCGATTCCATCCTGGCGCAGGAGGCTCTCTGCCTCCGCGCGCACCGCCTCGGGCGTGACGCCGACCGCGCAGGGGTGTCCGGCGACCGGGCAGTCAACATGGCCGCACGGACGGCACGGTTCGTCCTTCCACAGCACGCGATGCCGCTGCCGGTCGAGCGGCGCCCAGCGGGCCACATCCGAGCCGCTGGCGATCACGACGCTCGGCGTACCCAACCCGGCTGCCACATGGGAGACACCCGTGTCGTTGCACACCAGCAGCCGCGCCCGGCTCAGTAATACCGCGAGCGCGCCGAGGGTCGTGCGGCCCGCCAAGTCGAGGCTGGGCGCGCGCATCGATCGCGCGACTGACGCTGTCAGCGCATACTCATCCGCCGAGCCGGTCAGCACGACGTGAAGGCCGGTGGAAGATAGCGCGTCGCCGACGGCCGCGAAGCGCTCGACCGGCCAGCGGCGGGAGCGGTACCGCGCTCCCGGGTGGATACAGACGTAGCTGCCGGGCGCAAGCCTCGCCGCCTCGGGCAGGGCATCAAACTCGCGCTCGTCTGCCCGCGTAAGCGGAAATTCCAGCCGCTCTCCTTGGGCCGGACAGCCAAGGAACTCCATCAGCCGCACATGGCAGCGCACCTCCGGCTCGTCCCACGGATAGGGCAGAAAGGTGGCGGGGTCAGGACAGTACTCACCCGGCTGGTAATAGCCCGCGGTCTGCCGCGCGCCGAACAGCATCGTGATCGGGTTGACGATTGAGCCGCTGCCGTGCATCTGAATCGCCAGGTCCGCGTCGCGCGCGTGCATCTCGGCGAGGAAGCGTGGGAACCGGCGGATGTCAGGGTCACGCTCCGGCAGGCCGGGGTAGCCGGGAAACTCGATGAACTCGTCCAGATAGCCGCTGAACCGCTGCACGAACGCGTTCGCCCATGGCAGGCCAACCAATGTGATAGTGGCGCGCGGGTGCGCGGCCCTGAGCGCGCGCAACGCCGGCACGGCACACAGCAGGTCTCCGAGCTGTAGCGCGCGCATGACGATGATGCGCTCGACCGATGAATCGCGAGGATGTGAATGAACGGTCATGATTGCGTCCCCGGCGATCACGGTAGCCATGGCCGCACCGGCGTTCACGATAGCATGCACCGCTGACGCACGATCCACCCGGAGGAGGTATGGCCGTCACCGCCGCCGGCGGTACGAACGCCGTCCGGCGCCAGTCCATGTGCTCATCGGTGGACCTCGGGTCGGACGGCTCACGGATCCGCCGGCGACCTTTCGCCTCGCCGCACCGGTGATCGGCGCGGCGGCCGCGACCG
>JBBQJF010000189.1:0-9724 GCA_038325665.1 Dehalococcoidia bacterium | reverse complement strand
CGGCGTGACCCGCCCGGGCGCCCCCGCGCCCGCTCTATCAGCCGGTTCCACCGTCACGAACGAGGGGCAGTCCCCTTGCAGGCACGAGTAGTCCTTGTTGCACGAGCCTTGATGGATTTGCGTCTTGCGGCCGAACTCGGTATCCACCGGCTGCACGCTCAGGCAATTGGACTTATGGCCGCAGTCGCCGCACCCCTCGCACACGCGTTCGTTGATGAACACGCGCGTCGTTGGGCCGGCGAGCTTGCCCCGCTTACGCAGCCGCCGTTTCTCGGCGGCGCACTGCTGGTCGTGGATCAGCACCGTCACTCCCGCGACCTTGGCGAGTTCCTCTTGGGCGGCGAGCATCACGTCGCGGTGGCGCACCTCGGCAATCCGCGCCAGCGGCACACCCTTGTACTTCTCCGGCTCGTCGGTGGTGACGATGATCCGCTTGACGCCCTCTGCCTCAAGCCGGCGGGTGAGCGCGGGCACTTCCAGCGTGCCGACGGCGCCCTGGCCGCCGGTCATCGCCACCGCCGCGTTATAGAGAATCTTGTAGGTGATGTTCGCGCCGCTGGCAACAGCGAAGTTAACCGCCAGCCCACCCGAATGGAATAGCGTGCCGTCGCCGATGTTCTGAAAGATGTGCGGAGTCTCGGTGAAGGGTGCGATGCCGACCCATTGCGCTCCCTCGGCGCCCATCTGGGTGATGCCGATGATGTTGCCGTACCGCTCCGGGTCCATCCACAGCGCCATACTGTGGCAACCGATGCCGGCGCCGACGATGCTGCCCTCCGGCGCGGCCGTGCCGCGATTGTGCGGACACCCGGAACAGTAGAACGGCTGGCGCACCGTGGTCAATGTCAGCGCGATCGGCCGCTGTTGGAGTCCGTCGAGGTAGCGGATTCGCTCCTCGACCGACGGGATCGCCATGCGTCGCTCGAGCCGCGCCGCGATCGCGCGGGCGATGATGTCCGTGTCAAGCTCGCTGGAGGACGGCAGCAGCGGCCGGCCCTCCTCATCGGCTTTACCCACGATCACCGGCCGGTCGGGTGCGCTGTAGAGGGCATCGCGGGCGAACATCTCCAAGAACGGGCGCTTCTCCTCGACAACCATGATCTCCTGCAACCCGCGGGCGAACTCGCGCACGATGCGCGGCTCCATTGGGAAGAGCATGCCCATCTTCAAAAGGCGGATGCCGCGACGCGCCAGTTCATCGTCGTCCAGCCCCATCTCCATCAGGGCCTGGCGGGTGTCGTAGTAGGTCTTGCCGGCGGCGAGGATGCCGAGCCATGCGTCGGGAGCCGGCACGGTGATCCGGTTGAGGCGATTCTCCCACGCATAGCGGCGCGCCAGCTCCAGCCGTGCGCCGTGAAGGGTGCGCTCCATCTCGAGATTGTGGGGCGCGAGCAGTCGCCAGTTGAGCTGATGCTCGAATGGCCGCCCGTCGAACTCGACCGTGGGGATCACGGGCGTGATCCGCTCGGTCGACACCTCGGCGGTGGCGGCGCCGTCGGCAACGTTGGTGATGATCTTCACACCCACCCATAGCCCCGAGGCGCGCGAGAGGGCGAAGCCGTGCAACCCGAGGTCGAGGATGTCCTGCACGCTGCCGGGATAGAGCGTGGGCATGAGCGCGTCGTAGAACGCGACCTCGGAAGCGCTGGGCAGGGTGGATGACTTGCTGCTGGGGTCGTCGCCGCCGAGCGCGAGCACGCCGCCGTTCCTGCCGGTTCCGGCGTGGTTAGCGTGCTTGAAGGCGTCACCGGTGCGGTCGACGCCTGGTCCTTTGCCATACCACATGCCGAGCACGCCATCGTACTTCGCGCCGGGAAACAGCCCCGCCATCTGGCTGCCGTACACCGCGGTTGCCCCGAGTTCCTCGTTCAGCCCCGGTTGGTGGAAGACGTGGTGATCGGTCAGCAGGCGCGCGTTGCGGTCCATCTCCATGTCGAACCCGCCCAGCGGCGAGCCGCGATAGCCGGAGATGAACGTCGCTGTATGCAGCCCGCGGCGGCGATCGGCGCGGTGTTGATCGAGCGGCAACCGGACGAGCGCTTGGATGCCCGTCAGGTAGATTAGCCCCTCGCCGCGGGTGAACTTGTCACCCAGCGTGAATTCGATCGGGGTGTTCGGCGGCGCGATGGTGGTCATCAGACATTCTCCTAAGATTACCTAACCCCCCGACCCCCTTCCCTGCAAGGGAAGGGGGAGAAACGGTCGCGCCCGCGCCGAGGAACGGGCGCGCCCCGATAAGCTGGACCTCCCCTGCAAGAGAAGGAGGAACGGTCGCTCCCCTCCCCTTGCAGGGGAGGGGCCGGGGGAGAGGTGGCGCCCGCGGGGCATGGACAATCCCTCGCGAACGGGAGGCATGCAGGTCCGCACATTGTACGGGAAATGAGGGGCAACACCGGACGGCACGGGCGGCGGATGATCGGCGATACTAAAGGGAGGACGAGGTGAATCGATGGCAAAGCGAAACAACCGGCCGGAGGTAGAGCGCTACCGCGGCCATCTCAAGTCGGAGGTGGATGCAGCGGCCTTGTATCACGCGCTGAGCGAGGCCGAGCGCGATTCGAACCGCGCGACAGTGCTGCGCCAGCTCGCGGAGACAGAAGCCCGGCACGCCGAGCACTGGGCGGAGCGGCTGCGGGAACTTGGGTCGCCGGTGGCGGAGATGCCGAAACCCGGCCTGTACCCGCGGATGCTCGGCTTCCTCGCGCGGCGATTCGGCGCGCGGGCGGTGCTGCCGGTGGCGCGCGCGATGGAACTGCGCGGCGGCGACGAGTACGTCAACGAGCCGGCCGCGGCGTCGCTGATGGCGGACGAGCGAACGCACGCGCGCGCGGTGGTAGAGATGAGCCGCGGTCCGTCCGAGGGCCAGGACAACGTCTCGGCGATCCTCGGGCGGGAGCGCTGGCACAAGAGTCGTGACGGCGGCGGCAGCCTTCGCGCGGCGATCTTCGGGGTCAACGACGGTCTGGTCTCCAATCTCAGTCTGGTCATGGGCGTGGCCGGCGCGAACCCTGGCAATCGCTACGTGCTCTTGAGTGGCATCGCCGGCCTGCTGGCGGGTTCGTTCTCGATGGCGGCGGGCGAATACGTCTCGATGAGCGCCCAACGCGAACTGTTCGAGCGGCAGATCGCGCTTGAGAAGGATGAGTTGGAGACGAACCCGGAGGAGGAGCGCGAGGAGCTGGCGCTGATCTATCAGACTAAGGGCCTGCCTCGCGCGGAGGCGGTGGCGCTCGCCACGCGCCTGACGCGCGACCCGCGGGTCGCGCTCGATACGCTGGCACGCGAGGAGTTGGGCCTCGACCCGAACACGCTTGGTTCACCGTGGGCGGCGGCGCTCAGTTCCTTCATCATGTTCGCCGTCGGGGCAATCCTGCCGGTGCTGCCATTCCTCGTCGGCGGCGGCACGGGTGCGCTCGTGATGAGCGCGTTGTTGAGCGCGCTGGGATTGATCGTGGTCGGCGCGGCGCTGACGCTTTTCACCGGCCGCAACCCACTCTTCAGCGCCGCGCGGATGCTCGCGATCGGCGCACTAGCAGCGACGGTGACATACTTCGTGGGCAAGCTGATCGGGGTCAGTATCGCGGGATGAGTCCGCGGCTCCGACACACCACTCGTATCTCACTGACATTGCAAGGGCGTCCTCCGCTTTGGAGGACGCCCCTTCTTATACCATCGTGTTCGGGATCGACATGGGCGCGCACTCCCGCGCCTGATTCACACGATGATCTCTACCGCGTCACCGTCCTGAACGCGATGGTCGCGCCCGACCCGCTGACCGTCGAAGCGCGCGGACGGCCCCCACAGCCGCGCGGTGCGGCAGGTCGCGCCGAGACTCTTGTGGATCGCGGCTGCCACGCCGGCAACGGTGGCCCCGGGCGGCAGCGCCAGCGGCTCGTCGTCCGTCTGTCCATCGTGGCGAAGATAGACCCGCAGCAGGCCGGTGAGCCGCCACACTGCCTCTTTGAACGACGTCAGGCTCGCGTCGTCGATCACCGAGACGCCCACGACGTGCAGGTCCACTACTGCCCGCAGACTCTCAAGCGCGCCGTCCGGCGCCTCATCCATCTTGGTCGCGGCCAGCAGCGCGGGCAGGTCGATGCCGGCCGCGGCCACCTCCGTACGCACATCACCGAGCGCGTCGAACGGCGCCGTGACATCCTGGCAATAGACGATCGCATCGGCCTCGCGCAGGACACCCAGCAGAGCGCGCCCGCCGCCGCGATCTGAGGCGGCCCCGGCGATCAGGCCGGGGATCTCCACCAGTTGGACCAGCACCCCGCCGATGCGGGTCAGCGCCGGTACCGGCCGCGGCGTGGTGAAGGCGTAGTCGCCGATCTTGATCTGGATGTGCGAGAGCGCGTGCAGCAGCGATGACTTGCCGGCGTTCGGCGCGCCCACCAGCGCGACCTGGGCCGCTCCCTCGCGGCGCACGGCGATCGAGTCGCGATGGACGACACGGGAGCGCTGACGGCTCTCCTCGATCTGTTCCATCACCCACTTGCGAATGTCGGCGTAAGGGCCGTTGCGATAGTCGGGCAGATCGTTGAGGCAGGCGCGCAGCTCGCGCACGCGCTCGGAGCCTTCCTTGCAGGTTAACCGGCGTTTGATCACCTGCATCTGGGTACGGTGTGGCATGGGCATGACGGCACGCTCCTGGATACTACCGTGGGTGTAGCAGGAGGGTGCGCCCATCCGGCGGCGCGCGAGCGCCCGCGGTGCGCGGGCTGCATCGTGCCGGCGTGAGTGCGTCCATCCCGCTGCTTACGGCGACGCGTGACATGTAAGCAGCGGTTTAGCCGTTGAGCTTGCAGACCGTGGAGCGCCAGTCGCGCTCGCGTGGGATTTCCATGAGTCTACCTCTGCCCTCCGGACCCCTTCCCCGCGCGAGAAGGGCGAGACGCCCGGTTCTTTCCGTGCTAGCTCCGCCCCGGCATGGCCGGGGAAGGCAAGACGACGGCTGATGCGCCGGTGATGACGGAGGGGTCGGACAACGCCTACCACCATCACCGTGATGTCGCGGCGGCGCCGGTTGCCGCCGCAGAGAGCATATCACGGGCCGTCGCCGGTCGAACCGCCTGTTTCTCACGACAATTCTAGGACCTTGGATCATTGCGTCTCACGCGGCCCGCGCGTCGGACAGCGCGGCCTCGCCGGATGACCTCGCGCGCCGCGACGCTCACCGTGGCGCGGGGGTGGCCGTGGCCGTCACGGCCGTGATGCTCACCGACGTGGCGGCGGCGGTTGGTCTTGCCGTGACTGTCGCGACGGCGGTCGGGGTGGCAGTGGCGGCGATAGCCGCTGGTGGCGCGGCCGTGGGCGCCGCGGCGGCAGGGACGATTGGGGATGTCGATGTCCCGACCTGTATCACCCCGCCGCCCGGCCCGAAGCCGAGTGGTCCCGAGGACGCCACTTGCACATGTAACAACCGACGGTCCTTCCCCGGCCCCTCTAGCGCGTACAGGAATCCCTGTCGCTCCGGCTCGACCGCTGGTGGGACAATCGACGGCGCTCCCGGCGGCGGTGTCGGTGTCGTCCGGGGCGCGCGCTCGTTGTCGCCGGCAGCGGCGGGCGGCGTCCAGATGCTCCATGCGAGCGGCCCATCGGTCCGGCCCGTCTGCCGCCGCCAGCCAACAGCCTCGAGCTGGCGGGCGTAGTGCGCCTCGAGATCTGTCACGCTCATGCCGGTGTCCGCGATCGCGGCGGAACTGAAGTTGCCCGGCCCGCCACCACCGCCGCCGGTCGGCTGGATTTGCACACCGGCGGGGGCGGTCAGGGATGGTAGGAGGTCAAACTCGGGTGGCGGACCGACGAAGCGACCCGGACCCGGCGGTCCCTCGCACGGGCCGCCGAACCCTGACTCGACATTCACGCGTACATCGCTCGGCCCAGTGGCGGGGGAGGACACGTTCACCGTCAAGAACGGACCTTGCGCGCCCCGGCAGTACGGGGCGCTACTGCTGAACCCAAACGACGGCAAGAAGCCGCCCGGCCCCCGGCCCCCACCGAATGGCGGCGCGCTCCACCCGCGTTCGCTCAGCGCGCGTTCGTAAAACGAGAGCACCTCGGTGACGGGAAGTGACACGTCCATGATCACGGTGATGCTCTGCCCGCCGTCCGAGATTCCCGGCCCTCTCGCGAATGACGGCCGCACCGAGCTGCCGACGAGCCGGCTGCCGGGCGGCAGCGGCAGTTCGAACGGCAGGTCGGTGGGCAGCGCGCCCGGCAACAGCCGCGACCGTGTACTCTCGCCGCCGGGGCCGGGGAACGGAGGTGAGAGCAGCCGCTCCGCCAGTTCGCGCAGCAACGCCGGATCATCGGGCTGTTGGGCGCGTGCATTCTCTACTCCCACGCGGACACCGGTGAGGATAAGCGTCGCCGCCGCCATCATCCAGAGCGCCGCGATGCCTCGGAAGTTCACCGCACGTCGTTTCATCGCGCTGCCTCCTATGCCCGTCCTGTAACTGCCGCACGAGAGTAGTCGAGGCGCGTACCAGGGGCAAGCGAGCGGAGGCGCGATCTGACCAGGCACGAGGCGTTTACCCCGCTACCACCGGGACCGGCCGGCCGAGCAATGATCGCTCACGAGTTAACGTGATGTTCACGCGGGGCTAATCTCGCGGGAACACGGGTATGTGACGATCTTCACGCGTGGCCGTGTATCGGTATCACGCGGGAGGCGATACATGCTCGTGGACGAACTGGTGATGTGGGCGAGGCTGGAGGATCTGCGCCGGGAAACGAGTGGCCGGTACGGCGTGGGAATCACGGTAGGGCGCGGACTGCCGTCCCATCACGCTCGGCTATCGCATCCTCGACGGATCGACGAACGACCACACGCGGAGGCGCGCCGTATCCTGGGACGCTGGCTGGTCGGGCGCCGGCTGCAACGCGCCTGCCAGGGAGCCACCCTGTCGGTTAAAGAGTGACGACGCCGACGCCACGAAGAGAGGCGACGGTTCTCAGTCACATGAGAACCGTCGCCTCCGTGTGATGCCTCACGACCGCGCGACTCGCGTCCCCGTCGCCAGGCGGTGGGGTCCACGACGCGGCCCCGGTCGAGAGCTTGGAGATGACGTCGCTACCGTGTGAGCCATGCGAACTGCTGCGGGCGGCGCTTCGCCTGCGGGTCGATCACCACGTTGATCAGGGCGGGGCGCTTGGCGGCCATCGCCTTGTCGAGCGCGGGACGCAGGTCGTCGGGGTTTTCAATGTAGTAGCCATCACCGCCGAACGCCTCGATCACCTTCTCGTAATGGGCGAGCGGTGTCAGCGCGTTCGGGGGTAGCGGTTTGCCCGGGGCGAACTCGAGCGGGCCACCGCCGATGCCGTTGTTGTTGAAGACGATCCAGACGATCGGCAAGCCCAGCCGGCAGGCGACCTCAACCTCCATGCCGTCGAAGCCGAAGCCGGAGTCACCCTCGACATCGACGATCACCTTGCCGGGGTTGCACATCGCCGCCGCGATGGCAAAGCCTGGGCCGACACCCATTGTGCCGAACGAACCGGCGTCGAGCCGGGTACGCGGCAGGAAGTTGTTCAGCACCTGGCGGCCGATATCCATGGTCGAGGCGCCCTCGCTGACGATGATCGCGTCACGCGGCAGCGCGTCGCGAATCTCGCGCAGCGGCCGGTAGTAGCCCATCGGCGTCTCGCCGGCGGCGAGCATCGGCTCGGTGTTGCGCCGGTTCTCCTCGATCTTCTCGTTGAGGGCGTAGCGCCAGTCGTTTTCGGTACCGAACTGCCACGGCTCCTTCTCCAGCTCGGCGTTGATCTGGCCCATGACCGCCTTGATGTCGCCCACCAGCCCGACCTCGGCCGGCACGTTGCGGCCGATCTCTTCCGGGGCGATGTCGAGCTGGATCACGCGCACATCTTTGGACCAGCGCGGCGGCAGACCGAAGTGCAGGATCCAGTTGAGCCGCGCGCCGATCAGGAACACCAGATCGGTATTCTGCAGGGCGTGGGTACGCGCCGCCGCGACGGTCATGGCGTGGTCATCGGGGACCACACCCTTGCCCATCGGCGTGGGCAAAAATGGCAGCAGCGTGCTATCGATGAACTGCTGGACCTCGCCCTCGGCCTGCGACCAGGCGGCGCCCTTGCCCACCACCACCAACGGCCGCTGCGCCGTCTTCAGCGCGGCGACCGCCTGCTTAACGGCGGCGGGGTCAGCCATCGGGCGCGGGGCGGGCGGCGCTTGTGGATACCAGCGCACCTTCTCCTCGTCCACCGAGTTGAGGATGACCTCGGCGGGATACTCGAGGTAGACCGGGCCGGGCCGGCCGTGCAGCGCGACGCGGGCCGCTTCGTGGATGTAGTGGGGGATACGCGCCTGCGAATCGACCACCTCGGCATACTTGGCAAATGGCCGCACCGTCTCGAGTTGCGGCGACTCCTGGAAGGCGCCTTGACCGCGCTGATCAGAGTCCGAGGCGCCGCCGATCAGCAACATCGGCCAGCAATTCGACCAGGCATTGGCGAAGGCGCTGACCGCGTTGAGCATACCCGGACCCGAGACGCACAGGGCGGCGCTGAGTTTGCCGGTGAGGAAGCCGGTGGCCTGGGCGGCATAGGCGGCGGCCTGCTCGTGGCGCATGCCGACATAGGTAATGCCCTCGCGCTGACAGGCGCCGGCGATCGTCGTTACCGGGATGCCCACGACCCCGTATACAAATTCGACGCCCTGCGCCTTCAATGCCCGCGCCGTGATCGTCGCGCCGTCAATGTCGGCCATGTCGTACTCCTTCACTCTGTCCGTTGTGCGGGAGTAGGTTACACGTTACCGAGGTGAGGGAACAGGGCGCGCTAAATCGATAGCGCTGAATGCCCGCTCCTCCTCCCGCGCGGACGGCCCGACACCCCTGCTACACTCGCCGTACGAGCGGCCAGCGCGCTGGCGGCAGCGCCACACCCGGCGCCGCGTTACGCGCTCGACGGAGCGTGCCGCCGCCGTCACGCTCCCTAAACCCTTCCCCATTGCCCTGTTACCTATGCCCTGTTACCTATGCCCCCCCCCCCCCCCGAGGTGCTCACCATGACCGCGATGCCCAGGCCGGAATCCCAGCTCCTGACCGCCGAAGACTTTCTGGGGCTTCCCAAAGAAGAAAGCAAGCGCCATGAGCTGGTCGAGGGGAGGTTGGTTCCCGTGTGTGCAGCAGCCTCGCGCTCGGCCATTGTTGCGACGAACATCAGCACATCCATGAACTCGTTCATCCGCGAGCACCGTCTCGGCATCTGCGGCGGCGCCGACTGGAGCTTCCGCCTCAGGACGAACCCTGACACGGTGCGGATGCCCGACGTTGCCTTCGTGCGCGCCGATCGCATCCCTCCCGGCGGCGTGCCCTCGACAGCATGGGATGGAGCGCCCGACCTGGCGGTCGAGGTGCTGTCGCCGTCGAACCGCTTCTCCGAGATCATGGAGCGGGTGCAGGATTTCTTCGACGCGGGTACGCGGCTGATGTGGGTGATCGACCCGGACAAGCGCAACGCGCGGATTTTCGCCCCTGACCGGGCGATGCGTATCGCCGGTGAGGACGGCATGCTCGACGGCGAGGATGTACTGCCCGGCTTCACCCTGCCGCTCGCGCAGATTTGGGTATAACCCCGTGTCAGCGGGTTTGAAGACGGCGAAAGGAGAGACTGATGACGACGACCACCCTGATGACCGCCGCGGATCTGCTCCAGATGCCCGACGACGGCAACCAGTACGAACTCGTGCGGGGGA
>JBBQJF010000188.1:0-9737 GCA_038325665.1 Dehalococcoidia bacterium | reverse complement strand
GCGCCGACCGCGCCCTGCCACTCTACCTCCTCTCTGGATTATCCGATCAACGTGCGTTGGCCCTGGCCCATGACCCAGCCCTCGCCCTCTTGGCGCGCATACCCCGGTATAATGGAGGATAGGTGCTCCCTGGGCCTCGGTTGCTGGCCCCCGTCCCCGCAAGGGGCCGGCGCCTACCCCGGTACAATGGAGGATAGATCCTCCCCCTTCCCTTGCAGGGAAGGGGGCCGGGGGGGTAGGTTGGGCCGGGGGTAAGTACTTTCAACGGAGCGACCGATGTCGCTTGACCGCAGGGGTTTCCTCGTTCGTACGGGGCTGACACTGGCCGGGGGAGCCGTGGGCGGGGCGGTCGTGCCCGCGTCGGATGCGCCCGCCGCTGTCCTGTCGCGACAGCAGCCTGACCTGACCAAGTGGGAGTCAGTGCGGGAGCAATTCAGCCTGACGCGCGAGTATCTGCACTTCGGCGGGCTGCTGTTCGCCTCGCACCCGGAGCCAGTGCGCGCGGCGATCGAGATGCATCGCCGCGGCCTCGACGAGAATCCCGTCCACTATCTCCAGGGGCAGGGCGAGCGGGATGCGGCCGTGCTGCGCGCCGCCGGTGGTTACCTGGGAGCAAGCCCGGCGGACATCGCACTCACCGACAGCACGACCATGGGACTGGGGCTGCTGTACAACGGGATTGATCTGCGCGTGGGGCAGGAGGCTCTGACCACCCGGCACGATTTCTTCGCCACCCATGACTCGCTGCGCCTTCGGACCGCGCGCACCGGTGCAACCGTGCGGACGGCGCTGTTGTACGACCGTCCCCAAACCGCGGCGGAGGATGAGATCGTGAGCGCGCTCATGGGCGCGGTCGGCCCACGTACGCGGGTGGTGGCGCTGACGTGGGTGCACTCCAGCACCGGCGTGAAGCTGCCGATCAAGCAGATCGCCGCCGCGCTGGCGGAGGTGAACGCGGACCGCTCCGAGGCGGAGCGGGCACTGTTATGTGTCGATGGCGTGCATGGCCTCGGTGTCGAGGATGCGACCGTGGACGCGCTCGGTTGTGATTTCCTCGTGGCGGGGTGCCACAAGTGGCTGTTCGGCCCGCGCGGCACCGGGCTGGTGTGGGGTAGCGGCCGGGGCTGGGCGGCGATGACCGCGACTATCCCGTCGTTCACCGGCGAAGGCACACCGGGCGCGGTGATGACGCCCGGCGGCTTCCACACCTTCGAGCACCGCTGGGCACTGGCCCAAGCGTTCGAGTTCCACCGCCGCATCGGTAAACAGCGGGTGGCGGCGCGCATCCACGACCTCAACCGCCAGATGAAAGAAGGGCTGGCGGCGATGCCGCACGTCACCGTCTACACCCCGATGTCCGGGCATCTCTCCGCCGGGCTGATCTGCTTCGACGTGGAGGGCCTGGCGCCGCGTGCCGTGGTGCAACGGCTGCGCGACCGCAAGGTGATCATCACGACCACCCCTTATACGCCCACCCACGCGCGGATCGCCCCCGGCCTGCTCAACTCGCCCGAGGAGGTCGAGCGCGCCCTCGCCGAGATTCGAGCGCTGGCGTAGTGACTACGACCGCCCGGCCGGGCAACTCCATGGTATCCTCACCGCATTTCTGGTCACCCCACCAGGCCGATAGATCACATTGCCTCGCGCGCCGGGAGCGTCCGCAGCAGTGTGGCGGCGTACACGGCGAACACTGCCAGCGAGACCATGCCGCCGGTCAGGAGATTGCCCGCGCCGACCGCTCCCCCGAACACGATCTGCATCGTGCTCATACCGAGCAGGAACAGCGCCGCCGCGCCGAACAGCGCCGCGCCGGCTGTCGGGATGAAGGTCGCGGGAAGCATCCGAACGCCGCCGAGGCGACGATAGCGGCGGCGGACGACGTATGATGCCCCGAGCAACAGCGCGCCAAGCACGCCCGCATCCAGCCGGTAGCCGACTACCTCGTCGAAGTGATGGGCCGTGGCTGCCGCCGCACAATCAGCGGCGCCGGGATGATACTCGAAGAAGTCCGCGCAGCGCGCGGCGGTGTAGGTCACACCCGGTCCGTCGCCGGCGATGAAGCCTTTGCCGAATGCGGTACCGAGACCGGCCGCGAGCACGCCGCTTACCCCAATCGCTGTGAAGCCGACTCCGGCTAACAGCCCGAGCGCGAGCGTTAGGTGCAGGAGCAGTGATGGCGGCAGGAGCCGGCCGTCTTCGGCGGCGAACCGGCGCGCCACGAGCCGCGGCGAGCCGAACCGGACGATCGCGCGGGCCTCGGCCTCTTCGGCGGTGGCGCCGGTGGCGACCTCCCGCTGGATCGCCTCGCGCAGATGATCTTCGACTTCCACCAGGATGCGGCGCGTTCGCGACGGCTCGACCCGAAGCTCTGCTAGTAGCTGGTCGAGGTAGTGATCGATCGTGGTGATTGTGCTCACGCCGTTCCTCCCAGCACCGCCCGTACGCCCGCGGCGAATGTCTCCCACTGCTGTCGCCGCTCGCGTATGGCCTCGCGGCCGGCGCGGCTCAGCTCGTACACGCGGCGTCCCCGTCCCGCGGATTCGGACCAGTGGCTCTGGAGCAACCCGGCGCGTTCGAGCCGGTGCAGCGCCGGATAGACCGTACCCTCGGGCAGGTCGAACGCGCTGCCGCTCCGCGCCCGCAACGCTTCGATGATCGCGTAGCCGTGCAGCGGCCCGTCCTGAACCACAGACAACAGCAGGAGGTCGAGGTGGCCCTTGAGTAGTTCTCGATTCATACATAGTTATACTAGGTATGAATCCGGCTGCTGTCAACCGGCCGCTTGGCATCGCGGGTCCCGGCAACCCATCGGGTCGCCCTCGTCCAGGGGATAACCGAACGACGGGTCGGACGTTGCGCTAGGCCACCTCGCGGCAGCGCCCGGCGGTTTAGGCCCCGGCCAGCGTGCGCAGGATATCGAGGCCCACGTCCGTGGGGGACGCATCGCCGTTGAGGTTCGAGAGGATGGCGATACCGGCCTGCAACTCGGGCGTGAACGCCACCACGCTCGTGTGCCCGGACTTGCTGCTGGCCCCGTTCTTGACCCAGGTGCGGGCCGCACCGCGCCGCACCCGGCTCTCCCAGCCCATGCCGACATCGTGGGCGCGGACGGGATCGCTCCACTGCACCTGTTGAGTGAGAGCGATCGCCCTGCTCAACGTGGGCGGAATGTCGCCATCGAGCACCCCGAGCTGGGCCTTGAGCCACTGCAACTGATCGCGCGCCGTGCTCTTGATGCCCGCCGCTTCGCCCACCACCTCGCGCAACCGGCCGTCCGCGCGCCGGTTGTACCCGCTCGCCCGGGTGATCTCCCCGGGCAGAGGCGCGGCGGTACGCGTCATGCCCAGCGGTCCCGTCACCGCCTGCTGAAGCAGCACGTTGTAGCCGGGGCCGTCCGGCGGCCCCTCCCGGCCCACCGCGGCGAAGGCGAGCGTGACGAAGCCCGTGTTGGAGTATTCGTACGCTGTACCCGGCGCCAGCGGTGGGGTCCACGACTGCCAGAACTCGATCAACTCACGGGAGGGAGCCTGGTCGGCATACAGTTCGTCAGCGGGATCATCGGCGTCGGGGTCGCCGGACCCCGGCATACCGGAGGTGTGGGTGGCAAGGTCGCGCAGCGTTACCCGGCGTAGGCCGTTGTTGGACCGGGCCACCTCCCGCGGCAGATAGAGCGTGACGCGGTCGTCCAGCCGCATCTCCGCGCCGCGCCCGACCATGCGCGTGGCGAGCAGCGTCGCATGGAAGACCTTCTGCACCGAGCCGATGGTGAACACCAGATCCTCGGTCACCGGTTCTTGCCGGTCGAAGTTGGCGACCCCGAAATTAAACAGGCCCTCCTCGCCGGGGGCGTAATAGGCCACGGCGACGCCGGGAGCGCCCGTGTCCGCCATGTAGCCGGAGATCTTGTCGCCGATCACCGTGGCGGCGGTGCGCCGTCGGGGGCGCTGTGCGCGCGAGGGTGCGGCGCTGGTCTCCATGTCCGCGCGGGCCACCCGCAGGCCGCGACGGGGCGCGCCCCAGACGCCCGCGGCCGCGGCTATGCCCGTGACCAGCGCGCCCGTCAGTAGGGTGCGGCGGGTTGGCCGCGCGGGCGTGTGCCTGTCCACGGGCCTGCCGGGACGCGCGCCCGCCGGCTGATCATGTATATGCATCGTGAAGGAACCCTCCGCGTATCGATGCTGCCACGATATGCGAGCGACAGTGGCTATCCTTACCCGTGGTTCCGCGCCGGCGTGCCTGTCACGCGTGTTCGTGTCGTTGGTCGCCGGCAATACGAGCATCCCCGGCGGCCGTGAATCCCCCGTACGGTGAGCGGGTACCACATGCACAGGGCCCCCTCGCGTCCATGAGAGAGGGCCTCGTGCGATGCTCGATGGTATTGGTGTTTAGAAGACGCTGACCGCGTCCTGCTCGATACCGAGCGCCGTGATTGTCTCGTGCAGGGGGATGCCGCTGCGCTGGTCCCAGCCCTGGGCGGCGTAGTACTCGGTGACGATCCGCTCCTGCATCTCCTCGGGGATACCCTGGTGCTTGGGCAAATCTTCGGAGAAGCGCGGCGGCAGGATGTCGTCGGCGCGGGTGAAGCCTTCGCGATGGTTGAACAATCGGGCGAGGGTCGTGCCGCGCTGGGCAGTCGTGACCATCTCCTCCGGCGTCAGGTCCCATCCGGTGACCGACGTCAGGATCTCCAACGATTGGGCGTCATCATAGGCGAGAAAATGGCACAGTCCGACCTGATTGCGTAGGCCGTTCTTCGGACCCTGCTGCTGCATATGGTCGCCGCCGGTGGGAGCGAGCAGATACGACTCGCGCATCCGCGGCATATGGCGCGGGTCGTGCATCGCCAGTTCCAGACCTTTGACGGTGGTGAGGAACTGTTCGGTGCCACGACCGATGATCGCCGCTGCTTTGGCCGAACCGTTGGCGAGGATATCGCCGAAGCCCTCGCGGTTGGCGATCCGCTCCAACCAGCGGACAACGCCGTCGCCATCGCGGAACAGCAGGGGGATGCCGCCGGTATCGGCGTCGGTGATCAGGCCCTTTTCCCAGCACTCCATCGCCCAAGCAAGGGTCGCGCCGGCGCTGATCGTGTCCATGCCGAGGTAGTTGCAGATCTCGTTCGATTTGCACACCGCGACCAAGTCATCAACCTGAAGCGATGGTCCGAGCGCGGCCAGGGATTCGTACTCGGGGCCGCCATACTTTGGGTCGACGCGGTAGCGGCCTTGCGGGTCGTGGGCGATCTGTTTGCCCTTCTTGGTCACACCCGCGTCTTCCGCTCGCTGCTCGATCTGGACCACCTTCTTGCAGCGGACCGAGCAGGCATAGCAGGCGCCCATGTCGATTCGCACCTCTTCGCCGACCGCGATCGCATCGACCTGGCCCACCTCGGCAAATTCGCCGAGGCGGTAGTTCGAGGTTGGCAGGCCGCCGTCGAGGCTCTTGCCCTGCATGGCCGCGCCGGTGCCGTAGTCGTGGAAGGCGCGATGGTTCTGATCGAGGGTGGACGACACCCACTTGGCGACGCCGGTGAGTGTCTTCTGGTCGGCAATCTTCATCTTGCCGTGACCGCGCACCGCCACCGCCTTCAGCTTCTTCGAGCCCATCACCGCGCCGAGGCCGGTGCGGCCTGCTGCCTCGTTCAGGTCGTTGATGATGCAGGCAAATCGCACGAGGTTCTCGCCCGCCGGCCCGGCCTGCGCGACCTTGATCCGTTGGTCACCCAGGTCACCGCGGATCTCCTCCTCGACATCACCGGTGACTTTGCCCCACAGGTGCGCGGCGTCGCGAATCTCCACCGCGTCGTCGATGATCGAGAGATACACCGGCGTGTCGGAGGCGCCGTGGACGACAATCGCGTCCCAACCGGCCAGCTTTAGCTCCGACCCCCAGAAACCGCCCGCCTCCGCTTCACCGAAGCCGCCGGTCAGCGGCGACTTGGCGCCGACGCTGTGACGGCCCGCGCCCGGCACCGGCGCTCCCGTGAGCACGCCGGGTGCGAACACCAGCACATTGTCTGGACCGAGCGGGTCGGCGCCCTTCGGCACGTCCTTGAGCAGATAATGGGCGATGATGCCGCGCCCGCCCGCGTACTGCCGGTAAAAGGCGTCACCCGGCTCTTCGACCGTGGTGGTGCGGTCGGTGAGATTGACGTGCAGGATCTTGTTCCAGTAGGCGAAGCGTTCCAAGCGGGTCCTCCATTAAAGTAGGGAACCCGGCGTTCCCCAACCCTCTCCTGACGGGGCGCTGCCCCGAAACACCCACGGAGTCGCGGCGAGTTCATGCCCGGTGGCGCCGCGGTGGGGCATGTGCGACTCCTGACGTTGACGGGTTGGCGCCATGGTGGCGGTCCGTCAACCTCACCCGCCCTCCATCGGGCTGAATAACACGAGGTCGTCGCCATCGTTGAGCACGGCATCGTGCAACGCCTGATCGCCGTTACGACCGGCCGTGACTTCCGTTGCCGCTTCCGCGGGGATGCCAATCAGCGTGATCAGGTCCGCGACCGTTGAACCGGCGGGCAGCGTGTACGGCTGTGCGCCGCTGACACCCTTGTTCAGATACCGGCGCAGGTCGGCAAACAACGTGGCCTTGATGGTAATCGTTTGAATGCTCGCGGACGGCAGATGTGAAGACATGGTGTGCTCCCGGCAGAACCTCTCACGTCATTATCGGCCTTGAGTCGCTGTAGCGCGAGCGACGCCCGGAACCGCCCGCGTCGCGGTCAGATTCTTGGGCGTCACACCGCGCGCTCGACGGGAGCGGCTTCGACCTCGACAGCGACCAGTTCGGGCACGGTGTCGTCGGGGACCGGCTCACCCTCGGCCGCGAGCTGTTCAAGATAGAGACTGATCGCGTCTTTGGCATGCGCCAGCGCTTCCTCGCGCGTGGTGCCCTGGGTGAAGCAACCCGGCAGCGCGGGCACCATGATCATGTAGGAGTCCTCATCCGGTGTGAGCACGACCGTGAATCGCCGCATCATAGTTTCCTGAACTCCTCGCTGGTCAGCCCTGCTTGGTGGAGAATTGCGCCCATTATCTTCGGGCCGAGCGATTGCCCAACATGCACGGGCACTGTCACCCGGCCCGGCTTGGTTGGGTGGGTGAGGATCGCATGTGAGGTGCCCCGCTGCCGGGCGATCACCCAGCCATCGCGGCGCAGCTTCCGCAACGCCTCGCTCGCCGTCGTCCGCGGCATCCTCGCGGCCACGCGCGCCACTCCTTTCAGACCAGGATATCGGATCGGCGAAGGACGATCGTGCGCCAGATCCCGGATCACCTCACCGGCGATGGCCACTTCACCCGACCACCGGCGCCTCGCTCTCGCGGAGCAGGTTGGCGAAGGCGGGCACGTCCTGCTCAAGCGTGTGAGTGAACTCCTGCAATTGGGCGTCGATCTGCCGCATGAGGGTGTTGAACACCTGATACGACTGGCGTGTCGGGACGCCGTCGGCGCTGGCGACCACCGCGCTCAGGTGCACAAGCTTGACGTTCAGCCGTCCGGGATAGTTCAGCCGGTCGGACTCGCCCCGCGCCCGTGTCTGCACCAGCTCTTCCTCGATCGCGGTCAACCGCTGGTTCAGGCGCGTTGCCCCATCAGTCAGTGCGCGCCTGTTTCGCGCCGTCTCGGTGCGGCGCAGCCATTCGTTGACTTGGGAGCGGATGTCGCGGATATGGTTGACCGCATCGTGCGTTTCGGAGAGCTTGTCGCGGATCTGGATCAGCAGCTCGAACTGGGCATCAAGGTCCTCACGGGTCGCCGGGGCGCGCGGGTCTTTGCGAATCTCGAACGGGGCGCTGTATGTGTGACCGTCCACGGTGAGGCGCACCTCGTACGTACCGGGAGGGGCGAGCGGTCCGGCGAGGCTGCGCTCGGTGGGAATGTCGCCCGGCAGCTTGTGCGCGTCGGCATAGCGCAGGTTCCAGACGAAGCGGTTGACGCCCGCCCGCTTGGAGAGGTGGGCATCCTCCGCCGGCGATGGCGCGGGCGTCTCGTCCGTGTCCTCCTCGGACGGCTCGGGTGACTCCACCGCGACAGGCGAGGTTCCCGGCGGCTCGGGCTTGCTCGAATAGGTCTTGATAACGCCGCCTCGCGTGTCGAGGAAGGCGAGCGTGATGTCGCCCGCCGGCTGTTCGCGCAGGTAGTAGTTCACGATCAGGCCGTCGGGAGGGTTCTTGCCGGCATCGAGGAAGACGCGTACCGCCTCGCCGTCCGCTCGCTTAGTCTCGTAGAAGCTGACGCCGCCCGTTCCGCCGGAGTAGTTCACGCCGGGCAATACCCGCGCCGGTGTGCTCACGCCGCGAAACCGCACCGTGGGCCGCGGGGAGAACAGGTGAGCCGCCGCCTCGCCAGCCGCCGCCTCGCTCATGTCGCGCAGGGGGGTGAGGTCGTCGAGAATCCAAAAGGAACGGCCGTGGGTGGCGGCGATCAGGTCGCCGTCTTTGACGGCGAGGTCGTACACCGGCGTCACCGGCAGGTTCAGGCGCAGCGGCTGCCACGCGCCGCCGTCGTCGAGCGACACGTACAGACCCGTCTCCGTGCCGGCGTACAGCAGGCCGCGTCGCACCGGGTCCTCGCGGATCACGCGGGTGAAGTCGTTCGTGGGGATGCCGGTGGTGATCGCGTGCCAGGTCGTGCCGTGGTCGTTGGTCTTGAACAAGTAGGGCGCGGTGTCGTTGAGTCGGTAGCGGTGGGCCGCGACATACGCCGTCGCCGGGTCGTGCGGCGAAAGCTCGATCGTGCTGATCGTCGTCCACTCGGGCAGGTCCGGCGGCGTCACATCCTGCCAGGTGCGGGCGTTGTCGCGCGACAGGTGGATCAGTCCGTCATCGGAGCCGGCCCACAGCACACCGCGCTCATGCGGCGACTCGGCGAAGGCGAAGATCGTGCAGAAATGCTCCGCGCCGGTGGTGTCGAGCGTCAGGGGGCCGCCCGATGCCTCTTGCTTGGTCGGGTCGTCGCGGGTGAGGTCGGGGCTGATCACGTCCCAACTGGTGCCCTCGTCGGTCGAGCGGAACACCTGATTGCCGGTGATATACAGCGTGTTCGGGTCGTGCGGTGAGATCACGATCGGGTACGTCCACTGGAAGCGGTATTTCAGGTCTTTCGGCGCCCAGCCGCCGTAGAACTCCGGCCAGGCGGTGATGATCCGGGTCTGGCCGGAGCGGTGGTCATAGCGCAGCATCGCGCCGCCGCCGCCCGGCGCGCTGCCGATCGCGCCGGAGTAGACGACATCGGGGTTGTCGGTCCGGACCTGGATGTGGCCGCTCTCCGAACTGCCGACGGTGTAGCACTCACTGAAAGGGATGCCGGGCCGGTTCGAGCGGCTGGGCACGCAGATCGCGGTGTTGTCCTGTTGCGTGCCGTACAGGCGGTAGGGAAAGCGGGTGTCGGTGGCGACATGGTAGAACTGCGCCGTCGGCTGATTGTAGATGCTCGACCACGACGCGCCGCCGTTGAACGACACGCACGCGCCGCCGTCGTTGCCCTCGATCATACGCAACGGGTTGAGCGGGTCGATCCACAGGTCATGGTTGTCGGCGTGCGGTGTCGGCATTTCCTTGAAGGTCACGCCGCCGTCGATTGACTTCCAACAGCGGCCGCTCAGGCACCACACCGTATCGGCGTCGCGCGGGTCGGCGAACACATGCATGTAGTACCAGCGCCGCCCCTGGATCTCGCGGTCCTCGCTGATCCGCTCCCAGGTCGCGCCGCTGTCGTCGGAGCGGTAGAGGCCC
>JBBQJF010000187.1:0-9755 GCA_038325665.1 Dehalococcoidia bacterium | reverse complement strand
GTGCGGCGGGTGAAGGCGTCACTCCTTCGCATTTGCCGCGCGAGACGCTGGGCGAATGCTTGTGCCTCGGGTGTGCTCGGGGCCAGAGCCTTGCTCTCACGCACCAGTTGGGCGTCGGTCATTGGCTGATAATCGTCCAGCGCCTCGACCGCCCGTCCCCGGACCGAGCCGTCGGGCGCGGATTGCGGATAGCGGATGTCGGACCAATAGGCCATACGGGTGCGCGCGCCCATATCGATGCCGAACAGCGCCATATCCCATTGACGCTTGTGCTCGGCAGGTGGCGGCTTACTGCCGATTCCGTGGATGTAGATGATAGTCGGCGTCCGCTGGTCAGCAGACGTGGAATCGTCCGCGGGTGGCATCGTGTCCTCCTTCAACGCGGTCGCAAAATTCGATCCGATCGCCGGTGTGAACGGGCATCGTGCGTCGATTCGGGCATCGTGTGACGCCTCACCGCGCGGTCGATGCCGGGTGGCCGGCCCGGCGACAACAGTGTGCGGGTATAATGAGATTCGCCGCCGCCGGCCGCAAGTGGATCGCGCCATCAATTGTCCGTTTCGGCGGCGGCGCGTGGCGGGCTGTCCGGCAGCGATGACGGCCCGCGCCCACGTTGGGTCGCCCCCACCTGGTATTGGAGTGAGATGACATGGCCGATCGCGAGCGCTTGGTGCAGAGCTTCTTCGACTTAGTGCGCATCGACAGCCCCTCGGGCGAGGAGGAGGCGATGGCGCGGGAGATCGGCCGTCGGTTGATCGCACTCGGCGCCGGTGTGCGCCGCGACGCGCATGGCAACCTGATCGCGCGGCTGGGCGACGGCGCCGAACCGTTCCTGCTGGCGGCCCACATGGATACGGTCGAGCCGGGGCGCGGTATCACGCCGGTGGTGGAGGGCGACACGATCCGTACCGACGGCAGCACGATCCTCGGCGGCGACCCGAAGGCCGGAGTGGCGGCGATCCTCGAGGCGCTGACCTCGCTCCACGCCTCCGGCGCGACCTACAGGCCGGTCGAGTTGGTGTTCACCCGCGGCGAGGAGATCGGGTTGGTTGGAGCGCGCAACCTCGACTACAGCATGGTCACGGCCACCCGTGGCGTCGTGCTCGACGGCGAGGGCGCGGTGAGCGAGATTACGAACGAGGCGCCGGCCCAGTACCTCGTCGATGTCGATATCACCGGACGCGCCGCCCACGCCGGGGTAGAGCCGGAGAAGGGCATTCCCGCGATCCTGATCGCGGCCGAGATGATCGTGGAGATGCCGCAAGGCCGGCTTGACCGCGAGACCACGGCGAACGTCGGCCTCATCACCGGCGGCAGCGCGCGCAACGCGGTGGCCGAGCGGTGCAGTTTCAAAGCCGAGTTCCGCAGCCGCAATCCGGACCGGCTGGTGGAGGTGCGTCAGGAAATCGAGCTGCACCTGGAATCGGTGGCCGCTCGTCACCCGCACGCCCGGATCGCGGCCAATATGGAACAGGTATTCGACGGCTACCGGCTGTCTCCCAACCATCCCGTGATCAGCTTGTGCAGCGCGGCGCTACGCGGCCTGGGTCTCGAGCCGCACCTCCTGCCCTCGGGCGGCGCGACCGACGCCAACATCTTCGCCGGTCACGGCATCGAGGCGGCGGTGCTCGGCATGGGCGGGAGCAACTTCCACACCACCCGCGAAGACCTCAGCATCACCAACATGGTCAACAGCGCCCGCTTCCTCGAAGCGCTGCTGACGATGATGGCATAGGGAGGCGGGAACTGCCACCAAGGGAAGACCGGGAACCGCCAAGACGCCAAGACGCCAAGGGCGCCAAGAACGATGAGGGGAGATATGATCGTTCGAAGACCCTCCGTAACACCCTCTTCTCGGCCTCCTTGGCGCTCTTGGCGTCTTGGCGGTTAAAGATCGACACTATCGCCATGCACAACCTCCTGATACGCGATGCGCGCGACGCCGACGGCTGGGAGCTGATCGGGCTGGTGGCGGCGTGTTGGGCGGAGTATCCGGGTTGCATTCTCAATGTGGACGGCGAAGAGCCGTGGATGCGCGCGCCCGCGTCGTCGTTTGACGAGCGGGGTGGCCGGCTGTGGGTGGTAGAACGGCAGGGGCGCGTGGTGGCGTCAGTCGGGCTGAAGCCGGCGCACGAGCCGGGCGGCATCGAGCTGAAGACGCTGTATGTCGCGCTGCACGCCCGCCGGTTGGGCCTAGGAAACCGGCTGACGGAGTTGGTTGAGGCGGAGGCGCGGCGACGGGGCGCGGCCTTCATCGACCTATGGTCTGACACCCGGTTCACTGACGCCCACCGCCTGTACAAGCGGCGCGGCTACCAGCGCGACCCTATCACCCGTGAACTCCATGACCTCAGTAACACGGTCGAGTACTACTTCCGCAAGGATTTGACGGATGAGCAGACGACCACTTCGGAGGTGAGCAGCCCAATGGCCCACCGGGCCGCCCCTACACGCGGTGACTAGCCGTATTGCATGGATTCACACTCGCCCGCACCCCTGACGATGACGCCGCGCGGGTGGAGGTGGCGCCGGGGAGGCCGCGAGAGTCTCAGCGCCGGCCGGCGACGGCGGGCCGGCCCGTGATCGTGCTGTTCTGGTGGCTAAAGACACCCTCGGGGCTGGTGCGGAACAGCCAGGCGTGCACCATCCACGGTGTCTGCTTGACCAGCATTCCGCCACCCGCGCCGCACCCGGCTTCCGAACCGGCGGCAACGACCGGCGCGCCGGCCCCGAGCTTGAAGCACAGGTTGGTGTGGTAGTGCCAGGCGGCGAGCGCTCCGAAAGGCGAGGCCGGAAGAGTGTCATCGCCCGGCTGCTTGGGCAGCGTCCAGCTCACACCCACCAGCTCGAATTCGCCGTTCGCGCCGTGGTCGTACAGCAGGATCGACGGACGGGTGATATCGATCATGCCGCGCGCCATCAAGCCGGGATTGATGAAGTGGGCGCCGAGGCCGGGGACTACCTGCGTGACCTGCATATAGCCGGAGGCGCGGGCGACGTTGACATCGCGGAACTTGTCGGATTCGGCCTTGGCGGTGGTCAGCAGTCCGTCGATCTCGCGCAACTGCTCCCAACTGACGTTCACCTCGGGGCCGTGCTGATGGCGCGAGAGATCAGTGGTCGCGGTGGCTGCTTGAGCGACGGCCGGGTGCTCATGAGACGAGGCGGCGGCCCCTTGCGCTGCTGGAGCTTGCGCCTGGACGTGTGTCTCTCCGACAGCGGCAACGGCATGATCGTGGACGCTGAGTTCGCCGCTGCGCGCCGCCACCGTGAACGCCCCACCCGAGAGCACCAGCATGACGGCTGCCGGAACGAATGCGAAGGCGAGGGCCGGCGTCCCCCGACGGCGTTGGTACAGTGGCGATGTCACCAGCGCGCACACGCCGAGCACGGTTAAGGCAAGCCCGCCCGCGAACAGCAAGTGACCGGGATTCGAGAGCGACAGCACACCTTCGCGTCCGGCTAGTGACGCGTCGCGGGCATGCAGCACCGCATCCGCTGTCAGTCCGGCAAGCTGCGCCGCAACACCCGCCACCAAAACACCCATAGCCATTCGACGCAGCATCGTCCACCCCTCGACATCCGGCGCTCCGGCACGCCATCCTCAACCTATGGTAGCTCATGATCGGCGCCCGTGACCGTCCGATCATCAACGCCGATGCATCATCAGGATGTTCAGCCATCAGCGCCCGCACCGGCGCGGTCGCTGACGGCTCACGCCTGACCGCCTACTCTTATGATACCTATCGGCGGCTACAGGTGGTGATGATAGAATCCGTGCGGGTGAAGCCGCAATCCGGTGAGGATCGCCAGGAGAACGCCCGTGATGTGCCCGTCATGCAGCCACGAAAGCCCGGACGGCGTCCGCTTCTGTGATCGGTGCGGGACACCTTTGACGCGGGCATGTCCCTCCTGCGGAACCGAACTGCGCGCCACGGTGCGCTTCTGCGTATCATGCGGGACACCCGTCGGGCAATCCACGCCGCCGGCGCCGGACGTGGCCGCTACCATCGTGACCGGCCGGCGGCCACCACCGCTGACAGAGCCGGTTCGCACGCCACCGACCCCGACCGCCTCTCCGCCATCGCCCGCGCCCGCCCCTCTCGCGCCGGTCATGCAGTCCGCCGTCCCCGTTCCGCCGGCGTTACGAGTACGCCCTGATGATGTCGCGTTTATCGGACGTGAACGTGAGCTGGCGATACTGAGACACGCGTTGCAGGAGGCGGGGGCTGGTCGCGGAAGCGCCATCCTGATCGGTGGGCCGCGGGGCGCGGGTAAGAGCCGTTTGCTCGCGGAGATCGGCGCTGAAGCGCGGCGTAGCGGTGTGCGGGTAATCGCGGGACACGGCCGGCCGATGTCCGCGTACGCGCCCTGGACGGAGGCGATCAGCGCGTTGATTGCAGACCGCGACGGCGCCGCGCTGCTGGCGGAGTTGGGTCCGGCGGCAGGCGATCTCGCGGTCGTCGCACCAAGCGCCGGACAGCGCCCGGCGGTCGTGCCCGGTGGTGAGCGATCTGCCGGTCAGGTCGCGACCGCTGTTGCCGCCCTGCTCCACACCGCGAGCCAGGTATCGCCGCTGTTCATCGTCCTTGATGATCTCCACCAGGTGGACACGTCATCGATGGAACTCCTGAAATTCGTGGCCGGCGGTCTGCGCGAGGCCCGGATTCTGATCGCACTCGCGTACGATGATGATCAGGTACGGTCCGAGCTGCCGTTTGCGCGGGCGGCTGGTGAACTGGTGCGCACGAACATCGCTCGACAAATCCACCCGCGCGGCTTGACGGACGACGACGCGAGCCGGCTGATGACCGCGGTCGCGGGCATGCCACTGCCGCGCGAACTGGTGACCGCGCTGGAGGAGATCGGCGGCGGCAGTCCGCGATTCCTTACCGACGCGGTGCGCGTACTCGCCACCGAACACCGATTAGAGGATGGCGGCGCATGGCATGGCGCCGTGCCCCTCGGTCCGCGTGACGCGGTCGGACGCCTGCTGGCGGCGCTGCCCCCGACAAGCCTGAACGCGCTCAAGGTCGCGGCGGTGCTGGGCGGCGTGTTTGACGCCGATCTCCTGGAGCGTGTGGCGGGACTCCCATCAGGCGGAGCGGCAGGCGCGCTCGCGCCGGCGGCGGTAGCCGGCATCGTCGTCGAATCTCCGGAGGTCCCCGGCAGGTATACATTCACGCATGAGTTGCCGCGTGAGGTGCTCGTGGATGCTCTGCCGGCGATCGAGCGCGCCCACCTGCACCGCCGCGCCGGCGACGCGCTCGCGTCACTGATGGAAGCCGGGTCCGATGCGCGGCTCGATGAGCTGGTCCATCACTTCTCCGAGGCGGCGGCGGTTGGTACCGCGGGCCAGGCAGTGGAGTACGCGCGACGGGCGGCGGAGCGGGCCGCTCGGTCGCTTGCCTACCCCGAGGCGGCGGCGTTCACGGGCCGCGCGCTCGTGATGATGGAGTACGTGCAGCCGCCGGATGACGCGGCCCGCCACGAGTTACTCGTGATGCAGGCGCGGTTCCTGCACGCGTGCGGCGACCTCGATGGCGCCCAACAATCATCGCGCCGCGCGGCGGAGATCGCACGCGACCTCGGGACGCCGGACACCCTCGCGCGGGCAACGATCGCCTACCGCGACGCGTGGGGCGACGCCGCCCTCGGCGACCCGTTCTTCCAGGAATTAGCGCAACTGGCCGTGCAATCGCTGACCGGCGGCGACCCGGCGCTGCACTCACGCGTGCTCGCTGCCGCCGGCCGGCCGGAAGGAACGACCGATAATCAATCGCGTCGTGGCGCGCAGACCGTCGTCTGGCAGCGTACTCCGCGTTAGCGCCGCCCCTGCCCGTGCCCCGGCGTCCACCGTGTCCGCCGAGTCTTGCTCGGCCATGACAGGACGGGCCGCACGGGGAGAAGAACCCAAATCTCCCCGAATCCGTGTGTGTCCATGCACGTCACGCACGCGCGGGCGAGGGTTCAGAATCTATATCCACGGATTCGGATTCTCTCCTTTCCCCATGCGGAAAGGGGCCGGGGGCTTGGTTTTGCCCGTGAGGGGCGCGCCTCCGTTCCGCGTGGCCGGCGCGCCGGCCGCACGCCCAGGTTCAGCGCGCGGCCGGCGATGAGTTCGCGGCGCATCAGTGCCCGTCGAAGGGGGCCGGTGGATGACGTATCCCGTCTATTGGATCGGCGACGAAGGCAGCCGCCGGCTGGCGATCGTGGCGCGGCCGCGTGGGGGTGACGAACTGGCGGACGAGCTTGGCGCGTTGCGGCGGTCGGGCATCGTTGTGCTGCTTTGTCTGCTCACCCCCGCCGAGGCGGCCGAACTGTCACTCATTGATGAGCCACGGCTTGCCCGCGCGGCCGGCCTCCACTTCCTCTCGCTGCCTATCCCCGATATGGGCGTCCCGCCGGACCCGGCTGCCGCCGGCGACGTGTTCGCGGCATTGCAGCGGGAGATTGACGCGGGACGGAGGGTCGGTGTCCATTGCCGGGGCAGCGTCGGGCGGTCGTCGCTGGTCGCGGCCACCTTGCTGGCCGGCGCTGGCCTGCCGCTCACGGATGCGTGGACCATGATCCAAACGGCCCGCGGCGTGCCCGTTCCCGAGACGGAGGCCCAGCGCGCCTGGGTCGCGGACTTCGTGGCGCGGATGCGGCACGTTGAGAGGTTGGACAGCTCCGGCGCTTGATGCGTGTTCAGCTTGTCGAGGATAGCGTGGACCTGTTCGGCGTCGGCCGGCAGCCACGCACCCACGTCCTCCAAGAAGGCGACCCGATTGGCATTGGTCCGACCCGCGAAAGGGGGGCGGTCAGCACCGCCCCGATGGCCGGGACGAGCGCGACCAACACATCGCTCTTGACGCGCCGGCCGTCGTTGATCTCGAGGGTCGCCCGCCCGACCAGTCGCGATCCGCCGCTCCGGCGCCGTGATGGCCCGGGTGACGGGGACGCGGCGAGTGAGCGAGGACGGAGCGGAGGGGCGAAGGGTCAGGCCGGGCTGTCCGGTCTCCTCGTGGATGCGGTGAGGTGGGCGATCACCGTGCGGACTCCCATCACGAGGGCGGCGGCGATCACCTCATTGGCAGAGAACAGCAACCTCCTCTTGGACGTTACGCGGTCGTACTATCGTCGCGGTCATCACCGACCGCCGTGCCATTCATGGCGCGGATTCGCCACACCATGCTGACTATGGCGGAAGCTGCCGGACCACGTCCGCGGCGCCAAGCACGCGGCGTGAGCGCCGGAATTGGAGAAGAATCGTGATGAATGTACGAGAGACCAAACAGATGGCCCAGCACTGGGTCGAACTCAATCATGGGCAGTGGCCGGGACTCCGCGCCGCGCACCTCGTGGGCGGGATCACGACCATGGCAGATGACGCCCCGTTCCCAGGGCATAAGGATGTCGATATGCACCTGGTGTTCGACGACGACAGCCCGATCCTTCGCGCCGATGGGCCATTCCCGACCATCATGGAGGTCGAATATCAGGGCCTGCTGATCGAGGCCGGGCTGAAGCCGCTCGGCGAGTACCGATCGGCGGAGGCCGTGCTGGCCAACCCGGAGATCGCACACCACCTGACGCTCGATAGCGTGCTGTATGACCCCAGCGATCTACTACGTGAGTTGCAAGAACCCGTGAGACGGGGGTTCGCGCGCCGGCAGTGGGTGCTCGCCCGCGTCGACCACGAACGCAACGGGCTTCAAGGCGCGCTCGATATGCTGCCGATGGCGCGATCGATGGGGGGCGCGGGGGGCGAGCTGAACATCCTGGGGTACTCCACCACCTTCATCGGCGCGGCGCTGGCCGTGGCCGCGCTCAAGCCGCCGCGGATCGGCAGCCGGCACTTTCTGCATGTGCGCGAATCCTTGGCAAATCACGACCGTCTGGATCTCTATGACGAGATCCTCGCGATCCTGGGTCTGGCCGGCGCCACACCCGAGCGGGCCGAGCGGTTTCTGCACGAAGCGACCGAGGCATTCGACCTGGCCGTGGAGGTCAGGCGCGCGCCGCATCCGTTCCAGCACAAGCTTCACCGCCATCTGCGGCCGTACTTCGTCGATGCCTGCCAGAGTATGTTGGACGAGGGGCATCACCGCGAAGCATTGGGCTGGATCACGCCTTACTTTATCGCGACGAGTGATGTGATCGCGGCGGACGGACCGGCCGATGAGCAGCCCCGGTTCGCGCGACGCTACGCCCGGTTCCTCGCGGACCTGGGGTTCGACACCGCCGAGAAGCGGGCCGCCAAATGGGAACGCGCGCACTGGATGTATCAGCGATGCTTCGCGCTGGCAGACGACATCATCGCCCGCCATCCGGCGATCGAGGGGTAGCGACGGTGGTGAGACGCCCGATGGTCATATCGTCATACAACTGTTTGCCGGCGTTGCGCCCTCCGGATTAGTGTGTCGCGCTGTAGGAGGCGTTATGTCACAGCGCGACACGGTTGTTCTCATGCCTGATCCCCTTGAAGGCGCCTACACGGTGCTGGTGCCCGCGCTGCCTCGATGTATCTCGCGGGGAGCGAACCTCGACGAGGCCCTTGGACACGCGCGCGAGGCAATCGAGGGCCATATCGCGGCACCGCGCGATATCGGTGAGCCGGTACCCGTGGAGGTCGCGCCACTGACCGTCACCTCTGTCGATGTGACGACAGATATCGAAGCGCCCGTGTAGGCTGGCTGGTCCACCGCCAAGCACCGCGAGCGCGCGGCGCGTCCGCGGCCTAGTGCTGATGCGCGATGCCTGCCACCACCACGTCGAGGGCAAACTCGTACTGTTCATCGGTCGTGGCGAAGCGCGCGAGCGGCCGCGCCATCGCCACCGTGAGCGGGAACTCCTGCTCCGGTAACAAGGCGAGCGACATCTGCGTGCGCCGGACGCCTTCTTCCCATTGTTCCCCTGGCGTACCGGGACGCCGTCGCACCGCCTCGAAACCAGCGAAACCGTAGTTGAGGGCGAGCACGGTGAAGAAGCTGCCGACGGCCGCCTCGTCACTCAACTCGGCGCGACGCAGCACGCTGAGCATCGATTCGCCGAACCGTGCCGCGTGCGGCCCGCTCCTGAGCGTCGCCAGAAAGTAGGGAATGGCGCTGGGAAAGCGGTGCAACATCTCTCGATGGGCACGGGCGAGGCGGCGGAGCTGGTGCTGCCAGTCTTCCGCATCATTGGGCGTCACCGCGATGGTGCCGAACAACTCATCCAGCAACGCCGCCACAAGCTCATCCCGGCCACGGAAGTACGTATAGAGGGTCATCGCCCCCTTCCCGAGTTCGCTCGCCACACGCCGCATCGTGAGGGCGTCAAACCCCTCGCGGGACACCAGATCCCGCGCGGCGGTGAGGATGGTATCGCGTGTCAGTGGTGGGCGAACTTCTGGCCTTCCGGGACTGGCGGACGATTGGTCCGATGTCGTCATAATTTTCCCTCTCGAGGGCTTGCACAGTGCGGTAGTACCTTGTATCGTACATTGTACGGTACAAGGTATGAATGCCGCAACAGGAGCGGCGCCAATGGCCCGAGAACGATGGAGGATGCATATGAATCCGACGACACTACGCAAAGTGACCGGGGCGCTGTTCATTCTCAGCGCGGTCATCTTCGGTATCACCTCAACCGTGCTGTCGGCCACGTTCGACTGGCCGGATATCCTGCGGGAATCACCGGACGCGATTCTCACCAATTTCCATGACGGTGGAACCTCGCTGATCTGGACCTGGTTCGCCGTCGCGTGGTCCTATTTTCTCCTGCTGTTCCCC
>JBBQJF010000186.1:0-9761 GCA_038325665.1 Dehalococcoidia bacterium | reverse complement strand
TGTTGGGTGACAGGGGTTAGGTTATGGCCCCGTCCCCCCAACACCCAATACCTATCACCTATCACCCACTAGTACGGCACATTTTGCTTGAACTCGCGGATCGCGGCGTCGAGACCCTTACCCGTCTCGTCGGAGATGGTCTTCTCGGCAACGATGGTGCGGCTCAATTCAGGATGGTTGCTGCCCATGTAGTCGAGCAGCCCTGCCTCGAAGGCGCGGATGCGCTCTACCGGCACATCGTCAAGGTGGCCGTTGCCGAGCGCGTAGAGGATGGTGACCTCGCCGGCGACCGGGATCGGCTGGTACTGCGGCTGCTTGAGCACCTCGACCGCGCGCTGACCGCGTTCGAGTTGGCGGCGGGTGGAGGGATCAAGCTCACTGGTACCGAACTGGGCGAACGCCTGCAACTCGCGGTACTGAGACATGTCCAGCCGCAGCCGGCCGGCGACCTGGCGCATCGCCCGGATCTGGGCGGAACCGCCCACGCGCGACACCGAGATACCCGCGTTCACGGCCGGCCGCTGACCGGCGTTGAACAGGTCGCTCTCCAGGTAGATCTGGCCGTCGGTGATCGAGATCACATTGGTCGGGATGTACGCCGACACGTCGCCGGCCTGGGTCTCGATAATCGGCAGAGCAGTGAGCGAGCCGCCGCCCAGCTCAGGCGACAAGCGCGCCGCGCGTTCGAGCAGGCGGGAGTGCAGATAGAACACGTCGCCGGGGTAGGCCTCGCGACCGGGCGGGCGACGCAGCAGCAGCGACATCTGGCGGTAGGCCCAGGCGTGCTTGGTCAGGTCGTCGTAGATGATCAGGGCGTCGCGACCCTGCTCCATGAACTCCTCACCCATCGCGCAGCCCGCGTACGGGGCGAGATACTGAAGCGCGGCCGACTCGGAGGCGGAGGAGGCGACGATGATCGTGTGCTCCATCGCGCCGGCCTCTTCGAGCGTACCCAGGATCTGCGCGACCTTGGCCGCCTTCTGACCGATGGCGACATAGATACAGATCATGTCGCCGCCCTTTTGGTTGATGATGGCGTCAATCGCGATCGCGGTCTTGCCGGTGGAGCGGTCGCCAATGATCAGCTCGCGCTGACCACGACCGATGGCGGTCATCGCGTCGATTGCCTTGATGCCGGTGTACATCGGCTGGTTGACGCCCTGGCGCGAGACGACGTTGGGGGCGATGCGCTCGACCGGGCGGGTCTTGGTCGTCGCGATCGGGCCTTTGCCGTCAATCGGCTGGCCCAGCGGGTTGACGACACGTCCGACCAGCGCCTCACCGACCGGCACCTCGATCACGCGGCCGGTGGTGCGCACCTCGTCGCCCTCGGTGATCGTGCCGTAGTCGCCGAGAATCACGGCCGCGACGGTGTCCTCCTCGAGGTTCATCGCGATGCCGTAGGTCGAATTGCCGTCTCGACCGGGGAACTCCAGCAATTCACTCACCAGCGCGCTGGAGAGACCATGGATGCGGGCGATGCCGTCGCCGGCCTCGACGACCGTGCCGACGTTGACCGTCTGGGTTTGTGTGCCGAAGTTCTGGATCTGCTCGCGGAGGATGCTGGCGATCTCATCGGTTCGTAGGGCCACGTGGAGGCTCCCTTCAGGGTCTCATCGCCGGCGCCGGGGGCGTCCCGTGGCCGGACCATTTTCAGTGCTAGCCCGCCGCACCGGCGAGCCGTCGTTTCAATTGTAACAAGCGCGTGCGCGTACTACCGTCTACCAACTGGTCGCCGATGCGCGCGACCATGCCGCCGATGATTGCCGGATCCACGCGCGTCGTCAGGCGAATCTCGCGGGCGCCGGTGATTTCACGTAGCCGGTCGACGACCGCTTGGGCTGCCGCTGGTTCGAGCGGGACGGCCGTGGTGACTTCGGCCTGCTGGACACCGCGCTCGCGGTCGAGCATCCGGTTGTATTCGCCGTTGACCTGGGGTGCGAGTGGAAATCGCCCGCGCAGGAGCAACAACCGGACAAGGTTGATCGCCTCGGGCGTCACATCGCGTAGGGCGGCCTGCACCAGCCGCAGCTTGTCGGCGTCGCTCACCTGGCCGTTGGCCAGAAACGCCGCCGCCTCTGGGTGCCGTGCCAGCTCCGTGATGATGGCGAGGTCGTCGCGCCAGCGGTCATAACTATTAGACGAGCGCGCCAGATCGAACACCGCTTCGGCGTAGCGCTTGGCCGCGATATCGTAGCGGGCCGTCTCTGCCATTGATTAACCCCTGATTCCGCCGGCGACCCATCGGGTCGCACCTATCTGGTTTTACCGTGGGGCGACCCGATAGGTCGCCCTTGGGTCGTGTCAAGGCCGGCAGGACCGCGCTGTCGGCGAACTCGCCCGAATCGCACGGTGAGGGCCATTGCCCGACACTCGCGCCGCCCGTCCGGTCCTGCATGGGACGCTCATGTCCGGCCGTTCGCCCCGAGAGTGGAATCGGCGAGTACGTCCTGAATCAGACGCTGGTGCGCGGTGCGGTCGAGCGATTGGTTGATCACACGTTCAGCCGCCGTCACCGTGATGTCGGCGAATTCACGACGTAGCGCCGAGATCGCGCCTTGACGCTCCAACTCGATATCGGCCACGGCGCGCACCCGCATCTGCTCGATATCGGCCTGTGCTTGGGTGCGTGCCTCTTCCTTGATGCGGTTCGCGATTGCCTGGGCATCCTCGACCATCTGGCGGCCCTGGCGGCGGGCCTCGTCGAGTTGTTCCTGCACGCGGCGTTCGGCGTCCGTGGCCTGGGTGCGCATCCGGTCGGCCGCTTCTAGACTCTCCTGGATGCGCTGACGCCGCTCGTCCAGCATCCGCTGCACGGGCGGCAGTACGAACCGCCACAGGATGAACAGGAGCACGCCGAAGTTGACGAACTGCGCGATCAGGGCGGGTAGGTTCAGTCCGAGCTTGTCCACGATGCACCCTGCCTGTTGGCTGTTAGAAGACGAAACCGATCATGATCGCGACGACCAGCGCGTAAATCGCGATCGCCTCGGCGAACGCGACACCGAGGATCATGTTGGTCTGGATTGCCGGCTGCGCCTCCGGGTTGCGGCCCAGCGCCTCCATCGCGCTGCCGACGATCCGGCCGATGCCGAGCGCTGGGGCGATACCACCGATGCCGATCGCGAGCGCCGCCGCCATCAGCCGTGCCTCGTCCGCGGTGTTGAACCATGCCAGGAACGGGAACAAACCCTCCACCGTGTGCCTCCTTTGAACGTGGGGAACCGCGCGTTCCCCAACCCCCTCGTGACGGGGGCGCGGCCCCCGGAGTCCTCGGCGTGCCCAGCCATGTGATGCGCCGGTAGTGACCGGCAGGTTATGGGCACTCCTTCGACGAATTGTCTCCGCGACACCTCTCGGATGCACGGAACATCCACAAACCGGCGTATGTAGACCGGACTCTACGCGTGTGCGGCGCCGTGGGCGACTGCCTCGCCGTGGGCGGCGCCGTGGGCCTCGGGGGCATGCGCGTCGTGGTCATCGTGACTTGTCACCGCCATCACGCCGAATACCAGAGTGAGCATGGCAAAGACGAACGCCTGTACCAGACCGACGAACAGCTCCAGCATGTAGAACACGTCTACCAGCAGAAATGGCACCAGGAAACTCATCATGAATAGCAACACTTCACCCGCGAAGATGTTGCCGAACAAACGGAAAGTGAAGCTAATGATGCGGGCGAACTCGCTGATGAGTTCCAGCAGGCCAACGAAGATGCCGATCGGGCCGCCCTTGAAGTTCAGGAACTTCGAGCCGTATTTGAGCAGGCCCAGGGTCGTGATACCCCAGAACTCGACGAAGATCGCTGACCACAGCGCGTAGGAGAGCGGCGCGTTCAGGTCCGAGTTCACGCCGCGTAGGAACGGCGCGATGAAGCCGTAGGTCTCGTTCTCGCGCAGCGCTGTCTGCCCTTCGGGGGGAACGGGCCGGTCGAGTTCCTCGGCGAGATGCTCCTCCATTATGCGCTCGCGCTGGGCAAAGGTGGTGCCTTCCGGAATCTCCACCTCGATCAGCTTGGTGTTCGTGAACAGCGGAATAAAGCTGATGCCGTTCGTCTTCAGCACATAGCCATGCAACGTCTCGTTCTCATGCACGACCTCGTCGGGGTGCTCGTGGGCCTCGTGGCGGATGTGTTCGGCCTCGTTTTCAACGATGCCGATCTGGTTGAACAGCGGGGTGAGCGCGGCCCAATTACACAGCACGATATACAGCAGGAGGATGAAAACGACGGGGAAGAAGCGCCGCCCGTTCTTTTGTCCGGCGATGCTCTCGACCAGATTGCCGAACCCCTCCATTACCGCCTCGAACAGGTTTTGAAAGCCGCGGGGGACCATGGTCAGGCGGCGGGTGCCGAGAATCAAGCCGATCGAGATCACGGCGATCATGACCCAGCTCGTGAGGATAGTGTTGGTGACCGTGAATCCACCGATCGAGAAGATTCGTTCTGGGGCGATTTCGATCAGCGGTTGTGGGAGGCGGAAGAGGGCGAAGCCGACTCCCACGACAAGGATGACGCCGAGGACGATGAGTAAAGTGCGCGGCTTCACGGTTCCTCCCCGGGCCGCCGAGCGCGCGGCGGCTTCGCGAGCACACGTTCGGTGAGCGTACGATAGCCGCCGTACAGTGCGGCGGCCAATCCGACGAAGGTGCCGATGAGGGTAAACGTCGGGGCGCTGCCGAACCGCCCATCGAGCCATCTTCCCGCCACGACACCAAGAACGACGCAGGTGGCGAAGAACCAACCGATGCCCAGAAGTGTCGCAGCGGGTACCACCCAGCGCATGGGTGCAGCCCTCATTTCGGGACGGTTCGACTTTGAGAAATATAGAACAATCATAAGAGTAGGGTCAAGCACCGGGAGCGGGAGGCGGCGGTGATTTCTCACTCCATGAAAGGCTGCCGCGGGCGCATGCATAGTCCTCATCCCATGGCTGATCGTGGCGTGCCGCGGTCGCGAACAGCCGCGAGCGCGGCGCCGACCAGGGTGACCGCCGCCACCACGATAAACACCTCTTGGTAACTCGGCACGAACGCGCCATCGTTCGCCGCCAGCCGCGCGGTCAGGAACTCGGCGGCGACCGCTTGGCCGAACAGCAGCCCCAGGCTCCGGCTCACCCCCATGATGCCGTTGGCCACACCCAGCCGGTCGCGCGGCGTGACGGCGAGGATGGCGCTGTCATTAGGCGCGATGAAGGCGCCGACGCCCAATCCGGCCAGCCACGCCGCGACCAACACTGGCACCACCCCCATCTCGCCCGTCACCCGCGTTTGGATCACCGCCGCCAAGGTCATTACCAGCAGGCCGGCGGGGGCGAGCCGGCGCGTGCCAACTCGGTCGGAGAGTGAGCCGAACGCCATCGACCCGATTAACATGCCGGCGGGGAAGGCGGTCAGCGCGATACCCAGCTGACCCGGCGGCAGGCCGAGGGCGCGGTCCCAGTAGAACGGCAGCAGGAAGGTGGTGGCGGCGAAGGCGAAGTAGGCGCATACCTTGGCGAGGTTGCCGGCGCTGAAGCCGCGACTGGCGAACATGTCGAGTCGTACCATCGGCTGACGCACGCGCCGCTCGGTGATGATGAATCCAACCAGGCAGATCGCGCTCACGACCAGGCAGCCCACGATCACCGGTGACGACCAGCCGGTCGCCCGCCCGCGGGTGAGGGCGTACAGCAACGGCGCCAACGCGCCGGCGAACAGCAACGCACCGGCGATATCGAACGTCTCGCCCGCGCGGCGCTGCCGGGGTGTCTCGACCATCACGCGCGGGACGAGCGCCAGGATCACCCCGCCGATCACCACATGCAGGAAGAAGATTGACCGCCAGCCGAACGCCTCCAGCAGCAACCCGCCGAGCGCTGGTCCCACCGCCAAGCCAGCGGCGATGCACGCCTCGAACACGCCCACGAGGAAGCCGCGCCGGTTGACAGGATAGATCTCGATCAGATAGGCGAGCGAGTTGGCGGCGACCATCGCCGAGCCGACACCGAACACCACCCGGAAGGCGACGAGCTGGCCGGCGCTGGTGCTGATACCGCACAACGCCGAGGAGGCCACCGAGATCGCCAGCCCCACCGTGTACATTTTGGTGCGGCCGGTCATGTCACTCAGGCGGCCGAAGACGGTGAGCAGGGTGGCGTTGGCGAGCGATTGGGCGATGATCACCCAGGCAATGGTCGCGGGCGTGACATTGAACACCGCCGTCAGCGTGGGCAAGGCGGCGGTGAGCGCGCTGCCGCTGAGCGAACTCATGATCGCCCCGGCGAGCACGACCACTGCCGGCCACGCCGATCCGGGCACGGGGCCGGCGGCCGGCGCGGCGATTGGGGGGTGACTCTGCTCCCGCGCGTGTTCTCGATTCGCCACGAACGCCGCCATGCCGCCCTTTCCCGGCCGCGTGCGAGGAAGGCGGAGTACTGTTGATTTGTCGCGACCCGGGTCCCGCCACGTTGTCGGTGGTCGTGGCTGGGTCACACTGATGGCTGGCCCCCGCAACGGCGCACGGGATACAGCGACGCCATTGATAGGGAGGGCACGCCCGGATGTGGTGAACCACGTCGCGGGAGCGCGGCGATTAGAACCCCCCCCGATACGGAGGCACCCCGTCGCCCACCCCGGCGTTCGCCCCGCGCGGCCGGGATTACCCGCCGGCCGCTGCATCGCCGGCGACATGCGCGACATCGCCGCTCGCCAGCGCGGCCAGGATCGCCGTGACCAGCTCCCGTGCGGACGCGGCGCTGAGTTCCACCGCGACACGTCCACCCGTCCCGCCCGACTCGCGCACGAAGTCGATGGTGAGCGCATGGTCGAGCGGCACATGATAGGGATGATCGTAGTAGACGTTGGCCGTATCGACCGTCATCCAGCCGTCCGCGCCCTTGGCGCTGCCGGTGAGCTTCGCCTTCTCAACAATGTAGCTACACATGCTGTCCTCCCGCAAAAGGTGTTGGATGTCAGGTGTGGGCTGCCCCGGGGTCAGGCCGTCTTTCCTCCGCTGTGGCGCGGTGGGGGCATGGATGCCTCTGGTGACATTACCATCCCCGGCTCATCTCATGCGGCCGTGCCGGGGCAGATACCGAGGGACGCGGGAGTCACGTCGCGTCCCTCGGCGGCGCGGCCATGGCATGAGCGGCTCCCGTGAACCGTACACATCCGTGCCCCCTTCACCCCCGCCCGCCGGCTTCGACCCCATCGCGAGATGCGCACTCGTGAGCGTTCGGCGCTCCGCCGTCAGCGATCGAGCCGTGGGGATGCGCGACCACGGGACGGTCGCGGTCGCCGGCGGCTTGCTGACCTTCGCGTAAACGCGCGGGCTGGCCGCCGTGGACTGATGGCTGACCGCTTACATGTACTCTTACGATGCGCCGGCCGCCGGTGTCGCCGCGGCGAGGTGAGCGCTGAAGAAGGCGAACACTTTCTGCCAGCCGTCCACCGCCTGCTCCGGCCGGTACGCGGGCCGGCCGGCGGCGAAGAAGCCGTGGCCGGCGCCGTCGTAGCGGTGAAACTCGTACGTCTTGCCCACGCGCTGGAGCGTCTCCTCGGTGCTGTCCACCTGGTCAGGCGTGGGGTCGCGGTCGTCGTTGCCGAACAGACCCAGCAGCGGGGCGCGCATCCGCTCGGTCAGGTCGATAGGCGCTACCGGCCGCTTGTCGCTGAGCTGGTTGGGATCATCGACGATCACGTTCCCGCCCCAGCAATCGACGGCGGCATCGACCCCGTCGAGCCGGCAGGCGGCGAGGTAGGTGTGACGGCCACCGGAGCAGAGAACCCGATCACGCCGACCTTACCGTTGGCGTAGGGCTGGGCGCGGAGGAAGGCCATCGCCCCCGCGACATCGCCCATCGCCTGGTCATCAGCGACGCCGCCGGAGCCGCGCACCCGCGCCGCGACGTCATCGGGGCTGCCGGGGCCGGCGCGGAAGTAGAGATTGGGGTCGATGGCGGCATAGCCGTGATGGGCGAACTTGCGCGTGACCTCTTTGCACCACTCGTCCCAGCCGGGGGCGTGGTGAATGACCACGACGCCGGGGAACGGTCCGCCGCCGAGCGGACGCGCGGAGTAGGCCTCGATGTCGTCGCCGTCGTGACCGCGGATCGTCACCGTCTCCGCGATCATGCCCTCATACGCCATGGCAGTCGTCCCCCTGTTGGCCGTCGGCATGGTAGCCGGCGAGAGGGACTATACCACATACATACCTCGGTGCATCGGTACAATCCTCCTCCGACTCGCGGCACTCGACTGCGTGTAACATAACGTCGGTCGGCAAGTTCCCGATGGAAGGCGCAATCTTGGCCTATAGGATCGTGTGTGTCGGGCCGCGTCCGCCGGCAGTCGCTCTGCGCCCTGATCACCGGAGTACTCGACCGGATAGAACTGAATCTTTATGCCGGGCATGTCGGTATTGCCGACCTCCTTCGTGGCTTGCCAGTTGTTCGAGTTCTCACCGGGACTTGGGCTGTCGCGCGTGATCAGGACGCCGCGCTCTCGTACCCTGACCGGACTAACAACGGCGGCGCCGTCGGACACTGGGCGATGAACCTTGCTGCACATTTTTCAGGCATCGGTCGCACTGGCGCCACTGCGGCGCAACCACTTAGACATTAGCGGCCACCTGCCTCCGCGCGTTTTCTGGCGCTTTCGCATAATTTCTGGCCGAAGTGCTATGAGATCGATAGGTGATTTGTATGGGGAACTCCCTCATGCGTCGCGCGGCGTATGCCGATAAAACTAGTATCCCCGCAGCACGAGAGGAGATGCGATGCATCAGCGCCCCCATACCCATCGGCGAACCCTGCTCATGATTATGTTTCTGGCGATGGCAGCGACACCATTGCTGTCACTGCCAGGTGGACAAGTCCGACGCGCATTCGACGAGAGTGGGCTTACGGGCGCGTCGGCGGCAGAGGCAGCCTGCTGGCCGTCGAGCACGCCGGTAGGCGCGCTGGCGCCGGCGACACCGATTTGGTGTCAGCCGGTGATTGCGACCGGACCGAGCACCTTCATCCAGGGGGCGAACTCCTGGGTGGATGACTTCAACCACGGCTTGTCCAACGCCGACATGGGCGCCGGGTACAAGATGTTCGACACCCAGGAAGCCGTGTTCAAGACCCAGCACTTCCGCCACAACAACCACTGGATGATGGACCTCGCCCCCCGCGACCAGTCCGGTGGCGGCGGCATCCTCGGCGGCGGCATGATGCGCCCCGACCGCTCCTTCCGCTTCGAGGGCGGCAAGTTGGTGGTGGAAACCGATGCGGCGGCCGGCATCGAGGAGTACGGCACTGCTGGGGCGGACGTGTGGCCGGAGATCGTGGTCACCAACGCCCCCGCGCCCACCGGCACGATCCCGGATGGGTTGTATGCCTACGGCCAGTTCGGGGGCTACTGGAGCTTCGGCTGCCGCTTGCAGCCCTCGCGTGTGCCGGTCTGTGCCCTCTACAACCCGAATGGGGCGGACGGCGACCCGGCCGTGTTCGGCACCGAGGCCGGCCGCGTGTGGGAGATGAGCCACTTTCAGCACATCGGTCAGACCTTCGGCGGCTACCCTTCCGGCGCTCTGGCGAACGCGTGGCGGGTGTGTCGGGGCGTGGACCCCGACCTCAACTGCCGCGACCGGTTCCGGATGGAGTTGACCAAGACCAGCGTCACGCTGTTCGTCAACGGTGTGCGCTACTTCGAGCAGACCAACCTGCGCGTGCCGTTCCCCGATGCCTTGGTCACCAACCCGGTCTACGTCTACTTCGCCGGCTGGGAAGTCCGCCAGA
>JBBQJF010000185.1:0-9816 GCA_038325665.1 Dehalococcoidia bacterium | reverse complement strand
ATGAGCAAGGTCAAATCCAGTCTGCCGCTCGCCGAGTACGCCATCCTTGGTCTGCTGCGCGAGCGACCGATGCACGGCTATGAGATCGCGCGCCGGTTTGCCGCCGACCTCGACCTGGGCCTGGTGTTGCCACTTGACATGAGCACCGTCTACGCGATGCTCAAAGACCTTCAGGAGCAGGGGCTGATCGAAGGCCGCCGTGAGACCGTGGGGTCGCGGCCGCCGCGCACGGTATTTCAGCTCACGCGGGAGGCGGAGGCGCGGCTGATGCACTGGCTCGAACAGCCGGTCGGGCGGCTGCGTGAGGTGCGCTCCGACTTGTTGCTCAAGCTGTACTTCTGCCGCCAGGTGGACGCGCGCTGCACCACCCGGCTGCTTGATGCCCAGATCATCGCCAGCCGTGCCTACATCGACCGCCTGATCGAGCTGGCCGCCGAAGCCGAGCCGGGGGGATTCGAGCGACTGGTGCGCGACTCGAAGCTTGGCCCGGCGCGGGCGACGGTCGAATGGTTGGCGTCCGAGCGCGAACGGATCGCGGATTAACCCGTCAACATGGATCAGAGGGGGAACGCGGCACATGCCCACTCGCTTCGCCGGCCTGCTGGTGATGGTGGTCGTCGGTGCACTTGGCGCTTGTGGCACTAACGGCGCGACCTCGACCGACAGCGCCGCCCCCACCGTGGCGGTGAGCGCGACACCGACCCTCGCGGCGCCCACGCCGTCACCGAGCGGCGACGTGCGCGTGTTTGCCGCCGCCTCGCTGACCGACGCGTTCAACCAGATCGGCGCCGAGTTCAAGCAGGCGAACCCACGGGTCGCCGTCAAGTTCAATTTTGCCGCCTCCACTGCCCTACGGACGCAGTTAGAGCAGGGCGCCAAGGCCGATATCTACGCCTCCGCCGATCAGACGCAGATGGACAACGCCAAGAAAGCGGGCGTGATCGAAGGGTCCGACCAGATCTTCGTCAAGAACAAGCTGGTGGTGATCATTCCCGCCGCCAATCCCGCCCGGATCGGCACGGCGCGGGACCTCGCCAAGCCTGGCGTCAAATTAGTGCTCACGGACCAGAACGTGCCGATCGGGGCCTATGCCCGCGCGTCGTTGGAGAAGATGTCGGCCGATCCGCGGTTCGGACCGGACTTCGGACGGAAGGCGCTGGGCAACCTCAAATCAGAGGAGGCGAATGTCCGCGCGGTGGTGACCAAGGTGCAGTTGGGTGAGGCGGACGCCGGTATCGTCTACGCGTCCGATGTGACCCCCTCGGTGGCCAAGGATATCGCCAGTGTGCAGATCCCTGACGAGTTCAATACGGTCGCCGCCTACTCGATCGCGGTGGTGAAGGATGCCTCGAATCGGGCGGCGGCGCGGGCGTTCATCACGTTCGTGCGCTCGGCGCGGGGCCAGGAGATCCTGAAGGAGAACAACTTCATCATTGATGGCGATACCGGATCGACCCGCCGGCTGACGGACGATGCGCCGCCGGCCGGCGGGCGGCATGCACGAGGTAGACCATCACCCGCGTCGCACGCGCGGGCTGAGGGCGAGAGAGCGCGCGGCCGGCAGACAGCGCGCATCGTGGACGTACCCACGCGGGGCGGCCATGCATCCTGATCGCGAGGCGGCGTCGATATCGCCCGTTACTGACGAGAATAGGCCGGCCCCCGCGGACGCGGCCGGGTGGCGTCGCCCGCGGCTCGACCTGATGAGCGTGTTTCTCCTGCCGAGCGCTGCTCTGGTGCTGTTCGTCGCCGTACCGCTCGCGGCGTTGGTCTACCGCGCCGCGCGGGCCGGCAATCTGATCGACAGCCTGCAGAAGCCGATCGTGCGCGAGGCGCTCGTCCTCAGCCTGCTGACCAGCACGCTCACACTGGTCATTGTTGTCGCCTTCGGCACACCGCTCGCCTATACCTTGGCGCGCGCCCGCTTTCCCGGCAAGCGATTGGTAGACACGCTGGTGGACCTGCCGATCGTGCTGCCGCCGGTGGTGGCCGGTGTCGCGTTGCTGATGGCGTTCGGACGGCGCGGCGTGTTCGGTGACGACCTGCGCGCCGTTGGGATCGAGCTGGCGTTCACAACGTGGGCGGTGGTGATCGCGCAGGTGTTCGTCTCGGCGCCGTTCTATATCCGTGCCGCCAGGGCCGGCTTCCAATCGGTCGATGCGACGCTGGAGGGGATGGCGTACACGCTGGGGGCTTCGCGCCTGCGCACGTTTCGACAGGTGACGCTGCCGCTGGCGATGCCGGCCGTGCTCGGCGGCATCGTGCTGTGCTGGGCGCGGGCCTTGTCGGAGTTCGGCGCGACGATGATGTTCGCCGGCAACTTCCGCGGCACGACCCAAACGATGCCGCTGGCGATCATGTCGGCGATGGAGTCGGACTTGTTCGCCGCGCTGGCGATCTCGGTGATTCTGCTGGCCGTCTCCTTCGTGGTGCTGCTGCTCTTCCGGTTGGCCGGCCGCGATCAGCCGCGAGGGTGAAGGGCAGGTTTCGCCGTGGTCGGTTCCGACACCCCGCTGCTCGCCGTCGATATCGAGAAACACCTCGGCGGGTTCCACTTGCAGGCGCGCATCGCGGTCCAACGGCGCGAGGTGCTGGTGCTGTTCGGGCATTCCGGCTCGGGAAAGAGCCTGACGCTGCGCGCCATCGCCGGTCTGCTGCGACCGGACCTCGGACGCATCGCGATCGATGGACAGACGGTGTTCGACTCCGCCCGCCGGATCGACGTGCCGCCGCAAGGGCGGGGCGTCGGCATGGTCGTGCAAAGCTACGCACTCTTCCCGCACATGACAGTCGCCCAAAACATCGGCTTCGGCTTGCACGGCCGTCCGGTGGCGGAGCGGCGCGCCCGCGTCGAGGAGTTGCTGCGCTTCCTCGGTATCAAGGCGCTGGCGGAGCGCCGGCCGGACCAGATCAGCGGCGGGCAGGCGCAACGGGTCGCGCTCGCCCGTGCACTCGCCCCCCGCCCGCCACTGCTGTTGCTCGACGAGCCGTTCTCGGCGCTCGACAACGCGATCCGCGTCACCCTACGCCGCGAGCTGACCCGGCTGACGCGCGAGCTGAATCTGACGGTGTTGTTCGTCACCCACGATCTGCGTGAGGCCTACAACCTCGCCGGCACGATCGCCGTGTTCGATGGCGGCCGGGTGTTACAGCATGGCCCGCGTGACGAGGTGTTCGCGCGCCCGGTGTCGGCGCGCGTGGCCGAGCTAACGGAGGTACGCAATATCTGGCGCGGGCATATCGTCGCGGTGGATGGCTCCGGCGTCACGGCAGACACGGGCAGGTTCCTGGTACGGGCGGACCTAACCCCCCGGCCCCCTTCCCTGCAGGGAAGGGGGAACGACCTAACCCCCCAACCCCCTTCCCTGCAGGGAAGGGGGAGCACGAAGGGAGCGGCGGAACCGGTGTGGGGGTGGGCGGAGGGCATGACGGTGGATATTTGCATCCGGCCGGAAAGGGTGCTGCTGTTGCGGACGGAGCGACGGCCGCCCGGGGGCACGCGCGATACGGTGGTCGCCGCCGAGATCGTGGATGAGGTCGCGCACGGTGCATCCCACACGTTATTCTTCCGCCTGGCGGGGCATGCGCCCGAACGCGGGTATGATGTGGAGGTGGACGTTCCCGCGCACCCGTACGAGGTTCTGGGCGTGCGTGACCGCCGCACCTGGGATCTGGCCTTCCCGCGCGAGGCGGTCCACCTGATGCCGCCTGGCTGAACAACACCCGCGGCGACACGCGCCGGCGCATCAACCATGGCCTGAACACCGGTTCAGCGGAACGGAACCCGAGTGACCCACCGGTCGCCCCTACCGAAGAACGCCAGCCCTGCCCTGGTAAGGGGCGACCGGTGGGTCCATCTGCACCACGTCACAGGATGCGTCACCCTATGCGCGAACCTGGGTACGGACCGTGGCGCGGCGAGCTGGCCCTCCGACGCACCGCGCGCCGGGCCGCGGCCGGGCACTCGGATTCACCTACTTAAGGGCGGCCATGTGGTGACGTGGTGCAGATGCCGGTGGGTCGTCCTTGGCCGCCGGGTCACCCCCGGCGTGCGGCCAGCGGCGGCGGGCCGAGCGAGGCGCCCGCGCCGGCCATGGACGCGGACAGCCGCACGACTGTTGCTGCCAGGGCGCGCAGTTCATCGCGCGGCCTGTCGCCCAGTGCGCCGTCGGTAAAGTTCGAGGATGACAGATACACACTCGACGGCGCGGTCAGCGCACCGAACCAGGCCAGCACGGCGCGCAGGTGCCAATCGACGCCGAGGTAGTGATGCTCGGTCGCTCCCATGGCGATGATGCCGCACGGCTTGCCCATCAGCCCCTCGACCGGCACGAGATCGAGCAGATTCTTCAGCGCCCCGGTGAACGTCGCCCGATACACCGGGCTGGCGAATATCACGGCGTCCGCATCGACAACCGTCTGTACCACTGCCGCCGTGTCATCGCCGAACTGATCGAGCGGCCGGCCGTCGGCAAATGACACCCGGTGGTCGGCCAGGTTGAGCACCCGTGCCTCCACCGACGTATCCGCCTCACGCGCTGCCTGTACCGCCCACTCCACCGCCTTGAGCAGACGGCCGGGCGGTGTCACGCTGCCCAGCACACCGACGATCATGGTCATACTTCGCTCCCTTGATAATGGGTGTTGGATGTTGGGTGTTGGGGGCACGGCCCCGGCGTTCATCTCTGGTGGCGCCCTGCGGGTATGGATGAATGAACTGACAATGGTTGTTCGGCGACATCCGCGCCATACGCGCCCGCCACCAGCCGGGCGAGATGAACCGTATCCGATCCCCGGTTGAGGCGTCACTCGCGATGGCGTTCGTGCCGGGAGGCGGCGTGCGCCGCCGGGTCAGGATCACTCGTCTCCGATGCAATCCGGCTTGCCGGGGGGCTGATCGGGCGATACGATGCGATCGGCCGGCTTCGTTGGTATTCCTGCGCCAATGGAGCCGCCTTCGCCGTGAGCGCTGCTCAACCAGGTTTCTCCCGCGGCGCCCTCCGCCTTAGGCCGTTGCCCCCGTCTGCCGGCTCGCGGACCACCCATACCCGAACCCACGTCCCCCTAAACCACGATGAAACGAGGTCGAGCCGTGCGCGCGAACGATAGCAACCCTCACGGTACAGCACTCCCCGAGGGCGTGCACAAGATCCGGGTGCCGCTAATCGGCAGTCCACTCGGCTGGGTCAACAGCTACGTGCTGCGCGCCGACGACGGCTATGTACTGGTCGATTGCGGCTGGGACACGCCCGACGCGCTTGACGCGCTCCGTCGCGGCCTCGATCAGCTTAATATACCGATCGAAGCGATCCGTACGCTGGTGGTCACGCACAACCATCCCGACCACTACGGCCTCGCCGGCCGGCTGGTGCAACTCGCCCGGTGCGGGTTGGTGATGCACCGGCTTGACGCGATCCACATCGACAGCCGCTACACCAATATCTTTGGCCTGGAATCGGAGATGGAGGAGTGGTTGCGGATTCACGGCGTGCCGGTGGGTGAGCTGACCGCGTTCGTTAAGGCATCCGAGGCGATTCTGGACCGGGTGAACGTCGCCAAGCCCGACCGTGAGGTGCTGGGCGGTGAGCGGATCGCCGCCGGCCCCCTGGAGTGGGAGATCGTGTGGACGCCGGGACACTCCGCCGGTCACATCTGTCTGTACGAGCACACCCACAAGTCGTTCCTCAGCGGCGACCACATCCTCAACCCGATCACGCCCAACGTCGGGCTGCATGCCGAGTCGATGGGTAACCCGCTGGCCGACTACCTCAGCTCACTGCGCCAGGTGCGCGAGTATGAGGTCGAGTTGGTGCTGCCGGCGCACGGCAACGAGTTTCGCGGCTTCCGCGAGCGGATCGACGAGTTGCTCGGCCATCACGATGACCGGCTGGACGAGATCCGAGCGTTGCTCGCCGGTGAACCGCGCAGCGCCTACGAGATCGCCGGCGGCATGCGCTGGCGGGCAGATGCGCGGTGGGATGAGTTGCCCGCGTTCGTGCGGCGGATGGCAACGACCGAGGCGCTCGCGCACCTCGAATTGCTGCACACTCGCGGCGAGTTGCACCGGCTAACGCTCGACGGCGGGCTGGTACGCTACCGTCTGCTGGGACCGGCGGGCGCCTCCGTGCGATGACGACCGCGTTCGCCGCCGGGTGATCGGTGTGATCGCCGGCCGGTTCTCCGTATGGACACTGCACACGGACTGTCGAGTCCCACGCGCTCGCCCTTCCCGTGTGATCGCCGGGGTTCTCCGCGCATAAATCGCGGTTCCCCTCAGGATCAGCCGGGACCGGCGCCAGCCGTCCGCACGCGTGCAGTGGCGGGCGACCGATCCGGTTGTGCATGGCCGCCGATCACGGTGACGCGGCCCTACGGCGGGTGGCCGTGTCCGTCGCGTCAGGGATGACCCGATGGGTCGCCCTCGGCCGGCGGGGCGACACCCGCCAACCTGCCTGAGACTGCATCAGGGGGCCACACATGGAGTACGAGACGATCCGCTTCGAGACGGAGGGCGGCGTCGCACTGCTCACGCTCGACCGTCCCGAGCGGCTCAACGCCATGAACCGGCAGCTCTCGGACGAGGTGATCGATGCGATCGACTGCGTGCGCCGCGATGCCGAGACACGGGTGCTGGTGCTGACCGGCGCGGGGCGGGCGTTCTGCGCCGGTGGCGATGTACGCACGGGCGACGAGGTCGGTGTGCGGCGCACGGCGATTGAGGCGCGCGACTGGCTACGTGAGATGGGCCAGCGGCTGCCGCTCGCGCTCCAGGCGCTCGAACGGCCGGTGATCGCCGCCATCAACGGCGTCGCGGCCGGCGGCGGCCTCGATCTCGCCTGTGCGTGCGACATCCGCATCGCCTCCGAGACGGCGACCTTTACCTCGGTGTTCGCGCGGATCGGTCTGTTCCCCGGCACGGGCGGCTGCTGGTTTCTGCCCCGGATCGTCGGCCTCGAAAAGGCGTGCGAGATGATCTGGACCGGTGACGGCATCGACGCCGCCGAGGCGTTGCGTATCGGCCTGGTCGGCCGGGTCGTGCCGGCGGACATGCTGCTCGACACGGCGCGGGAGTTGGCCCGGCGGCTGGCGCGGGCCGCGCCGATGGCGGTGCGCCTCTCCAAGAACGCCATCTACCGCGGCCTCACCCAAGACCTGCCCACCGCGCTCGAATGGGCCGCCACCGCCGAGAGCATCACGCTCACCTCCGATGACCATCAGGAAGGTATACTCGCCAACCGCGAGCGACGACTGCCGCACTTCACCGGCCGGTGAGCGGCCAAGGGCTTCGACCTACCTAACCCCCGACCCCCTTCCCCGCCGGGAAGGGGGAGATCACCGGCCGCGGCCCCGGCGACGGCTCGACCGCGTACACTCGCCCCCGACCCCCTTCCCCGCGGGGAAGGGGGAGATGGCCGGACCCGTCGCACATGCCGGGGCAGGCGTGCGACGCGGAGATGATGGTTGCTCCCCTCCCCTTGCAGCCTGTCCCGGCATGGCCGGGGGGGAGGGGCGGGGGGAGAGGTAGCGCTCCCACGGGCATGAACAAACCGCGTGGCGCTGGTGGTGTCGTATGGGTGCGAGGTCGCGCGCCCGCGCTTACCGGTTACCCTCTTGGTGGTCAATCATCCAGGCTGGCGGCGCGGCGGCGACTGACGTATCGTCCAGATTGACCGGCACAGTGTTCGAAATGGAGGCGGGACGTGGTACAGGCTGGCAAGGCAACGGTGGTACGGCGGTTGATCACGGCGGATGAGTTCGAGCGCATGGGTCAGGCGGGCATCCTGCACGAGGATGACCGGGTGGAATTGATCGATGGGGAGATGTATCAGATGGCCGCATTGGGCAGTCAGCACATGGGTTGTGTGATCCGCGTGACAAACTGGCTGGGTTCACGTGTGGCGGGACGGGCGCTCGTCAGCGTGCAGAATGCCGTGCGGCTCTCCGAGCACTCTCAACCACAACCGGATGTCGTGCTACTGCGTCTCCGTGAGGATTCGTACTTTACGAAAGTCCCCGGTCCCGAGGATGTACTGTTGCTGATCGAGGTAGCGGATTCTTCGCTCGGGTTCGATCGCGACACGAAGTTACCCCGCTACGCGCGGGCGGGGATCGCCGAGGTCTGGATCGTGGATCTCCAACGGCGGCGCATCACCGTCTACCGCGAGCCTGGACCGAACGGCTACCAGGTGGTCACCCGTCACACCCGCGGCGGTGTACTTACCCTCGCGGCGTTCCCTGACCTCCAGATGCGCTGGGAAGACATCTTCCCGTGAATGGCGGCGTGGCGACCCTCGCGCGGTCCGATACATGCGCGTTCGCTCACGCGGACCTCGAATTCTCTCCTTTCCAGCGTGCCTGTAGGTTACGCTCCATACAGCTCCCGCGCCTGCTTGGCGAGGCCGGCGCGATAGTCGGGGTGGGCGATGGCGATTAGGTCATTCGCCCGTTGCTTGAGCGATTGGCCGCGCAACGTGGCGATGCCGTACTCGGTGACGACGTAATCAACGAACGTGCGCGGCACCGTCACCACGCCGGCCGCGCGATCAGCCACTGGACCGGCCGCGAACTCGCGGATGCGATCATGGCCCGCGGCATCGTCGACCAGATCTCGGCCCGCCACGCGGCACGGCTGCTCAAAAGGGGGGGCCTGCAGCCGCGCCGCTGGCGCTACTGGCTGACGCCCTCGGATGACGCCGAGTTCGACGCCAAGGTCACGGACATCTGCGCTCTGTATCAGCAGGCCCCCGCCCTCGCCCACCAGGGCGAACGCGTGGTCAGCACTGACGAACTGACCGGGGTGCAAGGCCTTGGAGCTGCGCCGGGCCTCCTTTCACCTCCGTCGCCGAGCTCCAGACCCAAGTGCTCGCGTTTATCGCCTACTACAGTCACACCATGGCCAAGCCCTTCCGCTGGACCTATCAGGGCAAACCGCTCTGCGACTAACGCTGGAACGACTTCCGCCGGACGGTACTAGCGAGTTGGGACGAGGCTGGTGTGCTGCTTGGCGAACTCGCCGATTCGCGCGATCGCCTGCTGCGCCTCGGGCAGGAACGAGCCGAACATGTGCCAGACGTGGGGCGCACCTTCGTACTCCTCGATGGTGACATCGACACCCGCCGCCTTCGCCCGCTCGGCCAGCCGCCGCGCGTCGTCGAGCAACGTCTCGATCGTGCCGACCTGGATCAGCAGCGGCGGCAGCCCGTGCAGGTCGGCGTACAGTGGAGCGGCCAGCGCGGTGCGCGGATCCTGGCCGCCCAGATAGGCCGCGGCCATACCCGCGATCAGTCCCTTCTGAACGAGTGGGTCGGACGCGGCGTTGCTGTCCATCGACGCGCCGGTGCCTTCCATATCGACCCACGGCGAGATGCACACGGCGGCCGCCGGCAGGGGCAACCCCTGATCGCGGAGCGAGACCAGCGTGGCAACCGTCAGCCCGCCGCCGGCCGAATCGCCCGCTACTACGATACCGTTCGCCGGTACACCCTGCTCCAGCAGCCAGCGGTAGGCGCTGACCGCATCCTCGACTGCCGCCGGATGAGGATGCTCGGGGGCGAGACGATAATCGACCACCAGCGCCCGCGCCCCCGCCGCCCGCGCGAGCCGCGGCGTCATCTCGCGGTATTCCGTGGGTGAACCAATGACATAGCCGCCGCCGTGGAGATAGAACACGACCCGTTCGGCCGATGCCCCCGGCGGCGTCATCCACTCGGCCGGGACGCCGCCCGCGCTGACAGGTTCGATCTTCACGTCATCAGCCACCGGGTATCGGGTGAGGAAGCGGTTATAGATCGCGCGGTACTCCTCGGGTGTCTGCAC
>JBBQJF010000184.1:0-9910 GCA_038325665.1 Dehalococcoidia bacterium | reverse complement strand
CGTGGCCTCCCCGGGGGTCCGGAATTGTCCGTAGCGCCGCCAGCAGCGACCGGTCTGCCGTCTCCATCCGCCACCTCCGCTTCCCGCGTGCTGCGCCAAGCTTACTCCCGACACAACCCTCGGAAAACTAAATCGCCCTGGGTCACGGACGTTGGTCATTCCTGAGCGCGGCGCGGCCCGGTATGCTGGGGATAGCCACGAATCAGGAGAAACACCATGCCGACGACTGATCAGATGATCGAGCGCATCAGCGGCGCGGCCGGTCGGGCGGCGGGTCGCGCCCAGGTGATTGCCGACCGGGTCGTGCCCGAAGAGGAGCGCGGACTGATCCAGCGCGTGATGGACTTGCCGCTCCGACAGCAACTGCATCTGGCCCGCGCGTTGTGGGACGATCACCGCATCGGTGCGACAGCACGCGCCTCGCTGCTCGCCGGCCTCGCCTACACCGTGCTGCCGATCAAGCTCAGCCCAAAGGCGCTCGGCCCGCTGCGGGACTTCGAGAAGGTGGCCGGCATCGGCGTCGTGCTGTGGCTACTCGTCCGACTCACGCCGCGCGACGTCGTCGTCGAGCACCTCGACGCGCTCGACCGCCCGAGCCTATGGTCCCGCCTACGAAAGCGCGCGGCCACCGGCGAACAGGGGTGATGGCCACCTCTCCCCCGGCCCCTCCCCTGCAAGGGGAGGGGAGAAGCTTCGAGTCGCAACGCTCGACTCATGTCGCGCGCCCATGGGCCAACGCTCTCGACCGATACGGCTGACCTCTGTGCTGTCCGCTAGATGTTCGAGCCTCGCCGGGTTCGGATCGAACCCGCGAGCGTGCTTTTTCCACCAACGTGTTGAGCGGTCAATGTCGGGGGCAGCAGCGGCCCTCGATGACGGCGTATCCCCTTGCCACTGGCTCTCCCTTCCCTTGCAGTCTGCCCCGGCGCGGCCGGGGGGAAGGGAGCCGGGGGGTTAGGCGCTCTCCCTCCGCCGCGCCACGCCGTAGCCGGCGGCGGCGATCAGGGGCAGTACACCGGCGACGGCGAACAACTCGGCCAGGCCGATCGCGTCTCCGACGAAGCCGAGTGCGAACGCACCCAGTGTACCGATGTCCCAGGCGAGCGAAAACGTTGCCATCGCCGCGCCGCGCTCCTCGGGAGGGGCGCGATCGACCGTCAGAATCGTGAGACCGGTGTGGCCCAATCCAAAGCCAACGCCGAAGACAATTGCTGCCGCGTACAGCATCGTCGCATTCTGCGCGAGGGCGAGCAGCAGCATCCCCGCCGCGGCCAGCGCCAGCCCGGGGAAGATCACCGCGGGGCGGCCAAACCGGTCGGCCATCGCGCCGCCGAACCAGCGCGCCGGTACCAGCGCTACCCCCAGCAGAAAGAAGTACACGCTCGCCCGCCCGAGTCCGTCCTGCTGGGCATACAGCGCCAGGAACGCCGGCAGCACGCTGAAGGTGATGGTCAGCGTCATGAAGGTCGAGGAGGGCAACAGCGCCGCCCGGCTGAGCATCCGTCCCTGCCCTGCCCGCGCCGGCCGTGTCCCGCCGGCGAGCGGAAGCGCGAGCGCGACCGCCCCGGCCGAGATCGCCCCCGCCACGACGAAGAAGCCGCGCAGCCCCGTCACCGCCACGATTGCCGTGCCCAGCCACGGTCCGTAGACGTTGGTGGCGGTGTAGATCACCCCGTACCAACCCATGCCCTCACCACGGCGGGAGGCGGGCAGATGGTCGGCCAGCATCGCCATCGCGGCAGTGGTGTATAGGCACATGCCGACGCCGTTCAGCAGGCGGATCGGTGTCAGGAGCAGCGGGCTGTCGGTCAGGCCGTGCGCCGCTAGTGTCACGGCGGTGAGCGTGCCGCCCACGATCATCACCGGCCGCCGGCCCCAACGATCGGCCAGCCGCCCGGACGGCATCCGCACCACGATTGAGGCGATGCCAAACGCGCCGCCCACCACCCATCCAACCTGCCACTTGCGCGCATCGGCCAGGTATAACGGCAATGTGGCAAACAGCAGCGCCCAGCCGAGGAAGAACAGATGCAACGACGCGACCGTCAGAACAAACCCGCGCGTCCACAGCGGCTCGCGCCGGGGAAGCGCGCGTCCCGAGGGATGTGGAGCGGAGATGATGGGGGCACGCGACACGGGCGACTCCGGGGCAGTGCTCAAAGTATCGCGCACGGAGAGCCAAGGGGTAAGCGGGCGACACCGCGCATTGCGGCGCCACGAGACCCTTTCCGGTCGAACGGCGAAACGCGCGCAGCAGCGGGCGACACCGCGCGGCCACGTCGAGGCGCCCGACGCTGCCATGCGGCACACCGCGATCTCCCACTGGCCGTGACCAGGGCGGCGCGTGGACGTCGCGTTTAACGGGTGAGCCGCTCTATCTGGAGAACGAAAGCATCGAGGTCAAATGGCTTGGGAAGGTAGCTATCAGCGCCCAGTTCGCCGGCCGTCTCCCTCAGGCCCTGTCCGGCAGAAACCAGCAGGACCGGGATGCGCGAATGCGCGTTGGTGGGATGGTTCGTGCGGAAATGCTGATAGAATTGCCGCCCATCCATCACCGGCATCATCAGGTCGAGCACGATTAAGTCGGGGCGCTCGCGCTCGATCTGATTGAGCGCCTCGCGTCCGTTCGATGCAAGGCGGACCTCGTATCCCTCATCGATCAGCACATCGCAAAGCATTGCTTGGATATCGAGATCATCATCAACAACGAGGATGCTCACCACATAGACCACCGGCTCGCCCGGCCGCGGGCGGCACTTTGTTTTTGGGGATGCTCAGCTACCACCTTATGCTATGGTCGTGTCGAATGCACGGTCAACGCCGATATAGGCGTCGGTATGGTAATTTTCGGGTCCGAATGAATCGTGGTGATGGAGGATTTCTATGGAGAGCCGTTGGTCGGATGCAGCCGTCCGTGAATTGGACGACCTGGGATTGCTCGTCTATTCATCACGACTGATTGGCGCCGACGACACTCTCGTCGTCCGCGGCGGCGGCAACACCTCAATCAAGCGCACCGAATCCGACTATCGCGGTCAGCCGGTCGAGGTGCTGCGCGTCAAAGGCTCCGGCTCCGACCTCAAGTCGATCACGGCCACGGACTTCCCCGGCGTGCGCATGGACGACGTGCGCGCCCTGCTGTCGCGCGAGGGCATGTCCGATGGCGAGATGACGGCCTACCTGCGCCATACACTGCTGGAGCCGGACTCACCTCGCCCGTCGATCGAGACGCTGCTGCACGCCTGGATCCCCGAGACGAGTGTCGCCCATTCCCACGCCGACGCCATTCTGATGCTGACCAATAACTGCGATGGCGACCTCCACGTTCTGCGCTGTTTCGGCCGGTCGGTGCGCATCATCCCCTACATCCGTCCCGGTTTCGGACTCTCTAAAGAGGTCGCGGAGAAGGTGGCGGCCAACCCTGGCATTCGCGGCATCGTGCTCGCCAAGCATGGGTTGATTACCTGGGGCGGCGACAGTCGCGAGAGCTACGATACGCACCTCGAACTCGTATCAAAAGCCGAGGCGTATATCGCGGACGCGATCAGCCGCGTGCGGCGGCCGGCAACCGTGCCCGTGTCGGGTCAATCGGCCGGCGCGTCGTCATCGCCCCTCACACCGGTCTCGGGCGCGTCGCAATTTGGCGGCGTGGACGGAGGCGCGCCGGTGGCGGGCGACCCGGTCATGGCCGTTCCCCCTTCGCCTATCGCGTCGCCGCGCCTGCTCGCGCGAAGTGGAGTATTTGGAGGAGTGCGCCGGCCGGCGCTGGCGCCGGAACAGCGCCGTGAGGTGGCGGCGCGGGTCGCGCCCGCGATTCGGGGTGCGCTCGGCGCGGAGAAGCGCGTGGTGCTACGGTTCGACGACAGCGACGACGTGCTCGCCTTCGTCGAATCTGAGCGTGCCCCCGAGTTGTCGCAAATCGGTCCGGCCACACCTGATCACCTGATGAACACCAAGCGCCTGCCCCTGTGGCTTGATGTCGCCGATCCGACGGATATCGACGCGCTTGCCCACGCGGCGCGCGAGGGCTTGGCCCGCTACGCCGAGGAGTACCGCGCCTACGTCGGCCGTCACAACACCGGCGACGGGTCGAGTGGACCGCTGCCGATGCTCGACCCGTACCCGCGCGTGATCCTTGTTCCCGGCATCGGCATGTGGACAGCAGGTCGCGACGATCGCGCCGCCCGTATCTCCGGCGAGATCTACCATCACACCATCAGCGTCATGGCCGGCGCATCGGCCCTCGCCTCGTACGAGTCGCTCAGCGACGAAGACGCGTTCGGCGCGGAGTACTGGCCGCTGGAGCTGTACAAGCTCAGTCTGCTGCCGCCCGAACAGGAACTGGCGCGGCGGGTCGTGCTGATCACCGGCGGCGGGCGCGGTATCGGCCGGGCGATCGCCGAGCGCTTCGCCGCGGCGGGTGCGCATGTGATCGTGACCGATCTCGATGCGCGGGCGGCGGACGCGGTCGCGGACGGCATTGTCGCGACGCACGGGATCGGTCGCGCCCTCGGCCTGGGGCTTGATGTCACGAATGAGGCGTCGGTCGAGGCGGCATTCCGCGCCGCCTGCCTCGCCCACGGCGGCGTGGATATCATCGTCTCCAACGCCGGCATCGCCGAGGCGTCGTCGATCGAGGCGATGGGCGCGGCGCTGTGGCGGCGGAGCATGGAGGTCAACGCCACAGGCCATTTCCTCGTGGCGCGCGAGGCGCTGCGGGTCATGCGCCCCCAGGGGCAGGGCGGCAGCTTCGTCTTCATCGCCTCCAAGAACGTGACCGCGCCGGGCAAGGACTTCGCCGCCTACTCGGCCGCGAAGGCGGCGGAAGCGCAACTGGCGCGCATCGTGGCGATCGAGGGTGCGGAGATCGGTGTGCGCGCCAACATGCTCCACCCGGATGCGGTGTTCGAGGGTTCGGGCCTGTTCTCGCCCGAACTGCGCGCAGGCCGCGCCGCCGCCCACGGCATCGACCCGGACCAGTTGGAGGAGTTCTACCGCCGCCGCAACCTGCTCCAGACCCGCGTGTTCGCCGCCGACGTGGCCGAGGCCGCCCTCTTCCTGGCCTCCGACCGCGCCGCCAAGACCACCGGCGCTGCCCTCGCCGTCGATGGCGGCGTGCGCGAGGCGTTCGCGCGGTAGGTCATAGGGCAGAGGGCACAAGTCATAGGGGACACGGGTGCGTCCCTCCGCTATGACCGGTATGCCCTCACCCTCCGTGCATGCGCTCGTGGTTCGCGGTGGGCAAAATCTGCCGGCTGGTTTTGCCCGAGAACCCCGTGCAACCCCAACCGGTCCGCGTAGTTACCGGAGCGAACCGATACCCGCTCCAAAAGTGGACGCCGATTTCCAGAACCTGGACGATGCCAAAAGGATTGCTTGCCGGTAAGATGTTCGTGAGGATACGCGGGGTAGAGGTGAGCGATGGCGACACGCTACCGGTTGCGTGATGCAGGCGACCAATGGTCAATCATCGTGGCCCACGTCGAGCGCGGTGAGGCGGTTGAACTGGTGGAAAACGGCGAACCGGTGGCCCTTATCACCCCGCTGGTACGATCGCAGGACGACGCCATACGGCGCGGTGGATTCTGGGACACATTAGAGCAGTTGCGCCGCGAGTATGACGTGGACAATCTCGATGTCGGGCCACACGACTTTGTAGGACTCCGCGACCGCTTCCCAGGGCGGGACGTGGCTCTGTGACGCCCCGGTTTCTGCTGGACACGCCGCTGCTGTCCGAGCCGGCCAGTTCGCGGCCCAACCCGCATACGTTGCGCCTGATTCGCGAGCGACTCCACCTATCAGCGACGGCGGCGCCGGTCGTGCATGAGTTGGCATTCGGGTATCTCCGCATGCCGCCCTCGCGCAAACGGACCTTTATCCAGCGCTACATTGACGAGGATCTCGTTCGGAACATCCCTATCCTTGCGTACGACGAGGACGCCGCTCGCTGGCACGCGGCCGAGCGAGCGAGGCTTACCGCGCTGGGATTGACGCCACCATTCGTCGATGGACAGATTGCTGCTATCGCGACAGTCAATGGCCTCGTGCTCGTGACCGCGAACATCGACGACTTCCAGCATTTTCGCGGGCTACAGGTGGAGAACTGGCAGGTGTGATGCACCCACCTAGGTGTCGTACTGTAGCTCCGTGCCGGATGTTCCTGCATCAACGCCCAGACCTCAAAGCAGCTTGCTCCCCAGCCTGCTCCAGACCCGCGTGTTCGCCGCTGACGTGGCCGAGGCCGCCCTCTTCCTGGCCTCCGACCGCGCCGCCAAGACCACCGGCGCTGCCCTCGCCGTCGATGGCGGCGTGCGTGAGGCGTTCGCGCGGTAGGTTTAAACTCATAGGGCAGAGGGCACAGGGCATCGGGAGGACGACGCGCCTTCCCTAGGACGGGTGCCCTCTGCCCTATGACCTATGCCCCGTGACCTATAACCTATCCCCGGAGGTTTGCGATGCAAGAGACGGTACGGGGCAAGGCACGCGATTTATTGACAGGCTCGAAGGACCGGATCCAGCGGCTGCGGGCGATGGGGCCGAACCCGTTCGATTATTGGATCTGGGCGGACGAAACCGCGCAACTGCTGGAAACGGTCTTCGGCAAGGGGGCGCCCCAGGCGCTGCTGTTCGCGGAGGTCGTCTACGAGCGCGGACGCACGTTCGACCAGCGCGGCGCGATGGACAATATGACGCTCGGCATCCACGGCGACTGGGGCATTCGCGCACGCCTTGATCGGGCCGAGGTGATGCTCGAACGGATCATCGGCGACGTATGAACGCGCACCCGTTGCGGCAGCAATTCGATGAGCTAGCGCAAACGCTCGCCTGGCTGCGAACGCTCGCGCCTCACGGCCAGCGCTACAAGCTCTGGCTGGGCGACCTGGTCGAGTTCGTCAATGCCGCGTTCGGACCGCATTCGCCGCAGATGGCCGAGATTCGCGCGATCCTCATCGAGGGCAACCGTCCGGCGGCGGATGCCGGCGCGACCGAACGCACCGGCGCGTACATCGCCACGCTCGACGCCTTCGCTCGTGTGCTCGCCGGATTCGAGCGCCATGTGCGCGCGCCGCTGATCATGCTTGATCCCGACGACAGAGGTAGCCCCTAGACTCACTGTCTCCCTATTCTCTCGCGGGGAAGGGCCGGGGAGGTAGGCGCGCGGTCAGCGTCTGCCCGAACGCCAAAGAAGGCAGGCGCACGTCGGTGGCCGCGCCCTGTCAGTAGCTGCCCGCGAGGTCGCGTTTGCCTTGAGCGCTCGCCAGGGCAACGTGGTTGAGAATGTTACGAGCCATCGTCGAGCTCTGCCCCGTCGAGCGGATCGCGTAGACCTCCCGGCGCAGGTCGTGCGCCTCGGCCGAGCCAGGCTCGGCAATCACGGCGAACTCGATCAAGTGGCACGCGAGGCGTGGGTTACCCTCGCGCATCAGCGCGGCGACCCGGTCTAGCACCGGCTGCAACCCACCGGCGAGCGTCACCCACTCGCGCGCCTGCTCCGCACGGGGAGCCGGCAAAAGGTTGTCCGGCTCGCCGTCGTACCAACCGCCGTACAATCGCCAGATGTTGCGCACGATGAACTGCGGATCGTCGTACACCGGCCGCAGATATGGCTTCTCCAGCAGATGGGGCGGCGCCTCCACCTCATGGAGCACCCGATCGAGGGGAGCGCCGGTGTTCATCAGTGCCAGCACCCGCGACTCCAGCGATTCGAGTAGCTCCGCCGTGTCGGAGCACGCCTCGCGGATGCGGCCGGCGCCGAAAATCGGCAGGCCGTGTCCGGGGATCATCAGTTCCGCGCCCAGACCCGCCATCACACGCAGCGCCGCCGCCCACTCGCCGGCGTACCGCTGGACCTTCTGTGGGTTGCCGGCGTTCGGGGTCGCCCAGATAAACAGATCGCCAGGGGCGAGGATGCGCCGCTCGGGGATCCAGGTCCAGGTCGCATCGTCTGTCTCGCCACGAGCGTGATGCAGCTCAAACGTCAGATCACCCACGCCGAAGGTCATCACGTCCTCATACAGCACGTCGGGATAGCGGTACGTCTCCGGCCAGCGAAAACGCTCCGAGGGCAGCTCGAACTGGCGGACGTTGATCGCCGTGTTCCAGCCGAGCGTCATGCGGTAGCGGTCAAAGGCGGAGGGCACGAGCGCATGGGCGTACACTCGCGGCGCGGACCAGCCGCGTTCCTCGGCATCGCGCTCGAACGGACCCAGGCCGAAGACGTGATCGACATGGTGGTGAGAAAAAACGGCCGCGACGAGGGGCGCATCCGGCCGCCAGCGGCGTACGGCCTCGTGCAACAGGCGGGTGTCGTTGACCGCGCCCGTGTCAAGCATCACCAACCCGGCGCCGGTATCGACGGTGTTCGCGCTGGCGATGCCCTTGTAGAACAGCACACCCCCGGCGATCTCCTCGCCGTCCGTGAATCGCGATGTGATCGGATGCACCCGCGCGCTGTCCGCGACTCCGCGCCACAACTGATCGGCCAGATCGCGAATGTTGGGCATGGCGCTCCCCCCTCCCCCAAGATCGAACCACAACAATACGCGGGCAGTATATCAGGGGTGAGCTGAGGCGCTGGACCAGCAATTAAAGCGCCGCTGAATAGCTCCGTGAGCTATCCTGGACACTGGAGAGATGGGCCGGCATTTAAAGAGATGGGCTAAAGAGATGGGCGCGACGGCTTGCACGGGAAGCAATCATGGACGGCGCGGCGCCGATTGACGCCAGTTTGATCCCCGACGTTGCACGGCTGGTTGAGGAAGTGACGCGGGCAGGGTGTCCGCGTGCCATCCAACAGGAAGGACAGACGGTCGCCTTGCTCATACTCGTTCGGCCGGGACGGGCGCCTCGCGCTCTGCTCTCACTCGTGGATACGACCCACCTGCCGCCAGTGCCCCACCGCGGTCTGGCCGGCCTAATCCGTCACCGACAACCTCCCGGAGGCCGTCGCTTCACCGACGAGGAAATTGAGTCGGCCGTCGCCGAGGAACGGGCCGAGCGACGGGAATTTAACGCCAGGAACCCTGAAACCACGGGAAATTGTAGCGTCACAGTGGGTCCGCGCGGTAGGCGCGGCGAACTCGCGTGGGTGTACCGCGCTGCTGCGCTAAGGAAACAAGCCCGGGAACAGCGGTACTATGTAGGGTGAGTAAGGACCACCGCACACGATTCCGAAGGGGGTCAGCAGGCACGCCGGCCCCAGCGAGATCACCGCGCTGCCGATGCCAACGGTGCTTGTGGTGGTGGCGGTGGCGGTGCGACCGAAGAAGTCGGTCACGGTCAGGCGGACGGTGAACGTGCCGGTGGAACCGTAGATGTGGGTGGGCATTACTCCTTCGCCGTAGCCACCATCCCCGAAGTTCCAGGCAAACACGAGGCCGGTTCCGGTGCTATCACCGCCGCTGAACGCGATCGGCGCGCCGCGTACGCCCGCGTACGGGCCACCCGCGTTCGCCGCCGGCAGAGCCTGGGCGCCGGCCATCCGCGTCCCTATTCCCATCATCACCAACACCATGATGGCCGCTATCGCCGCCCGCCTCGCTCCACGCGCCATACGCCCGCCTCCTCATGCCTCGCGATAGACTGCCTGAATGCGGCTCCCGCGTCGGGGAGTCGCGGCGGAACGCGACAACACCCGCGTTCCCGACCATCATATCGAGCGGTGGGAGGCGCGCCGCCCATGTCGAGAGCATGACCGACCGGCAGAGCGGTGTCAAACGAGAAACGGCCGCCTCCCTGTTGGGAGGCGGCCGTGGCCACTCACGAACGTGGTACGGCTTAGCGATTGATAAGATAACAGGCAGGGTGATTTAATTTTCCATCGGGCCGCTCAGGAGCCGCAGGGCGATGGTCGGGTCCGCGCTGCAGGTGCGGCGTGCATCGGCGACGGTCCGCTCCCCGAGCTGACGCA
>JBBQJF010000183.1:0-9916 GCA_038325665.1 Dehalococcoidia bacterium | reverse complement strand
GGGTTCCATGCCGCGTTCATCCGTCACCGTGCGCGTCCCCGCCACGTCGGCCAATCTCGGGCCGGGGTTCGATGCGCTTGGGCTTGCTCTCGAGGTCACAGGTGAGGTGACGGTCGGAGATGGCGACCAGCACGGGGCGCTGTCCGAGTCACGGGCCGATCATCTCGCGGCGAGCGCCGCGCGCGCACTTTACCAGCGCGCCGGCACGACGCCCCCCCCCGGTTTCCACGCCCGCTACCGGGGAGATATCCCCGTTGGCCGCGGCTTGGGCGTCAGCGCCGTCTTGCGTGTGGGCGCACTAGTAGGCGCGAACGAACTGCTCGGCCATCCGTTCAGCGAGGATGAGATTCTCACCGCCGCGTCGGAGCTAGAGGGCCACGCCGACAACGCCGCACCGGCTCTGCTCGGCGGATTCCAGGTGTGCGTGTGGTCGGACAGTGGCATCCAACGGGTGCAGGTGCCGCTGCCGGACGGCTTGCACGCGATCGTGTTCGTGCCAGACCTCGATATGCCCACGTCCGAGAGCCGGAAACTGTTGCCCGTGACGCTCACCCGCCAGCAGTGTGTTCACAATATCGGACGGGCGGCGTTGCTGGTCGCGGGTCTCGCCACCGGCCGGCTGGACGTGCTAGATGTCGCGACCGACGACATCCTGCATCAACCCGCGCGGTCGAAGCTGTTTCCCGAGATGTACGACATCTTCGCGGCGGCGCGCGGCGCGGGGGCGCTCTGCGCGTACCTCTCGGGCGGAGGCTCCGCTATCATGGCGCTGGCGACGGGTGGCGAGCGGCAGATCGGCGAGGCGATGGAGTCGTGCGGCGCTGCCGCCGGCCGCACCGGCCGTCTGATCTACACCCAACCCTCGGCGCGCGGCGCGGAGGTGGTACCGGGACCGGCGGACGCGGGCCGGTCCTAGTCTCCCGACCTGATCACACGCGGAGCGAGCCTTCATGGCGATCATCGTCCAAAAGTATGGCGGCTCATCCATGGCCGGCGCCGAGCGCATCTGTAACGTCGCGCGCCGGGTGGCGGCTCATCGAGCGGCGGGCAACCGCATGGTGGTGGTCGTCTCGGCGATGGGCGACACGACCGATGATCTGCTCGCGCTCGCACGCGAGATTTCAGCGCGACCGTCCGAGCGGGAGCTGGACGTGTTGCTATCGACTGGCGAGATCGTCTCCAGCACCCTGCTGGCGATGGCGCTGCATGAGCTTGGCGTCGATGCGATTAGCATCTCCGGCCAGCAGGCGGGCATCTTGACCGACGGCGTCCATTTCAAGGCGCGTATCCGCAACATCGATCCGAAGCGTATCCTTCGTGAACTCGACCGCGATCAGGTGGTGATCGTCGCCGGCTTTCAGGGTGTCACCGAGGAGTTAGACATCACGACGCTCGGGCGCGGTGGCTCGGACACGACCGCCGTCGCGCTCGCGGCCGCGCTGGGGGCGGAACGCTGCGAGAACTACAAGGACGTGGAGGGCATTTACACTGCCGACCCACGGGTCGTGTCAGATGCGCGCAAGCTGCGTGATATCGGCTACGAGGAGATGCTGGAGCTTGCCAGCCACGGCGCGCAGGTGTTGCATCCGCGCGCCGTCGAGCTGGCGCAGTTGTACGACCTGCCGATCCTGGTCGCGTCCAGCTTTAACGATGAGAGTGGAACCCTGATCCACGCGGAGACCACCATGGAACCGACGAACAAGGTGCGGGGGATCGCCAGCGACAAGGATGTCGCCAAGATCACGGTGCGCGGTGTGCCCGACCGACCCGGAATTGCCGCGACGTTATTCGAGCCGCTGGCGGCGAAGCACATCTCTGTCGACACGATCGTGCAGAACGCGAGCATGGAGAACCTCACCGACCTGACCTTCACGGTGTCGCGCGGCGACGTGGCCAAGGCGATGGAGATCGTCGAACCGGTGTGCGCTGAAATTGGCGCGGCCGGGGTGGTTGCCGACAGCAAACTCGGCAAGGTCAGTATCGTCGGCACGGGTATGCAGAATACCCCCGGCTATGCCTCGCGCATGTTCCGCACACTGTTCGACGCCGGCATCAATATCCAGTTGATCACCACCAGCGAGATCCGCATCACCTGCATTATCGAGGAGGGCCGCGTCCCCGACGCCGTGCGCGCGCTGCACACCGCGTTCGAGATGGAGAAGGCGTAGGGCGGGTGATGAGTCATAGGTCACGGGTCACAAGTCTTAGGAGGTACGGGGTTGGACGATACCGCGTTGAGGGGATAGCGCGGGTGAGTTCGGAATGTATGGTGGAGCGACGGGGATAGTAGAGCGGGACGGCGGGTGACGGGTGGTCCGTGGTGCGTGTCCACATCACGGACCAGCGGTCGCGATGGATCGCCGGCCTTCAATCCCATGTCGGAGGTTTCCCATGCAGTATCGCACCCTGGGCAGCACCGGAGAACAGGTCAGCGCGGTCGGACTCGGTGGATTTCATCTGGCGAAGTCTGATGACCCGCGCGAATCGACCCGCATCATCCACGCGGCAATCGATGGTGGCATCACGTTCATGGATAACTGCTGGGATTATCACAACGGCGAGAGCGAGACGCGCATGGGCGCGGCGCTACGCGACGGCTACCGTCAGCGTGTCTTCCTGATGACCAAGCTCGACGGGCAGACGCGGGACGCCGCGGCGGAGCAGCTTGAACAGAGCCTGCGCCGGTTGCAGACCGACTGTATCGATTTGGTGCAGATGCACGAGATCATCCGCCCCGAGGATCCGAATCGCATCCTTGCCGAGGGTGGGGCGATAGAAGCGCTGATCGAGGCGCGCCAGGCGGGAAAGCTACGCTTCATCGGATTTACCGGTCACAAGGATCCCGCGATTCATCTCCTCATGCTGGCGCGCGCATTCCCGTTCGATACCGTGCAGATGCCGCTCAATCCGCTCGATCATCACTTCAACAGCTTCGAGGCGCGGGTGCTGCCGTTGCTCGTGGATCGCGGCGTCGGTGTCCTCGGGATGAAACCGCTCGCCGGCGGGAAGGCGTTGACCAGCGGCGCTGTCACGGCTCCCGAGTGCCTTCGTTATGCTCTCACGCTCCCCACCTCGGTCGTGATCACCGGGTGCGAGAACGTCGCGCAGGTCGAGCAGGCACTGTTGGCCGGCCGCGACTTTGTGCCGATGAACACGGATGAGATGCGCGACCTGCTGGCGCGCACTGCTCCGCCAGCCGCCAGCGGACAGCTCGAATCGTATAAGACCACGACCGACCACGATGGTACCGTCAAGAATCCACACTGGCTGACGAGCGCGGTCGCGTAGCGCCCCGCGCCACTATCCCTGTTACCATGATTCTCCCGGCTTGGGGCTACCGCTGGTGTGCCGCGGGCAGCCCCACGAGAGGCGGTACAGGCGGTCGCGGCTGCGCCCCGGCGCTTGGCGTGGGCCGACGCGGATCGAACTGACTTGCTCGCGGTTATTTGGAGGCAACCCCATGGTTACCGCGCCCGTCGCGAACTCTCTCGTGCGCGAGCTTCAGCGCATCGTCGGGCGCGACGCCGTCTACCACCGGCCCGAGGATCTGCTGGTGTTTGAGTATGACGGCACGATCGACCGGGGCCGTCCGGCAGTGGTGGCGTACCCCAGCACCGTCGAGCAGGTGGCGGCGATCGTGCGGTTGGCGGCAAGGTACGGCCTGCCCTTGGTGCCGCGTGGGGCGGGGACTGGGCTGTCGGGCGGCGCGCTCGCCACCGAGGGCGGCATCCTTATGCCGCTGATGCGCCTGAACCGCGTTCGTGAGCTGGACCTGGACAACCGTATCGCCATCGTCGAGCCGGGTCTGGTCAACCTCGAGCTGTCAAAGGCCGTCGCGAAACACGACCTCTTCTATGCCCCCGACCCGTCCAGTCAGAAGGCCTGTACACTCGGCGGCAATGTCGCCGAGAACGCGGGCGGCCCGCATTGCCTTGCCCTCGGTGTGACCACTAACCATGTGCTCGGCCTCGAATTGGTGCTGGCCAGCGGTGAGATCGTGCGGGTCGGCGGGTGGGGACGCGAGCGGCCGGGGTACGATCTCACCGGCGTGATGGTCGGGTCAGAGGGAACGCTCTCGATCGTGACGGCGATCTGCGTGCGGCTGTTGCGCCGCCCCGAGGCGGTCCGGACCTTCCTTGGCATCTACGACACGGTCGAGCAGGCGACCGAGGCGGTCGCGGCCGTGATCGGCGCGGGGATCGTGCCGGGCGCACTGGAGATGATTGACAAGTACGTCATCCGCGCCGTCGAATCGACCCTCCATTGTGGCTTTCCCCTCGATGCGGAGGCGGTGCTGCTGGTCGAGGTCGATGGCCTGCACGAGGAGGTACGCGAGGCGGCGGCACGGGTCGAGGGCGTGCTGCGTGAGGCCGGGGCGCGCGAGGTGCGCTCGGCCGACGACCCAATCGAGCGCGAGACGTTGTGGGCCGGACGGAAGGGCGCGATCGGCGCTCTCGGCGCCTTGGCGCCGAACTACTACATTCTCGACGGCGTGGTCCCTCCCAGCACGCTGCCAGAGGTGCTGGCCCAGGTCTACGCTATCTGCGCGCGCTACGGCTTCATTGTTGGCAACGTGTTTCATGCCGGTGATGGCAACCTGCACCCGAATGTTCTGTTTGATGAGCGCGTGCCCGGAGCGACAGCACGGGTGCTGGACGCCGGTGAGGAGATCATGCGCGCCTGCGTCGATGCCGGCGGCTCGATCAGCGGCGAACACGGCGTCGGTGTGGAGAAGCGCGATTACATGAACTGGATCTTCACCGAGGATGACCTCGCGGCGATGCAGCGGCTCAAGACCGCGTTCGGCGCCGGTGAGCGCTTTAACCCGTGCAAGGCGTTCCCTACCCACACCGGCTGTGGCGAGATTCACCGCGGTCCCGCCGTCGCGGCGATGGGGCCTGACTTCTACGTTTGAACCCGCCCCATTCCGCCGGCAGCCCAGGTGGGCCGCGTGTCGTCACTGACGTCGCGCTGACGGCCGGGACTAAGCGTCCGAATCCGTGGGTTCAGATTGCAATCATGCACGCGCGGATACCGGTTTGAACCTGTGCCCGCGGATTCGGCGAGTTCGGCCCATCGGGACTGGATGTTGCCCCCGGGAGTTCCTTCGTGCTCCGCCGCGACGCTCCGGCGCTCGTGGGCCGCGTTGGGGGAGGCATCTGCTTCAGCGTTTCGCGCGGCGCGGGGTCCGGCCTGTCGCCTGGTCCCCTTTCCTTGTACCCTTGCCGTACGATGACCATCACCGACGTGTCCCACCTCCTCGGGCTGCTCCCCGATGTCGAGTCGCGCGCCGGCGCCGGTTCGCCCGCTGACGCCGTTGACGGACGTGATGCGTCAGCAATCGCCACACCATGCACCCTCGCTGCTGTCGCCGCGATCATGCGCCAGGCCGCGGCGCACGGATTGCGTGTCGTGCCGCGCGGTGGGGGTTCCGCCCTTGGTTTGGGCAATACCCCGACCAGCGTGGATATCGTGCTCGACCTCAGCCGGCTCGACCGGGTGGTGGAGTACCGGCCGCGCGACCTGATGATCACCGTCGAGGCCGGTGTCACCATGGCCGGCCTCCGGCGCACCCTCGAGGCGCACGGTCAGATGGTCACGCTCGATCCACCCCTACTCGGGCGGGCGACTGCCGGCGGCACACTGGCGGCGAACGTCACCGGCCCGCATCGCTTCCGATATGGCACGGGGCGCGACGTGGTGATCGGCACGACGGCAGTATTGGCGGATGGCACGGAGGTGAAGTCGGGGGGCCGCGTCGTCAAGAATGTCGCCGGCTACGATATGAATAAGCTGTTCATCGGCTCCGTCGGAACGCTCGCCGTGATCACCAGCGCCACCTTCAAACTGCGGCCGGCCCCCGCCCATCGCACGATGCTCGCCGCCGGGTTTGACACGGTGGACCAGGCGCATCTCACCGCAATGCGCATCGCCGGCAGCACGCTCGCGCCGCTCTCGCTCGAACTCGTGAACGCGGAGTCCGCGCGGGGACTGGGACTTAACCTTCCGCCAGTGGCCATCGGCGCGGACGACCTCCCTGACGGCGGCCCGTGGTGGCTGTTCTCCGAGCTGGGCGGGTCGATGGCAGCGATCGAGCGGACGCGCGGCGAGTGGCTGGCCCTCGCGCGCGACGCGGGCTGTCTGACCGCCTCCGAACTGGATCCGGCAGTTCATGAGCAGACGGCCGCTCGACTACGCGACAGCGGCCATCTTCTCCACGACGGCAGCGCCACCGTGCTTCGCGTCGCGGTGCTGTCCTCGCGCACGGCCGCGGCCATCTCACTAATCACGGCGGAGCCGGGGGCCGGAGAACGACCGGCGATCATCGCCCACGCGGGCAACGGCATCGTTCGCGCCTGCTGGGGACCGGGAGTTGGCGAGGGACTGGCGCCGGTCACGGAGCGACTCCGCGCCGCACTCCGGCCGCTGGGTGGAATCGTCACTGTCGAGCGCTGTACGCCGGGGGACAAAGTTGGATTGGACGTGTGGGGCATCGACGGCCCTGACCTGGCGCTGATGCGCAAGGTGAAGAAGGCGTTCGACCCTGTCGGCATTTTGAGTCCGGGGAGGGGGCCGGCAGGATAGGGCACATGGCACAGGTCATAGGTCATAGGTCATAGGTCATAGGTCGTAGGTGACGGTCATGGGTCGCGGGGGAATGTGGGGGGATGGAGGAGACGATGCAGTTGCCGATGACGGCGGGGGGGCGGGGAGCCTTCACCGGTTTGGATGCGCCGCGGGAGGACGACCTGATGCGGTGCGTCCACTGCGGGCTGTGCTTGATGAACTGCCCCACGTTCGTGGCGACGGGGTTGGAGCCGGAGTCGCCGCGCGGCCGCGTTTATCTGATTCGTGCGGCGAGCGAGGGGCGGATTGACCTGAACGACGCGGTGCTGCCGCATCTTGAGTTATGCCTTCAGTGCCGCAATTGCGAATCGGTTTGTCCGTCCGGCGTGCCGTTCGGGCGCATCATGGAGGCGGCGCGGGCGGAAATCTTCCAGCAGGGTCTTGGTCCCGCCGTCCCCCGGCTGGTGCGCACGGCGATCCTGCGCGGCTTGCTGCCGCATCGCCGGCGCATCGCGGCGCTGGCGACGCTTATCCGTCTGTACCAGCGGAGTGGCGTTCAATCGGTCCTCCGGCGCCGGTCGGTTGCCCGGCGGCTGCCGCGACCACTGCGCGAGCTGGAGGCGATGACCCCGTCGGTTTCCCCTCGCCCGTTCCGGCCGCGGGCGGCGCCCGCGCGTCCCTCCGGCGCGACCGCCGGCCGGGTCGCGTTCTTTTCCGGCTGTGTCATGCCGTACATGTACGCGGAGACGCAGGAGGCCACAGTGCGGGTGCTGACGCACAACGGTCGCGAGGTCGAGACACCGCCCGCGCAGACGTGCTGCGGCGCGCTGATGGTGCACTCCGGTGACCGGGATGCGGCCCGCGCCCTCGCCCGCCGCAACATCGATCTATTCCTGTCGCTCGGTGTCGAGGCAGTTATCGTGAACGCCGCTGGCTGCGGCTCGACGCTGAAGGAGTACCACGAGTTGCTCGAACACGACCCCGCGTACGCCGAGCGGGCGCGCCGGTTCTCTGATCTGGTGTGCGATGCGACCGAGTACGTGGCGCGGTTGCCGTTCACCGAGGGGTTGGGCGAGGTCCGCGCCCGCGTGACCTACCAGGACTCCTGCCATCTGGCGCACGCCCAGCGCATCAAGCACGCCCCCCGTCATCTGATCCAGGCCGTGCCCGGCGTGACCTTCGTCGACATGCCGAACGCCGATCGGTGTTGCGGCAGCGCCGGCATCTACAACGTCGTGCAGCGCCAGATGTCGATGCAGGTGCTCGACGCCAAGATGGAAGAGGTCGCCGATGCGCGGCCGGATATCATCGTCAGTTCTAACCCGGGTTGCATGCTCCAGATCGAGACCGGCCTGCGCCGCCGCGGCCTTCAGGCGCGCGTGATGCACGTCATCGATCTGCTCGACCTGGCGTATCGGAGTGGAGGCGGTCGCGCGTGACCGAGGCGGCTGGCCCCGTGTCCGGTCATGCCGCTCGTCCTCTGACGAGCGGTCACGCCGGCTTTGCTGGCACCAAGTCCCGGCGACCGGATGCGGAGGGCGTACGCGGGCGCGGCCATAGTGCTCGGATCGTCGGGGGGACTATCGTCGCGAGCGCGCCAAGACGACGTTGAACACCTCTGCCGACACGGGCTGTACCGCGGCCTCCCGGTTTCGGCGCGGGTCGGCGCGCAGTTCGCCGAAGGGGATCGGGCGCTTCAAGGGCGTGACAGCCTTGAGATGCACACGCCCCTCGTCGCCCTCCGTGCTGAGCCGTTCTACTTCACCCCAGGCCACGAAGAGGCCGCGCCGTGATTCGCCGTCGCCGCGGAGCTGGTAGAACAGCACCCGGTCGCCGCGGGCCGTCGCCCGCGCTTCCTCATCATCACGGGGAAACCGAACATCGGCAGCCCCTCGCTCCACGGTTTGCACCCAGAAATATCGCATCCAACACCTCCACCGGCTCCGGCTGTCCGCCGAGAACGCCGCTCAATCGCGTGCCGCCCGAGGCGTACGCTCATGCGCGGCCGGCCATCACGCGTCGCCAGGTCGTCGCCGTGCGCGCGGCTCGCTCCGCTCGGTGATCCAGCCGGCCGTTCCGTGGGCGGGCAGGCCGATCGGTCGCATGAGGTCGTGTGCCGTTACCGGCGACCGTCCCCACAACACGCGACCGTGGCAACCGCTTCATGAACTCTACCCCATGGTCGCACACCCGCGTCTCGACGAACACCGGCGCCGTGGGTATGGCAACTTGGTCGAAATGGGGGCAATTCAGTGGAATACGTACCCGCGGCAGGAATCCGTGACCAGTGATTGGGCGTTAAGGGTATGGCCACACCGCGCGGCGGTCAGTGGCGCGGCGAGACATGTAGTGTTCAAGGAGGCGACCCCGTGCGCAGACCTCTGCGGTTCCTGGTAGTTCCGGCAGTAATGGCCCTGGTGCTACTCACCGCGACCGGCCATTCCACGCGTACCGCCGCTGGCTTGGCGACGCCGCGAGTGGTGATCGTCGATAACGACGGCACCTTCCAACCGGGTGACGCGGCGACCGGGATGTGGGGCTATGCCCCGGCGCACATCGGCGTGACGAAGGGTGAGAAGATCACCTTTGATAACCCGGCGTCCAACAACCGCCCGCACGCCATCACGTCAATCAGTTGGACCGGTAACTTCGCCGAGCGCAAGCTGGAGTCCGCCACTCAATTTGACTCCTCTCCCACCCGCGAGGCGCTCATCACCCCGGGTAACTCGTTCGTGCTCGACACGGCCGAGATGAACCCTGGACACTATCTCTATTACTGCTCGATTCACCCGTGGATGGTTGGCAGCTTCACCGTATCCGCGGCTCAGTAGGCGCAAGGCTAACGAATGCTGACCCGGTCGGACCCGCGACGCACAGTGCCGCGGGTCCGACCGGCGCCCGATGGCACTAACTATCAATGCCGGGAGTAGGCAATCCTCGGCATGCGCGCTGCAAAGCGTCGCCTCTCGAAGCGGTGTCGATCTCTTGACACTCACTCCCCAAGGGTCGCCCCCACGTCCCCCTCGCCCGCGGCGCGGCGCGCGTGCTATCGGCGGCGCGACCCCCCACGGCAGACATCCCCCGGCCAGGTCCGAAACCGTCAGATTGGTTCTAAGCCCAAGGTTCTCCTGACGTCGTGCCCTCTGGCGGCAATCGGGCAGTTCACGCGCTGCCCGCGGACCGACTTGACACTCACGGCTCCTGTTCGCGATCGTATCCGGGGCGGATTCGGCGCTGCTCGTCGCCGCTGTCTCTGCTGATGTCGCCCAGGAGACACGCGTGTCGGACCAGATGCTTCTGGAAACGGGCATGGGCGTCGATCTGCACAGCGGTGACACGACCAAGGCCG
>JBBQJF010000182.1:0-9950 GCA_038325665.1 Dehalococcoidia bacterium | reverse complement strand
GATGGCTTGGAGTTGTGGTTTCCAGAACTCTAGGTATCCGTCGCGGGCAAGGGCATACCGATAGCGCTCTGAGACCGCCGCCTGCCGGAGCACTCGGTGCATGCTGGCACGCTCCATTTCTTGGACGACGCGATGTAGGCGGTCTGCAAGCCAGTACCGCCGCGGATCACTCGCCTTGCGTGCAGCTTCCTTGATGACCAGATAGCGCGCCGCTGCTCGTTGGACGAGCACTGGTGCGCCGACTAGCATGCCGGCCGCTGCTACACCTGCAGCTCTGCCAATCGCTAGTGAGCGGTCTAGGACCAGCAGCTCGTCATTGGTTGCGTCGCCTGCTCGCAGCTCCCGCACAGCCGATTCTTTCTCGGCGGCCAATTCGAGAGTTTTAGTCACTGCTTGGTGAAACTCGCGCCCGAGCAGCGCCGCGACGGCACTTGCCGCAAGTACGTGGCAGCGTTCTGCGGCTGACTGGGGGCTTAACTGGCTCAAACGCCGACGAACATCACGCCCTACCACAGACGCCTGCGCAGTATACGCTGAAAACGATGACAGAATTGCTGCACGTACGAGGTCATTCAGAGGGGGTGTAAAGATATCGAGAGGCAAGTTATCCGATGGGAGCTTGCCACAAAATTCATACAGTGAACTCGCCAAGTTGAGTAGTGGTGGATCAAATGTCTCATCATCAATGGCAATATCTTCTAACCAGAGTGCATAACTACGAATATCTCCAATAATAGCGTCATAAGGCGGTCCTCCATCTAAAGCCAAAGCTGTCCGCAATACGGCAATATGTGCCGACTTTACAGCATTGAATATTGGGATCTTGCTGTCCATTCCAGGCGGTGTAGGAGACCGTGCAAGGTCATCGATCAAGCTTGTCATAGATCCTCTTGGCTATCTGCTTCCAAAAGTCCGGCCAGGCGGCTTCGATGAACAAAGCTCCTCGGCGCTCATAGCTACCGCTTATCTTGTCACGATATGTAGCTAGTGGCTGGACTGAATGTCGCGGCTCGCTGTGAACAGCGGTGACCCAGTATCGAAGCATGCGGCCAACATCTCTTCCTCTAATGTGCGGGGGCAGCACCTTCTTGTCCTCAATCAGTCGAAGGCTGGCGTACAGGTCAGCATGATATCGTTTTGTCTTATCAAGTTGCTCGAACTTTGCTAATGCTTTGTTGCAGTTATCACGTAGATATCCATTCGTCGTTTTAACCTGGATGACGCGGAGGTAGGCCCCATCATCTGCCTCGTATATGGACAACATATCCCATACAGGATCACTATTGTTGATCTTTCCCAGTTCAGCATAGACGGGAGTGCCGAATGTCGTCTCATACCAATGAGCGAAAATCTCGCCAGCAAATGGCTCAAAGCGCTCCGTGTAGCTCCCATCGGGATTGAGCAGCCAGTGATAGAACTCAATGGTACGATCCGGTGGTTCAAGCGATGACGCATCGATTTCGAGAGGTTCGGCTTGCGCGGTGCTCTCGTACCGACTCATGATACGCTGTGCAAGCTCGTCCAATAGCTCATTTGTAGAGTGAAGGGACTCCCCAGACAGAGTCTTCAGTTGCAGTTCCTTGAACTCACCTGGATTGGTAATGCCACGGTCGATCTCGTTGCACCAACGTCGCATGTTGTCCTGCCGACGGTGCCCGATAGTTTCTCGGCCCCTTGTCAACACGCCTGATGTTGGGGAGCATCGCAGGCCGCGCGCCAGGGCGCGCCGTCTACCCCGCGCGACCCCTTCCTCCGACTCGCGCCTAGGACGGTATTTTCGGGCATGTCGGACCTTGCGTCGAGGTTCCGAGTTGGGGCCGATCGCGTCGAGGTCGCAACACCGGAATAGGACGCCAGCGTGAAGGAGTGTCATGCGCGTATGGAGTACACCTTGCGTCCCTGGTCGGCTGCAAACGCGAGACAGGCGCGGATGTCTTCGTGCGTGAGATCAGGGAAGTCAGCCAGAATCTCGTCGGTCGTCATCCCGGATGCAAGATAGTCAAGCACGTCATACACCGTGATCCGCATGCCGCGGATGCACGGCTGTCCGCTTCGCTTACCCGGTTCGATCGTGATGATGCGTTCGTAGTCCATGGCCCGAGCGTACCGCCCTCTCCGTCCGTCGTCAACGGCTATAGCTCCGCCAATTCCGTATCGTCGTCCCAATCGGTGTGAGGGCCGCTGGTGTCGCTTGCTTGAATGAGAGTCAGGGCGTCATTGCTGCTGACGTGCCGGTGTGGCAAAGGGCCGTGGGTGAGGACGCGGGTCCAGGCCGGCGATGAACCGATAGTCACGTTGGTACTTGGACACGAATGGCATGTTGGACGAGATTCCCGTGGCGGAGATCAACGCATCGGCAAGCAAACGACCGTGACTGAGGCGATATCGCAGCAGCAATTCCGTCGCCACCCTTGAGATGTGCTCATCCATCTCGACGATGTGGAATCGTCGCGGGAACCGCTGGACAGCCCGCTGGTCGCGCTTTTTCTGGCAGCCGGCGATCATCTCCATGCGGGTAACGGCGCTGGCCGCCGGAGTGAACCGGTGCTCGATTTGTTCCAGACAGGCCAGGGCGTCCATGATGCGCCGCCCGCCGTCGATCAGCACGTCGGTATCTACCAGAATGAACGGCGACTCATCGTGACCATTCACGCGACCGTATGTCCCGCACCCACGCGCTGCTGTCACGCGGATGCTTTCGTTCGCGCCACATACCGACGAGCCGTTCGTCGGTTAGTACCGGCCGTCTCCGCCGTCTGGTCACCCGCCCGCGGCCGGATCGGTCGCGCGGCAGGGATATGAAGCCGGCCGCCAGCCGCTAGTCCTCCGGCGGCAGGGCATCGAACGCCTCCAGCACACGTTCTCTGTTCATGTATTGAACCTAGCGCCCAACAAGAGAGGGGTCAATGGCGCCCTTCGCGCCGCCCGCGCTCGCGACGACATTTACCCTAAGACCAGGACACAGAATTATATACTACTACAATAGACTCATATCAGTAATACTACTATGATATATTCTGCATATGTATAATACCTTTCCTCTCCAACCCCCGGCCTGAATCCACGCCATCGCCCGTGCTATACTTCGTGCACCGATAGCCTGACGAGCGTATGCGCGAGCGACGACGATGACGATGACCAACGACGAGATCCGCGAGGCGTTCTTCCGGTTCTTTGAGGAGCGCGGCCACCGACGGTTGGAATCCGCCTCACTGGTGCCGGTGGACGACCCGACGCTGCTGTTCACCAACGCGGGTATGGTGCCGTTCAAGCCCTACTTCATGGGGCGCGCCACCCCGCCCGCGCGCCGTCTGACCACCGCCCAACGCTGCTTCCGCACCGGCGACATCGAGGTCGTGGGCGATTTCTCGCACCACACCTTCTTCGAGATGCTCGGCAACTTCTCGGTCGGCGACTACTTCAAGAAAGAGGTGATACCCTGGTCGTGGGAGTTCTGCACCGGTGTGCTAGGTATCCCCGCCGGCCGGCTGTGGATCACGATCTTCGCCACCGACGAGGAGGCGCACGACGTCTGGCGCGATGTTGTCGGCATCCCCGAGGACCGCATCCTGCGCTACACCGAGGAGGAGGGTAACTTCTGGGCATCGGGTGATGTCGGCCCTTGCGGCCCCTGCTCCGAGTTGCACTATGACTACGGCGAGGAATTCGGCTGCGGGCCTGATTGCGAACCGAAGCACGACTGTGGCCGCTTCCTCGAGATCTGGAACCTCGTTTTCATGATGAACATGCGTCATGAGGACGGCTCGCTCACCGACCTACCGCTGAAGAATATCGACACCGGCGCCGGCCTCGAACGCGTCTCAATGGCCGTGCAGGGCGTTCGCTCCAGCTACGAGACCACCAGCCTGCGCGCGCTGCTCGACCACGCCGCCGCGCTTGGTGACCGGCACTATGGCGACGACGAGGACACCGACCGCGCCCTCCGCGCGATTGTCGATCACAGCCGCGCGGTGACATTTCTGATCGCGGACGGCGTGCTGCCCTCGAACGAGGGGCGCGGCTACGTTCTTCGCCGGGTGCTGCGCCGCGCCGTCTACTTCGGCCGCTCGCTGCATATGCCGGCCGGATTCATGGAGACGATGGCCGGCCACGTCATCGACGAGTTCCGCGCTCCGCACCCATACCTCGACGGCCAGCGCCGGCTGGTCCAAACCACGGTTGATCGCGAGGAGAGCCGCTTCCGCGAGACGCTGGAGGTCGGGCTGTCGCGACTCGACGATATGCTGGCCGGTATCAAAGACCAGGCCGACGCCGTTCCCGGTGCGGAAGTCTACCGGCTGTACGAGACGTACGGCGTCCCCAAGGAGCTAACCGCGGAGGTTGCCTCACATCACAACCTCACCGTGGATGAGGACGGCTTCGAGCGGGCGTTGGAGGAGGCCCGCGGCCGCTCACGAATGGCGTCCGCCGGCCGGTTTGACCTGCGCCAGGATGAACTGGCCGAGGCATTCGCCCACCTCACCGGCCACGGCGACCGCTTCTCCGGCTATGACCGCACCGCCAGTGAGAGCCATGTTACCGGCCTGATCCGCGAACACGCTTTGATTGAGCGTATCGAGGAGGGCCACGATGTACTCGTCATCCTCGATGACACGCCGTTCTACCCCGAGGGCGGCGGCCAGATGGGAGACTCGGGGACGATCAGCGCCGACACCGGGCGGATAGACGTACATGACACCCGGCGTGACGCCTCCGGTGTGATCTACCACGTCGGGAAGGTTACGGCGGGTTACCTTTCTGTCAATGATCAAGTGCAGGCGCGGGTCGATCCGGCCCGACGCCAGGATGCCGCCCGTAATCATACCGGCACGCATCTGCTGCACGCGTCATTGCGACGGGTGTTCGGCGAGCATGTGCATCAGCAGGGTTCGCTGGTCGCGCCCGACCGGTTGAGATTCGACTACAACCATATGGAGGCGCCGCACCCCGACCAACTGGCCGAGGTGCGCGCAATGGTCAACGACCGGGTCCGCGCTGATATCACCGTGACGACACGCGAGGCCACTCTCGAGCAGGCGCGAGCCGAGGGCGCGATGGCGATCTTTGGAGAGAAGTACGGCGACCGCGTCCGCATCGTCGAGATCGATGGCCGTGGCGGCGGCCGGCCGTTCAGCGCCGAGCTGTGCGGCGGCACCCATGTCCACGAGACCGGTGAGATTGGCGGACTGTTCATCATCTCGGAGGGCAGCATCGGGTCGGGCCTGCGCCGGATCGAGGCGCTGACCGGCGCGGGCGCCGAGCGCTGGGTGTCGGCGCAGCTCCGGACGCTGGAGAGCGCCAGCCGGCGGCTGGGCGTGAACCCGGCGGAGATCGAGGCGAAGATCAGCGCGTTGCAGGAGGACCTGGCCGCCGAGCGCCGCCGCGTCGAGGCGCTCCAGCGCGAGGCAGGCAAGCAGCAGGCGGGCGGCCTCGCGGACGAGGCGGAGGTGGTCGCGGGCGTGCAATTGGTGACCGCACGAGTGCAGGCGGCCAGTGTCGATTCACTGCGCGAAATGGGCGATCAGCTTCGCGACCAGCTTGGCGCTTCGGTGGTTGTGCTGGGCGCGGTCATCGGTGATCGACCAAACTTCGTGGTGATGACCCGCGAGGTGGACGGCCGGGTGCATGCCGGAAAACTCGTGGGCGAGATGGCGAAGGTTGCCGGCGCCCGTGGCGGCGGCGGGCGTCCGGACGTGGCCCAAGGCGGCGGCACCGACCCCGCCAAGCTGACAGACGCGCTGGATGTGGGCCGGCGCTTGGCAAAGGAGCAGCTCTCTGGACAGGGATGATCGCGGCGACGTTCATGGCTCCGGAAACGGCAGTTCTCCCGCCGGCCCTGATTCCGGCGGCGCATCGCGTCCGTCGGTCAACAGCCACGAGACTGGTGACCGGGGGCCTGGACAACTCCCCGATGACGTGTCCGCCGGCATTGTCACGCATGGAAACGGTCAGGCCAATGGCGCGACTGCCTATCCGACCACCAGCGCGCATCGTGCCGATGGCGGCCGGGTGCTGGTCGCGGTGGCAGCCATCGCGACCGTGCAACCGGAGCATGGCGTGATCGCGGGCGAACCGGATGGCGCCGGCACGACAGCGGACACCGGCGATGCGCCCGCGCCGCCGGTATCGTTCGCGGCGGTGGCTATCGATCACGACGATGACCTGCCGGCGGTGTTCGGCAAGATCGATTCCGCCGGCTCACCGCGTGTCGCGCTGATCGCGCCGCGTGGCAGCCGTGAGCTGTCCCGCCAATTGGGTATGCGGCGGCTGCAACGCCACCTCGATCTGACCGGCAAAGACCTGATCCTCGTCACCCGCTCACGCGCGCTACGTATTCGCGGGCGGGAAGAAGGGGTGCCGGCGGTCACGAGCCTGCGCCGCGTGAACTTCGACAGACCCAACGGTTTCGGTCTCCAACTCGGCTGGATGACGCTGCGCCTGCCCACCCTTGGCGCCCTGCTCGCGGTCGCGCTGTTCGTGGCGACGGTGGTCGCCGGCGCCGTGGTGCTGTTTTGGTACGTGCCCACGGCCACGGTGACGGTGTTTGTCCCGGCCGAGACGATGGTGGACACCATCGACATCGTGGCTGACAGTAAGGCGGCCGAGGCCAGCATCGAAAAGGGAATCGTGCCGGCGCGGCGGCGCGAGATTCAGGTTCAGCGCACCCTCCCCGGGCCGGCTACCGGCATTAGCTCTGTGCCCGTGGAACACGCCGCGATCGGCCTCACCTTCGCCAATCGCACCAACCGGCCCGTGATCGTGCCCAAGGGTACGATTGTGCGTGCCGCGGACGGCACGGTGTTCACCGTCGGGAGCGATGTCACACTGGCGGCGCGCATCGGGGCGTCCGGCGAAGCGATCGCGCTCGCCCAACGACCGGGAACAGCCGGCAACGTACCGCCGCGCACTGCCACGTTGGTCGATGCGCCGCTCTCTGACCAGGTGAGCGTCACCAACCCGGCGGCGGGTGAGAAGGGGACCGATATCCAGCAGCAGGTCGTCAGCGACAACGATGTCGAGTTTCTCAAGCGACTGGCAAAAGACTACCTGGCCGACGCCGGCAAAAAGGAGATGTTGCGCCTGTACGCCGACAGCGAAACGGTCTACGGCGACAGCGCACGCGTCGAGCTTGGGGAATGCACACCCGTCCCCGCCGTGGGGCAGGCAGCGCGCTACACCGAGATAACCTGCACCGCGAAAGTGAGCATGCTGAACGCCCCCGACGCGGATCTCGGCCAGATTTGGATCGACCGCTTTCGCGCCAAGCTTCCCGCGAATCGCATGCTGCTCGACGACTCCTGCAAGGCGACGCTCGACCATGCCGGCGCGCTCGACCAGACGTTTGATCGCTTACCCGCGACGATGCGGGTCACTTGTCAGGCAGCGCCCATCGTCGATCGTCAGGAATTGCGGCGCGAGTTGACCGGCAAGAGCCGCGCCGGCGTCGAGCGTGCCGTTCGCGATCACGTCGAGACCAGCGCCTCCCCCGCCGTGGAGCTGGCGAGTTGGGCGCCATGGCTGCCGCGTGGAGCGCAGCGCATCACGCTCCACATTAAGCCGGCGCCGTGACGCGGCGCCTATCGGCAGTGACAACCGCGCGCCGTCTGCCCGTATCCGTCCGTTGTCGCGCCCGCCATGTTCGTGTGAAGGAGAGCGCATGAGAATGATCGGGCTTGACGTGGGCGAGAAGCGCGTTGGCGTGGCCGTCTCCGACCCGGAGGGACGGCTGGCGGTACCGATGCGTGTCTTCGAGCGGCGTGGCCGCGGAGACGCGGCCGAACTGGTCGAGCTTGCCCGGCGCGAGGAAGCCGTCCGGATCGTCGTGGGCCTACCGGTGTCGATGGACGGCGCGATCGGGCAACAAGCCGAGGACGTACAGGCCTTTGCCGCGTTGCTGCGCGCTGCCACGGATACCGAGGTCGTCTTGTACGACGAGCGCCTCTCCTCGGTGGAGGCGGATCATCATCTCCATGCCGCCGGTCTGCGCGGCAAGCATGCGCGCGGCCGTCGCGACGCCACCGCGGCCGCGATCATCCTCCAGGCATACCTTGACAGCCTCCGCGCTCCCCCGCTGCCGCCGATTGAATAAGCGGACTTCGCCGCCACCACGCGAAGGGCGTCAAGTCGCGATAATGGTCATGAGGCGCGTGGTGCCGTGGCCGCGCTATTCCATTGCCCGGGGTGGACATGTGAGTCGAGCTGGATTGAGCACGCTCGTGCTGGCGGTGGTGGTCGTTGCAATTGGGTGGGTGGCGATGGCACGCGCGCCCGCGATCGCGGCGCGCGGCGCCGAGGTACGGGGGCGTGGGCCGGTTCCCGTGACCGACGAGTCGGTGCTGATCAAGGTGCCGGCCGGCGCCAACGGCAATGCGATCTCGCGCCAGATGCAGCAGTCTGGAGTGATCGCCGACGCCGGCCTGTTTCGCACGCTCGCCGGGTTGATGGGCCTGGAGAACCAACTGGCGGCCGGTGAATACGAGTTCACGCACGGCATGCCCACCGGTGAAGCGGTGCAGCGGCTGCGCACCGGTGTGACTGTGCCCTCGGTGACAGTGACCATCCCCGAGGGCTGGCGGTTGGAGGAGACCGCGGCGCTGTTCGAGCGGCAGGGCCTGGTCAGCGCCGCCGACTTCCTCCAGGCGCTTGAGGCGGCTGACTACGGCCAAACCGCGATTCAGCAGCGGCCGGCGGGTGCGTCGCTCGAGGGCTACCTCTTTCCCGACACCTACTTCTTCTCGAAGAAGGCGACCCCGCGCGAGGTGGTCGAGCGGCTGTTGACGACCTTCGAGCAGCGCTTCACAACCGATCTGCGCGCCGCCGCTCAGGCGCAAAAGCTCTCCGTGCATCAGGCGGTCACGCTCGCCTCGATCGTCGAGCGCGAGGCGCAGGTGGCGGAGGAGCGCCCGCTGATCGCAGCGGTCTTTCTCAACCGGTTACGTCTGAATATGCCGCTCCAAGCCGACCCCACGGTACAGTATGCCATCGCGTCCAACCCGGCATCGGCGACGCGATACGGTTGGTGGAAGCGCGACCTGACGGTGGATGACCTCAAGATCAAGTCGCCCTACAGCACCTATGCCAACCCCGGTCTGCCGCCCGGACCGATTGCCAGTCCCGGCCTCGCCGCGCTTCGCGCTGTCGCCCAACCCGCGGCGGTGAAGCATCTCTACTTCGTCGCCAAAGGTGACGGCAGCCACGCCTTCGCCGATAGCCTTGACGAGCACAACCGCAACGTGCAGAAGTATCAGCGATAGATCGCGGCGAGCGTGCGCCGGCGCTTCCGATTGACGTTCATGCACTGGGCGAATCCGGGCAGACGCGCCAGGTCGCCCCTGCCGAAGGACACGGCTTCCCCGTCTAGGGGAAATCCGATGGGTCACCCCCGGCCGCGAGATAGGTGAACAATTAGTCGAACAGGGGGGCCAGACCATGGACGGTATTCGGTATGTGATTGATGAATCCGGTCGAAAAGCCGCCGTGCTTATTGACCTGGATCAATGGGGTGAGTTGTGGGAAGACTTTTACGACACTGTGCTATCAGATCTACGTAAAGATGAGCCGACCGTTTCCTTAGAAGATCTAGAGCGGGAGGCAGAGACCGACGAGCATAGGATTGGATGAGTACGATGTCCGGCTAGTTGAATCAGCCGTGAAGGAACTCAAGTCGTTGCCGGTAGACATCCAGCGGCGAGTGAGAGCGGCTCTTCGAGATCTTCGCCAGCAGCCTCGCCCTCATGGTGTGCGATAATTAGTTGATCGGGGACATCGGTACCGAATACGGGTTGGGGCATACCGGGTGGTGTACGAGGTCGATGATGCGACGCGGTCAGTGCGTGTAACGCGGGTGGCTCACCGGCAGAGCAGCTACCGTTAGGCAGCGTAACCGCCCGTCAGTCATGTCCATGTTTCCTGGAGCGATGGATGAATCGTATTGCCGGACTGATTGGCGA
>JBBQJF010000181.1:0-9993 GCA_038325665.1 Dehalococcoidia bacterium | reverse complement strand
GTGGCCTCCCCGGGGGTCCGGAATTGTCCGTAGCGCCGCCAGCAGCGACCGGTCTGCCGTCTCCATCCGCCACCTCCGCTTCCCGCGTGCTGCGCCAAGCTTACTCCCGACACAACCCTCGGAAAACTAAATCGCCCTGCGACGATCCCGCGCCGCTTGACAGGTTCGGGGGTCGGTGTCATAATGGTTGCCATCGGACGTTTCTCCTCTTGGTTCTATCCGCTTTCAGACAGCAATATTCCGAACGATTCGTCACTTCGCTACAGGTTTCCCGCCGGCGTGACAGCGCCTCGCTTGAGGCGTTCGCCCAGGCGCACCAGCTGGCCCCCCAGCCACTGGACCGCGGCCGGCAGCGGCGCCTGTCCCGCCTGTTCTGCCAGTAGCCGCGTCAGGTCGCGCTGCAGAACTCCCCGCCTGTCGGCCGCCGGATAATCCACTGCTTCCCGGCGCCGCTGCTCCCAAACCGCGAGATACTCGATCGGTACACTCTCAAACATGCTGATCCCTCCCGGCGCACGCCCGCCGCGGCTGTCTCTGCGATGAACTGCCGGCCTTGCGCCGGCGCGTTCCCACTGTGCCGCGCGAACCGGCGCGCCACCACACACACTCCACGCAGATAACCCACGCAGTTTCGAACCGGTGTTGAATCGTGTCGTCGCTCAGGTGCGTGAATGTCCGCGCCCGGATCGTTATTCCAGAAGGGGATAGGAGTAGGTCATGGAAATGGTGACAATCGCTCCCTTTGGGGATCTGCTGCGGCGCCACCGTGTCGCGGCGGGTCTGTCGCAGGAAGCGCTGGCCGAGCGGGCCGGGCTGAGCGCGCGCGCCATCAGCGACATCGAGCGCGGTCTGCGGCGCGCGCCGTACCGTGCCACCGTCGAGTTACTTTCCCGCGCCCTCGGCCTCTCTCCGGCCGAGTACGCGGCCTTGGAGGGTACCGCTGCACGGCGTCGCGGTCCTCGCACGGCGCCTCCCGTCTCATCCTCATCCGAGCTACCCATCCTGCTCACACCGCTGATCGGGCGCGAGCAAGAGGTCGCCACGGCGGTCAGCTTGTTGCGTCGCGCCGGCGTGCGGCTGCTGACCCTCACCGGCGCAGGCGGAACCGGCAAGACGCGGGTGGGGCTGGAGGTAGCCGCGGAAGTGGCCGGAGACTTCGCCGACGGGGTCGCCTTCGTCAGGCTTGCCTCGGTATCGGACCCGCGGCTCGTCCTGCCGGCCGTCGCCCGGACGCTTGGGCTGGACGACATCCCCGGCCGGCCGTGGCCAGAGCGCCTCGTCGATGTGTTGCGCGACAAGCACCTGCTGCTGGTGCTGGACAACCTCGAGCATCTGCTGGCGGCCGCGCCGTCGGTGGCGGAGCTGTTGAAGCGATGCCCGCGGCTGGCGGTGCTCGCCACCAGCCGCGCTCCCCTGCGCGTGTCCGGCGAGCGGGAGCTGCAGCTGCCGCCCGCCTCGCCTGGGCGCGGCGACGGGGCGCCGGGGGTTCCGCGACGGTATACGGCGGTGGAACTGTCCCGCGAGCGCGTTGAGGCGAACGCATCCGACTTCGCGTTGACGCGGGCCGCGACGTCGCCGGTGACCGAAATCGCCCGCCGGCTCGACCGCCTGCTCGTTTCCATCGGCTTGCCGGACACGGGAGTCTGCCAGCCTTCGCCGGATGCACAGGTCGAGCATGTGGAACAGGCGCTGTTCCACCGTAACGGCGACGCTCAAGATCTCCCGAGCCGCAAGCGCGCGCTACGCGACACGATCGCCTGGACGTGCTTCCTGTTGAGCGAGTTGGAGAAGGGGCGGTTGCGGCGACGGTCAGACATCGCGGAGTGGCTGCGAGTGTTTGGGGACCTGGCGGCAGCTCTGGTCCACCCGCGACGGGCGGCCGGCGAGTGGGGCGCGGGCGAACCTACGCCGGAGGCGATCGAGGCGAAGCTGCCGGAAGCGTGCCGTGCCCTCCATGCGCGGTGGGTCAATGCCGTGGGCATCGAGTTCGGTGAGGACGATGTCAACGCCAGCCACCAGGAGGGCTTCCGCCTCGCCTCGGACGCTCCTGTCGCGCCCGCGCTTGACCGGACATCCGCGCCACCGAATCGCTAACCCGCCGGCGAGCGTCGCCGCGCCTCCGCCTTCGCAGCGCCGGTGTCCCTCCGGGGCAACTATCAATGGTGGGTGGCGGGTGCAGTGCCCGTTCGAACTTTCCCAGCCATTCGGGGGGCGTCCCTGAGGATGGAGCGGCATGCAGCGAAGCCGCCGCCCTCGAAGTCGCCCCTGGCATCGCGTCCTACCATGCCGCATGTACGAGCGTGGCCGTACCCACTCCGGGAGCTTTCCGGTGGTCGCGGGCGGGCCGGGAGGCTTGCCTTGGAGTACCCGCGGTCAGTTCTCCGTCTCCTGGTCGTGCAGGTCTTCTGAGACACGGCGCCAGTTCGCGATATGCATGCACCAATACGCGGTCCTCCCCCGTTCTTAACAGCGGCGTCCTCGACGCGAGGCCGTCGCGGCAGAGCCTCGACGCCTTCCGCACAATCGCGCGAATGGCACGAGGGTTGATTTCGGTTCGGCCGGCGCCAATTGACTGTCCGAACGGTTGGTAGTATACCGAGCGCCGGGGACTCCAAATGATTTGGGACATTCACAAGGCTGAATATCATGAGTGCGCGTGCCCTACCCTTGGATGCCCATCCGTTCGTCCGGCGCCTGCTCGCTACAGAGGTTGAGGACGCGCGCTGCGAGCTGATCGCGCGGCATGAACTGGCTGTGGAGGAGGCACGCGACATTGTCCGGCAACTCCTCGACGAGGCCGAGCGGTTGATCGGCGCCGACCCGCGGCGGATGGAGCGGGTGTGTCTCGACGCCCTCGCACTGGCTCGTCGGGCGGGGGACGACTTCCTGTGGGCAATGGCGCGCTTTAAGCACGGGGAGTCGTGTGCCCTGCAATACCGCCACGCGGAGGCGCGCGGGTATCTCGACGAAGCCGCCGCGACCTTCACCCGCCTCGGCTGCCCGGTGGAGGCAGCGCGTACACGCATCATTTGGGTCTGGTCGACCTCTCAGCTCGGCGACAACGACGAAGCACTCGCTACTGCCCGTGCCGCCCGGCGGGTGCTCGCGGCTTATGGCCAGACCCTCCGTGTGGCCACCCTCGACTACAACGTCGGCATCATCCACACGGAGCGCGCACGTTATCGCACCGCGCTACGCTACTTCGGGTCGGCGCTCAAGCTCTACCAGTCGCTCGGCGACGCCGGCCGAGTCGCTCTGGCGCACCAAGCCCGCGGCCTAACACTCGCCCGCCTCGGCCGGTACCGTGAAGCATTCCCCGACCTCGAACGCGCCCGCGACACACAACGCCGGCTGGGAGTCATGATGCACGAAGCCATGACGATACGCGCGATCGGCGAAACCCACCTGGGACTCGGTCGCTATGCCGCCGCTCTGCACGCGTTCGAGGAGGCGCAGCCGCTGTTCCGTGAGCTTGACAATCATTCGGGATCGGTGTGGCTGGCACGCGACACCGCCGACTGCTACCTGCATCTTAACCGCCCCGCCGACGCCCTCACCGTGCTCGCGGAAGCTGATGGGCATCTGCGCCACGACGACAGCGTGGCAGACCAGTACGCATGCGCGGTGCGCCGCATCGGGGCATACCTGCTACTACATGACCGTGCGGGAGCGCTTGCGGTGCTTGACGATGTCGAGCGTCGCTTTCCCAACGGGGGCGCCCACGACCAGCATTCGCTCGCGGTGCAGCGTGCCGTGGTTCTGCTGAGTGATGGGGCATCCGCTGAGGCGCTCGTCGCCGCTCGGCATGCCCGTGCGCTGCACCGCGCGACCGGGCTGCTTCGCCCCGCCGCCGACGCGTCACTGATTGAGGGTTCGGCGCTGCTCGACCTGGGTTGCACCGATGAAGCCGCGCGGGCCGCGGCGCGCGCCCGTCGCACGGCCCGCGCGCTGGACGCCGCACCGCTGCTCCACCGCGTGTATGAGCTCCTCGGGCGCATCGCGGAGAAGCGGAATCGGACGTCTTCCGCGTGCCGGTATTACACCGCGGCCATCCGGCAGCTCGAACGCGAACAGCAGGGAGTGATCTTCGAGTTTCGCGACAGCTTCGCGGCGGGACGTGGCTTGGCTTACGAACGACTCGCCTCGCTTCAACTCGACGCCGGCCGGCCCGCCGACGCGTTGGCTACCGCCGAGCGCGCCAAGTCCCGCGCGCTGGCCGACGCGATCGCCGGGAACGTCGAGCTGCGTCCACGCGGGACCGCTGGCGCCCGGAGGTTGGTGCGGGAACTGACAGCAGCGCGCGAGGACTACGCCGCCGCGTGCGCGTGGCTTTCCCGACGCGAGGACGGCTCCGCCGCGGCTGGGCAGGATGATGGCGCCGTCCCCGACCTATCGGAGCTCGAACACCGCATCGACGACCTCGTCCGGCGCGTGCAGATAGCCGGCGCAGGCGTCGAGGCCGCCGACCTCTACGGCGCCGCGCCGGACGTGACACTACCGACGCTCGCGCCGGACACGAGCCTGATTGAATTCTTCTTCAGCGGTGACGACATTCTACGCTTCCAGGTCGACTGCACGGGCGTACACGGTGACCGGCTCGCCGCCGCCGTGCCCACGGTCGAGCGCTTGCTGCGCGCATTCCGTCTCAACCTAGACGCCACAGAACGATCCCCGTCGGAGGAGCGCGGCCGGCTTGCGGGCCAAGCGCGCGCCGTGCTCGGCCGTCTGCACGATGTGCTACTGACCGGCATGACCCTGCGCGAGGATTGCCGCTCACTGGTGGTGGTTCCGCACGGGATGCTCCACTATCTGCCCTTTCATGCCCTGTACGACGGCGAGCGGTACCTCGTCGAGCGTGTCGCCGTCAGTTACGCGCCTTCCGTCGCCCTGTACGAGGTCTGTCGGGTGCGGGCGCGGCGCCCGAGTCGGCACGGCGCCGCGCTGGTGCTGGCCCACTCCAGCGGCGGCCGGCTGCCGTACACCCTCGATGAGGCAGTCGCCGTGGGGGAAGTGCTCGGTGCGGCGGTCCACCGCGAGGCGGCGGCGACCCGCGCGCTACTGGAGACGGCGGGCCGGCGGGCGGGGATCATCCATATCGCGGCGCACGGCCAGTTCCGCCCCGACGCGCCGCTTTTCTCCCGCGTTGAACTGGCGGACGGACCACTGACCACGGTCGACGTGTTCAACCTCGATCTGCGCGCCGCGCTCGTGGCCCTCTCCGCCTGCGAGACCGGGCGCGCCGTGCTCGGCGGCGGCGATGAACTGGCCGGCCTCACGCGTGCCTTCCTGTACGCCGGAGCCGCCGGATTGCTGGTCAGCCAGTGGCGGGTGGACGATGCGGCCACCACCGCGTTTATGACACGGTTCTACCAGCAAGCGCGGCGTTCAGCGACCGTGGGGCACGCGCCGGCGCTGCGCGCGGCGCAGATCGCTTGCATCCATGAGGGGGGCATGAACCAAAACGGGGGGCTGCACCCGTTCTTCTGGGCAGGGTTCCAGATTATCGGGGTTTAGAGCGAAAGGAGTACCCGAGTCATGGTCGCATACGATCGACAGCAGGAGCCGCACGTCCCCCGCGTCACCTTCTTCCGTTACGCGGAAGCGCTGGTGATGTTCCAGGAGGTGAACCCGGACGTCAAGGAGGCGTTGGACTACGAGCGGATGCGCGCGGCATTCCAAGAAAGTGCAGGTGTCGAGCTGGCTGTTGGAGAGGATCCGTTCGGCGCGCATAACCAATTCACACTGGGAAAGGCCGTTACCATACTGCGGAGCGGGCAGCCCGAGCGCCTTCTCCGGCGGATCGCTCTCGCACCATGGCAGAAAGATCTGGAGAACGTCGACGGCCCTAACGACGACCCCGATGGTCTCGATGAGGCGAACAAGGTTGTCCCCAGAGACTGTCAGGGGTTGAACGACGCGGCAAAGAAAGGCCTCAGCGTCGGCAACTGGCGGCTTGTGGCGGCGACGCCGCACTGGCGCGTGATGACGTTTCAGTACGGAGAGGGCGGCGGTCCGGGCGGACGGCCGATCAAGGGGGAACCGCGGTACTTCCGGGCGTCCGGCGACCCGGAGAATGTCAAGCAGGCGGTGAAGCGCTGTATCGGTGACGCCGTGTCCGACGACGTGCGCGGCAGTTCCGACATACGCGTCGCCATCCTCGATTCCTGGCCGATGGACAACGAGGTCATTGGCATAGGTGACAGGCCGACGAAGCCGCTGAACAAGATCCGCAGCTTTATGGCGAACCATCCAGGTGCGCAGGCGAACGGCCATCTCCAGGCCGCCGCTCGGGGCTACCTGGTCAACCCGGCTAATTTCCGCGACTATGTCAGCGCCCACCCGACCAAGAACCTGCCGGTGCGCCATCACAACTGGAAGACACACGAACTTGAGCCGTTCTACGACGTGTCGGACCATGGCTTGTTCATTGCCGGGATGATCAAGGACATTGCCCCCGACACGGAGTTGGCGGTGTATCGGGTGCTCAACGACTACGGTACGACTGATCTCCACACCCTCGTGCGGGCAGTCGAGGACGCGATCATGGATGCGCGGGAGGCGGGGAAGCGCCTCGTGATCAACATGAGCCTGGGCTTCGCACCGCCGTTGCGTGTGATCAAGGAGTTGCTCGCTGACCCGTTCGCCAAGCAGGAAGCCGCCGCCTGGCACGATTTGCTGCACCGGAAGGGTCACTCCGATGACCAAGATGGGGCTAATCCACTGCTGGACGCCCAGGCTCTGGAGGCGGACGGACTCGTGGAGTTGGACCCCGTGAATAGCAACGCGAAGCATCTGAAGGGCCCCCTCGCGCTGGTGGACTTCCTATTCCGGTTGGACGGGGTGCCGAACGTATTCGTGGTCGCCAGTGCCGGCAACGACTCGCACCGTCCCGCGAAACGACTCGGTCCGCGCCTGCCCGCCTTCGTCGAAGGGGTCCTCGGCGTCTCCGCTGCCGGCGCCTCCTTCTCCAATCGCGACGACATCGAGCCGGCGCGTGACGACGCCGTCGCCGCGTACGGCGGTGACGCCGCCACGCCGACCGGCGGCAACAGCAACGACACGATGCACGGTCCGTCCGGCCCCGCGATCGCCGAGAAGCTGCCGCCGCCGACGACCACCTCCGTGACCGCCCTGCCCCTGCCGGGTACTCCGAACAACTCAAACGGCTGGGCGCAATGGGCGGGCACGTCGTTCGCGGCGCCCATCGCGACCGGCCTCGCCGCATGCATCTGGGCGGAGCGGCCCGCCTTCAGCCCTGTGGATTTTATGAAGGCGATTGTCGGCCCTCTGCCGCCCGGTGCGCGGCGGGAGATTGAGCTGATGCAGATGTGAACGCGGCCATCCCCTGGTCTCCACGGCGGTCAGTGCTTCGGCGTGGGGCCTGGTCGGACGGAGGGGTGAACCAGCGTTGTGGTGTGAATGTGGCAGCGGTCGTGCGGCCGTCGGAGCAGGCTTCGGTGGCCGCGCCCAAAATGGATGTCAAAGTATGCCGGCTCGCTGGACGCGGGCCGGCATTCTCTCATGAGCGGTTTGCGGGCGCGGTGCTACACTGGCGCAACAGCGGTGAAATGGCGAACCAGTCGCAATCCCGTGCTACAGGAACGGATCACGGCGTTGCTCAATGTCGCCGGAGGCGATCCGCGTCTCTCACGACGGTCCACCTCGCCGAGCCGTTCGGCGATACGAGACTGTCAGACTCCCGACGCCGCGAATTCGGGCGTTCACCGCGTTTTGTCGCGAGGCCATGCAAAGGAGCAGACCGTGACCACCGAAGCTGCTGTCCGCACCCTTCAGAACTTCGTTGACGGTGAATGGCGTGACGCCGATCCCGCCGGCTATGACGATGTGCCCAACCCGGCGACCGGCGAGTTGCTGGCGCGAACGCCGCTGTCGTCCGCCGCCGACGTCGAAGCGGCCGTGCGGGCAGCGGCGGCGGCGTTCCCGGCGTGGGCGGCGACGCCGGTCGTGGAGCGGGCGCGGCTGCTGTTCCGCTACAAGGCGCTGCTGGAGGAGAGATTCGAAGAACTGGCGCAGATCGTCACGCGTGAGAACGGCAAGACGATCGCGGATGCCCGCGGCGAGGTGCGGCGCGGCATCGAGGTAGTCGAGTTCGCCTGTGGTGCGCCCACCCTGATGATGGGCGAGATGCTGCTCGATGTCGCCCGCGGCGTGGATTGCGAGTCGATGCGGGTGCCGCTCGGCGTGGTCGCGGGCATCACGCCCTTCAATTTCCCGATGATGGTGCCACACTGGATGTTTCCGGTCGCCCTCGCGTGCGGCAACACTTTCGTACTCAAGCCGTCCGAGCGTACGCCGCTGACGGCAGTGCGCTTGACTGAGCTATTGATGGAGGCGGGGCTGCCGGCCGGTGTGCTCAACCTGGTCCACGGCGCGCACCATGCGGTGAACGCGCTGCTCACGCACCCATCCGTCGCGGCGGTCTCGTTCGTCGGCTCGCAGCCGGTGGCCGAGCACGTCTACCGTACGGCCGCCGCCAGCGGCAAGCGGGTGCAAGCGCTGGCCGGCGCCAAGAATCACCTGATTGTCATGCCCGACGCCGACCTCGACAAGACGGTGGAGGCGATCATGTCGTCCGCGTTCGGCGCGGCGGGCGAACGCTGCCTGGCCGGCTCGGTGGTCGTGGCGGTGGGTGAGGTCGCGGACGCGCTGGTGGAACGGCTGAGCGCCGCGGCGAGTGCGATCACGGTGGGCAATGGCGCCGATGAGCGCACGGAGATGGGTCCCGTGATCCGCGACTCGGCGCGCGAGCGGATCAGCGGCTACATCGAGCGGGGGGTGTCGGACGGCGCCCGCCTGGTGTGCGACGGTCGCGACGGCGCGCCCAGTGGCGGTTACTTCCTTCGCCCCACCGTGTTCGATGCGGTCACGCCGGAGATGGCGATCGCCCGCGACGAAATCTTCGGGCCGGTGCTGGGTGTGGTGCGCGCGCCCGACCTCGACGCGGCGCTCGGGGTGGTTAACGCCTCGCGGTTCGGCAACGCCGCCAGCATCTTCACCCGCTCCGGGGCCGCGGCGCGCGAGTTCCGCCAGCGGGTGCAGGCGGGGATGCTCGGCGTCAACATCGGCGTCGCCGCTCCGATGGCGTACTTCCCGTTCGCCGGACATAAGTGGAGCTTCTACGGCGACCTGCATGCCACCGGAAAAGATGCGGTCGCGTTCTATACCGAGACGAAGGTAATCACGTCGCGCTGGTAGGCGGCATGGAAGCCTCCAGCCATCGGCCGGGGGCGACGGGGGAGCGGACGTCTGTTCGCTCCCATCCCCGACGGTCCGGCGTTCCCCCTCACGGATGGGAGCGAGCAGGCTGACCACCGAACCCCGATGGATCGCGGCCTACCGTGGCGCGGCGTTCGTGGCCCAGCGGCCGTTCGCCTTGTCACCGCGCAACGTCATGCAGGTGCTGGTCGAACGCGCGACCAACCGGTCCTCGGTATCGGTGATGTCGCACTCGACCAGGCCGAGCGTGGAACCGCGGTGTACCACTCGGCCGGTCGCGGTCAGCCGGCCACTCCACACGGGCCGCAGGAAGTTGATTTTCAGTTCGACGGTCGTGAACGCGTCCGCGTCGCCGAGGGTCGAGGCATAGGCCATGCCCATCGCGGCGTCGGCGATGTCGCACAACACGCCGCCGTGCAGGGTGCCCATCGGGTTGGCGTGCTGGCCGCCAGCCTCGAGTTCGATCACCGCCTGACCATCCTCCACGGCGGTCAGACGAAAGCCCAGCAGCGCGGCGATGGGAGGCGGCGGCGCCGCTCCATCGCGGACCATGCGAAGTCGTTCCAGGGCAAGTGTCATCGGACTGCTACCTCGCGGTATCCCTCAAGAACGGACCGTGGCGAATGTCCCGGCCGCCCCTGCATACGGGGGAGCCATGTTCTTCAATCGGGGCGACACGCCGGGTCGCCCCCGTTCGCGCCATCTATTCATGGCTGAGCCGAATACGCGCTACCCCGTGGGCCGGACGGCGTCCAG
>JBBQJF010000180.1:0-9998 GCA_038325665.1 Dehalococcoidia bacterium | reverse complement strand
TAGGCGTCGCCGGCGAAGATGACGGCGTCAACACACTCCGCGATCGCGGTGTCGACCAATTCATCAAATGCCGCGAGAAAGTCCTGCAGCCGGGTGGACATTCCGGTGACCGGATCGGGCCGGCCGTGTGTCTCGACACCGATATGCAAGTCGGCAAAGTGCAGAAGTTTCAGGATAGCCCTCCGGTCGCCCATGAGGGGCACGATTCAGCGCACAAGGGGCAGCGGCTTTCATGAACGCGATGACCACCACGACTCGTATCATACGCACACTAGCTCCCAACGCACCGCCCGCTCACACCGCTAGTGGCCGACGTTCACCCGCCGCTACACCAGCGGCGCACGCCGGTGTACGACCCTCTGCTTGATCAGCACGACCGCGCCGCCCAGCGCGATGATGAGGGCGATGTCAATCGCGAGGCGTTCGAGTCCCTCATAGCTCAGCCGCCACTCGCCCGCCACGAGGGCGGCGCCGCAGAGCGCGGCGGCGGGAATGACCACCAGGGCAATCAACGGCCCCGCGATCACACTACGCCGGTATGCCGCGATCATGATCATGCCCGCCGTTGCGCCACACGCCGTGAGCAGGAATTCAGGCGTCGTGGGGTGGGTCAGCTTCTCCACTTCGTGATTGGTCACCAACTCGCTGACCTCCACCGAGCCGGTGATGCGTAGCAGCAGAAATGACAGCGCGGCCGCCGCGATCAGCACGGCGTAGCCAACGACCGTCGCGATGGCACCGCGGCGCACGACGGGCCAGTTGCGCAGGGCAAGCCCCAGGGGAATCTTCGCGATCGGCTCGAAGCCGGGCGCGATGATCGACGCCGACACGAACGCCGTCACCTGCGCCACCGGCTCGGCTGCCAGCCCCGTCGCCGCCACGGCGCCGCCCAACGCCATCAAGGCGATGAAGTTCGGGGTGACACGGCCTTGATGCCGCAAACCCGTTTCCATCTCTTCCCAGATCGCCTCATCGCGGTCGTGCTCGACAATTTCGGAATGTGACGGGTCGATGATGCTTGCCAGCTCCGCCGTGGCGACCGACACGGGACCCGCCCGACGGGCCTCGGCCACGAGCTTCAGGACCGCGTCGGCGCCTCGGTTCAGGGTGTCAACCACTAATACATCGCCGGGTGGTTTACGCGACGCGCCGCGATGTACCGTCAGTCCGACCACCTCGTCGATCTGCTCGAGCTGTTCGCACAGCCGGTCCGTTGCGCCGGGTCCGACCGTGATCGCCATGGTGCGATGCATATGGTTCTCTCCGCGTGCGCGTTCGCCCGGCGGCCGTCACCGCGCGGGCGACTGTTCACCGCGACCGGACGCGATGACTATCACTCTTCAGGACGCCGGTCCCGTGCTGCCCGTTACCGCACCCGCGCCAAAGGCGTTCCCGCGTTGAATGTCCGACTACAAGACCGGAGTGCTGGCGCTTCTCCGCGCTCGGCCATCACCGGCCTACGTTTAGGCGCCAGATGCGGAAATTGAGGACGGCCGCGAAGCTCACCCACAACAGGTACGGCACGAGCAGCCACGCCGCCAGCGCGTGCACCCGGGCGACGGCTCGCGTGGTGAGCACGATCGCCGCCCACAACCCGAGAATCTCCACGAACGCGGCGCGGGGAGCGCGCAGGCCGAAGAAGATTAGTGACCACGCGGAGTTTAGGACCAATTGGATGGCAAAGAAGCCTTGCGCGACGTTGGTATCACGTCCCTGCCTGCTGGCCTTGCGCGTCAGGTAGAGCGACACGCTCATCAGCAGATACAGCACCGTCCAGACGGGACCGAACACCGCGTCGGGTGGGTTGAACGACGGTTTCCTTAGAGTGGGGTACCAGCGCTTTAGCGACCTGACCGAGGCGAACGCCCCAATCGCGCCCGCCGCCTGACACAGCAGGATGGCTCCGGCTAGCTCCGCGACATCGCGCCGGCTCGTGGGCACGACCGAGTTATCGTCCATCCGCGATGCTCCAAGGCAAGGGGCCAGCCGCCGCGGGGAGTCGGAGGGCGGCGCGCATCTCAGTCCACCATGCACGCGTCAGCGCGTCAGAACCATGCCCAATAGAGGTAGGATTCGTCCGCGCTCGGCATCGAACCCGGAGTCTGACGCCGAATCACGATGGAGGACCCGCGTTCGCCTGATCGAACGACGCGCGAAGGCGGGCGACTAGCTCATCGAGCGGCACCCGCTGTTGCTCCATTGAGTCGCGCTCGCGGATCGTCACCGCCTGATCGTCCTCGACGGTCTGAAAATCAACAGTGACGCAGTACGGTGTGCCGATCTCGTCCTGGCGGCGGTAGCGGCGGCCGATCGACTGCGCGTCGTCGTACTGCGTGACGAAGTGCCCGCGCAATCGCGCCCAAACGTCGCGGGCCGCCGGCACCAGTTTTTCGTTGCGGCTCAGCGGCAGGATCGCCACCTGCACCGGCGCAACCGAGGGATGAAGGTGCAAGACGACCCGCGTCTCACCCTTGGCGTCCTTCTCCTCGTCATAGGCGTCGATCAGCAGCACCAACATGATGCGGTCCACGCCCACGGCCGGCTCGACAACGTGTGGCGCGATATGTTGCTTGGTTTCTTCGTCAAAGTACGTGAGATTCTTGCCGGAATGCTCGGAGTGCTGCTTGAGGTCAAAGTCGGTGCGGTAGGCGATGCCTTCCAACTCACCCCAGCCGAAGGGGTAGAGAAATTCGATATCGGTGGTACCGGCCGAATAGTGCGACAGCTTCTCCCTGGGGTGGTCAAACCGGCGCAGGCTGTCCGGTTTGACACCGATGCGCGCGTACCAGTTCCATCGCATCTCGCGCCAGTAATCGAACCAGCGTGAACCATCTTCAGGCGCACAGAAGTATTCCATCTCCATCTGCTCGAACTCACGGGTGCGGAAGATGAAGTTGCCGGGGGTGATCTCATTGCGGAACGACTTGCCGATCTGGGCGACACCAAATGGCAGCTTGCGCCGGGTCGTCGTCTGGACGTTATCGAAGTTGATGAACATGCCCTGCGCGGTTTCGGGGCGCAGGTAGGCGACGGCGGCCTCATCCTCGACCGGGCCGATGAAGGTCTTCAGCATCATGTTGAACTGTCGCGCCGCGGTGAACGAGTTGGTGGCGCCGCAGCTCGGGCATGTAACCGGCTCGCGCAGGGCGTGCGCCGCGTCATCCCACTCGGGCAGATCATCGGCGCGAAAGCGATTCTGGCAGGAGCGACAGTCGACAAGCGGATCGGAGAAATGCTTGAGATGGCCCGACGCCTCCCACACGAGCGGGTTGGTGACGATCGCGGCCTCGATGCCGACCACATCATCCCGCTCGGTGACCATGTATCGCCACCACGATTCGCGGATTCTGCGCTTCATCTCGACGCCGAGCGGCCCGTAATCCCAGGCATTGGCGAAGCCACCGTATATCTCGGCGGAGGGGTACACGAACCCGCGCCGCTTGCACAGCGACACGATCTTCTCCATCTCGACGCGCTCACTCACCGCTCCGCACTCCCTCACGCCGCCAATGGCGTGGGGCGGCCTCGTGTGCCGCCCCCGGCCATCACATGTGACCGTGAGGGCAGCGTAGCGAGCGCAACGGCCATGAGCAAGCGGGACCGGTCGGGGATCATCGACGGCGGGCCGGCATCTGACAGGTCGCGGTCAAGTGAAACCCCCGGCTTGACGCACCGGCGCCGCTCACCGTCCAATGCACCCGATGACACCGCGAGCAGCCGGCAGTCGCCCCGTGCGCTGCCGGCGCCGCCATGCGGCCATTACCGAGGAGAGGCATCATGAAGTTCGTGCTTGGCTTCGCTGTTGGGCTGGCAATAACCGCCGCGATCGTATTCGTCATTCGCAGCCGCCGTCCGAAAGACGACGAGGTCGTGTGGGCGGGCGATGACACCTCGCCGCCGGCGTTGCCACAAGACGACGGCATGTCCGCGAGCGCGGCGTCCAGTACATGACGCGGCGGGCGAGTACCGCTCACGTCTGTCCGTGCGATGGCGCGCCGGGGACTTTTACACCCCGGCCGCGTCCTTGGGTCGCTCCGCTGTACCGGGCGACGACGATGCGAACGCGACGAAGACGGCTCGGTCGAGGTTCACGCCCACCATGCCGCCCATGATACCCAGCGCTTCCTCGGCGGACAGGGCCTCGCGGTGCGGCCGGTCGGCGGTCAACGCCGCGTAGACGTCGGCGGCCGCCAGAATGCGCGATTCGAGCGGGATGTCACCCTCCGTCAAGCCCTCGGGATATCCGCGCCCGTCCAGGCGCTCGTGGTGAGCGGCAGTCCATCCGGCGATCCGCTCCCAGCCGGGCACCGCGCCGATGATCTCCGCCGATTCGAGCGGGTGCTGGTGAAGCAGGCGCATCTCCTCGACGCTCAAGATTTCCGGCTTGCCGATGATGCGGGTCGGCACGCGCAACATGCCGATGTCTTGGAGCAACGCCGCCAGCTCCACCGCTCGCGCGTGAGACTCGGAGAGATCAAGCGCCAGAGCGAGCCGTCGGGCATGAAGCGCCACCCGCTGTGAGTGGCCGCGCTTGTAGACATTGCGCGCCTCGACGATTCCGGCGAATGCCCCGGCTAGACGCAGCGTCCCGACTTCACTCAACGGGCGGCCTTCTGGCTCGATCGTCTCGGCCGGGGCGTCGTCCCGCGACCCTCCATGAAACGCGATCCAGAACTCGTCGCCACGGCAAATCGTGATCAACGCATCCACGACCTCGGGATGGAACGCGCGGCCCGAGTGCTCGCGTAGACCAGCCTCGAGTGAACGCCGAGCGACCAGTGGGTTGGGTGTGGCCGCGAGCAGCGACTCGGCATAGTCGGCCACGGCCACGATCCGCGCGATCGGAGGAACCTCGTTGCCCGAGAGTCCCAGGGGGTAGCCGCCGCCATCGTGACGTTCATGGTGGCACAGGATCGCCTCGGCGACCGGGGGTGGTAGTCCAAGCGCGGCCGATGCCGTCGCGCCTTCGAATGCATGCTCGGATACCGCGTCCATGATCTCAACCATGCGCCGTCGATCGAAGCGGGCAGCCAGCGTCTCCGGACTCTGCAATGGCAACCCGGCGAAGAGGTCGTGCTCCGAGCCACGACCGCAATCACCGAGTGACCCGGTGGCATGAGGGACGCCGATGTCGTGGAGCAGGCCCGCGGACCGTGCGGTGGTTTGTTGCGCGGCGGTCATGCCCATCGCCGTCGCGAGCGTCGCACAGATACGCGCGACACGCGCGGCGTGACCCTTCTGCCGGCCCTCCGCGAGATCGAGCGCGAGTGACAACGCCGCGAGCAGGGTTTCGGCCGACACTGCCGGGATGTGATCAGTCGTGGGGGACGGCGCGGGGACGGCGCCCGAGCGGCCCGTCTTTTGGCGATGGTCGGCGGCGCTCAATGTCGTCACGGGGTGTTCTCCTCAACCGCGTGCGGGTTTACGTCCCGCTGTCATAGTTATCGGTAGTATCGCCCGTGGCTTTAGACATGGGAGAGACGACCCGGTCTCGGTCGCCGGTTTTGTCGCGGGCCACCTCGCGAGCAACACGAACAAAAACCCTCCCCCACGCAAGTGGGGGAGGGTCGAGGAGCGAGCGCCCGTGACATGGCGACGAAGCCGGCTGATGCCTTCGGCGCGCCGCCGAGACGTTTGCGAGCAGCGCCCCCTATGTCGCGATAAACAGTGGCGCCAGCACCAGTGTGATGGTGGCCAGTAGCTTGATGAGCACATGCAGCGCCGGACCGGCGGTGTCTTTGAACGGGTCACCGACGGTGTCACCCACGACCGCGGCCGCGTGCTCCTGGCTGCCCTTGAGGACAGTGCTGCCGTCGGGATTCTTCATCGCGCCGGATTCGATGAACTTCTTGGCGTTATCCCAGGCTCCGCCCGAGTTGTTCAAGAAGGTGGCGAGGAGGATGCCGCCGATCGTGCCGACGATGAGCAGGCCTGACACGGCCAGCCAGCCGTTACCGCCGGTCGCCACATCTCCCGGGCGAGCGAATCGGAACAGCACGCCCACGACGATCGGCAAGCCAACGGCGAGGACGCCCGGCATGATCATCTGGCGGAGAGCCGCGCGGGCCGTGATGTCCACCGCGCGGGCGTAGTCAGGCCGCTGCGTTCCCTCCATGATGCCGGGCATCTCGCGGAACTGACGACGAACCTCCTCGATAATGCTTCCCGCCGCGCTGCCCACGGCCCGGATCGCCATCGAACTGAACAGGAAGACCAGCATCATGCCCAACAGTCCACCGACGAACACATCGACGTTCGCGATATCCACCGGCAACTCACGCGTGAGCGAATAGCCGATCCGCTCTTTGACCTTGTCCAGATACGCGCTGAACAGCAGGAACGCCGCGAGGCCAGCCGAGGCAACGGCGTACCCCTTGGTGAGGGCCTTGGTGGTATTGCCCACGGTGTCAAGCGCGTCGGTGATGTGGCGCGTACCCTCGGGCGCACCGGAGAACTCGGCGATGCCGCCGGCGTTGTCGGTGATCGGGCCGAATGTATCCATCGCCAGGATATACGCCGCGGACATCAACATACCCATCGTGGCGACGGCAGTACCGAAAATGCCCTTGGTGAACTCGGGCAGGTCCGCCCCGCTGGGCGACAATACCTCCGCGTGCGAGCCGAGGGTGAACGAGGCGATAAGCGCGAGACCGATGGAGATGGCAGTCGCTGCTGTCGTCTCGAAGCCGACGGCGGTGCCGATGATGATGTTGGTGGCCGGCCCGGTGCGCGATGCGTTCGCGATCTCCTGCACCGGTCGCCACGAACCCGCGGTGTAGTACTGCGTGATGTAGACGAACGCGAACCCGGTTGCGATGCCGACCACTCCGCACAGGAAGTACCAAATCCAGGCGTCGCCGAGCAGCGCATTCGTCGCGATCGCCAGGCCCGCGAGACACAGGGCAGATACCACGTAGAATCCGCCATTGAGCGGTGTCATCGGATCTTGCTGCCCATCGTCCCGCGCGAAGAACGGCACCGAAAGGAGTCCCGCCATCGTCGCGATAATGCCGAACGCGCGGAGGATCAGCGGGAACAGGACCCACTCGATACGTCCGGTGACAGCGAAGAGCGCGACGCCGAGAATCATTGCGCCGATGTTCTCGGCGGACATTGACTCGAACAGGTCGGCGCCGCGGCCGGCGCAGTCGCCGACGTTGTCGCCCACCAGATCCGCGATCACCGCCGCGTTGCGAGGGTCGTCCTCCGGGATGCCGGCTTCGAGCTTACCCACGAGGTCGGCGCCCACATCCGCCGCCTTGGTGTAGATACCGCCGCCGAGCTGGGCAAACAGGGCAACGAAACTCGCGCCGAACCCGAACCCAACGATGAGGAATGGCGCCAGCTCCGGTGGGTGACCCAGCACCCGGCTGTACACGCCGAAGATGCCGGAAACCCCAAGCAGGCTGAGCGCCACCACAAGGAAGCCGGACACCGCGCCTCCCCGCAATGCGACCGTGATCGCTTCCTTGAGGCTGCGCTGCGCCGCCGCGGCCGTCCTCAAGTTTGAGCGAACGGAAATATACATACCGATGAAACCGGATAGCGCCGAAGCGGCCGCGCCGACGAGGAAGGCCACCGCGGTGAGGATGCCTTCTTCAGTGCGACTTACTTCTATCTCCTCGGTCGCTCGGAGATAGAACTGCTCGACGACCTCGGGCGTCGCGGGATCGTCGGTATCGATGCGTTCGATGCCGCGAACCCCCTCCGAGACGGCGCCAACAATGATGCCGATGACCACGGACGCGACCAACGCGAGCACCGCGATCGTGGTGTATTGACGGCGCAAGAACGCCATCGCGCCCTCGAAGATTAGACCGGCCACTTCCTGCATCGCTGGTGTGCCGGTGTCACGGCGCAGGACATCCTGCGCGAGCCACAAGGCGAACAGCACCGCGAGAACTCCGGTGATCGGTACCAGCCAGATCAGGGCCGGCAACGCGAGTACGGGCATAGTTTCCTCCCCACGCCGGCACATCCGAACGGGGTTCCGCACAGATAACAAGGGGCAATCGGACACGTTATTGGAGCGGAACTTGTCGCATTGGACGCGCGGTAATACTGATTCGGATGGAGTCTATCGTCGTGACTGGTTGAGAGCAACAGCGTTTTGTCGGGTCGCGGCCCGGCCTCATTCCAACCGCCGCTCGAACCGCGCCAACCGCTGCTCGAGGTCGCGCTGCCGCGACGCGACGGTCAGGTCGCCGCGGGTCTTCTCGATGATGCCGCGAGTGACGTCGGTGGTACGACGCAGGCCGCCGGTGATCGCGTCGGGGTAATCGATCGTGACCATCACGGCGTAGATATCGTCCATGGCGGCCAAGTAGCGCTCGCACCGGTCGATGTCTCCGCCTCGCAAGCTGTCGAGCAGCGAGCGGCGCAGCTCGCCCACCGCCTCACCCATCCCAATCAGGTACGCCGCGTGTTCGACAACCAACTCCTCGGGCGCCGGGATCGGTTCACCGCGCACGAGTGCGATGGTGAGCGACGCTTCCGCGAATTCCTTCTGCGCATCGTGGACGAAACCGGCATGGAATATGTCGGAATGACCGGCGAGCGCATCTCGAACTTCGACAAGTCGTTGCCGCGCCTCATCCAGCAATGACCGCGCCAGATCGAATTCTCCGCGATGCACCGCGCGAATTGTCAACGCCGAGTGACGGATGATATCGCGGCAGCGCCCTAACGCCTGCTCGCGCGCCGCGTGCTTCGCGCCCAGGTTCGCCCGCACCCGCTCAACGATCTCATCCAACTGACGCGATAGCTCTGCCATGGCGTCACGGTAGCCGCACGCGGTCTTACGAACTAGTGGCGCCGGGTCGCGTCCGCGATGAGCGGTAACGGGCCACGGGCGACCGTTCCGCGCGGGTGGCGCGTCCGCGGTCTGGCGTCGCGGGAATCGACGCCGCGATCGCTCCATCGATCAGAAACCGACCCCTGATCGGGCAACGCCGGTCGCGAGCAGCGTGGGCAGCCCACTCCCGGTGTGTTCCCGGGCGGAATGGGTGATGCAGAAGGGCGGCGCGGATCACTCTAATGGGAATATCAGGCCCGACTCGGCGTCGGGTAGCATCGCGCTATCTTGCGACTGGGAGAACACCACCATGGCACACCCGGCCGAACCCGAGAAAACACCGCCGCCGCCGCCGGAGCCGGAGGGAGCGGTGACGCAGCCGGAAACACCAGCACAGCCAAGCGGCGGCGCGGACCCCGCCAGCAGGACAGAAACGCCCCACGCGGAGCCGGAGCCGGAGGGAAGTGTTACGAGGCCCTGAGAGGGGAGGCGCACGATCCGCCCGGACCCCTTACCGCGAGGGGCAGACGGCCGCACGCGGCCGCGAGCCGGGGCAGGCCGGTTAGTGGAGAATGACGCGACCTGTTCCGTGCTGGGTGGCGGGGCCGCCCCGGTGCGGGATAACCGAGCGTCTGCTCGGGCGTCGCACGAGGCAATGGGGACAGCGCCTTCAGCAAGGCTCGTGGCTGGAGAGTACCCGTCTGGCTAAAGGTCTTTGACAGGCTCAGGGAACTCGCCTTCGCGGGCGGCGTCGATCATCGTGCGCGCTTCGGCGGGTAGGTCCATGCCCATCTGTTCGAAGCGTTGTTCGACCCAGCGGCCGATCTGTCGCGGGTCCTTGTACGCGTCTGGACCGGCGGCAGGATCGGGGACGCCGTAGTCATCCATGATCTGCTGGCCGGTGCGATGGTACGCGACGCGGGAGATGGCCCGTTTGAGGGCCTTGCTCCCGCAATTGCTGCATGCGCCCTCGTATTGCGTACTCACGTTTCGTACGAACACACTCGTGAGGCGGGAGCAGTCCTGGCACGAGAACTCATAGATTGGCATGCGTGCGTCCTCTCGTTCGTGGTGCGCGGGCAGGATGTTGCCCGCGCGTGACTATTAGCGACGTTAGGTCGTGAACTGTCGCTCAGAAAGATCCGTCAAAGTCCTCGACACCATCGTCACCCTCGCCATCGTCCGGCGCCTCACCCGCTTCCAT
>JBBQJF010000179.1:0-10046 GCA_038325665.1 Dehalococcoidia bacterium | reverse complement strand
GTGAGATCCACGCCCACATCGGCGCCATCGCTCATGCCGGATGGGCCACGCCACTCGACGCGGTTGTCAGCCGGAACCGCGCCGGAGCGCTGAGCGTCGAAGAAGTACACCGCCTTCTGCAGTGCCTCGCCGTAGTTGAAGCTGCCGGCCGCGGACGCGCCTTGCGTTCGGCCCGCGAGCGCAAATAGCGCGACCAAGAATAGCGCCACGATTCGTATGGGACGCATGAGTGTCTCCCTGTACCTGCAAATTGATGATCTAATGCAAGTTCTTTGAAATTATCGGATCGCCTTTTTGACACGGCAGTGCCATAGCCCCTACAGACGCGGGAAGACCCCCTATGTGTGGCGGCGGCTGTTCAAGGCTGGTCGTGGTTCTCGCGGCGCGGCCAAAAGGTCAACGGGGACACGGCCGGCCGTTCGTTATGCGACCAGGTGAAGTGGCCGGTCGAAGCAGGGCGCCCACCTGGGCCAGAGAGTTCTTTGGTGCAGAAAATGGGTACTTGACAGCGGTCGAACTCGATGCCTACACTTCGCGCCAGCGGTTGAAAATCGAGCAATGTGGAGTCAGATCAAAGCGCTTGTGTGCTAACACGGTAACTACTCACCTGACCGCACGGTAAGTACAACATGGGACTAAATTCGGCGGAGTACGTCATCAATCGGGGTACGGACCACCCAGTCTGGCGCGGATTTCGTCAGAATTAGTCCAAGACAATACTTATCGAAGGGTAAGGTGAGCAGTTAACTGACACGTATTAGACACGACGGCTATCATGCATCGCACGGGAGCAACACACCGAATCAAGGCATCGACCACGCGGCTCCTTATCCGAGGAAAATGCGGGCGGCGACCTTCACAATACGTATCTGGGTCCAGTGTCCTGGGAAGCTTCAATATCCGCGCTCCGCACCCGTGGCGGTGATGGAACGCGGACAGATGAGGAGCGGCCATGGCCCAACTCGTGGTGGAGGATGTCTCGCTGCACTTTGGCGCGGTTGCCGCGCTCGATCGCATCAGCTTGAGTGTTGAGCCTGGGGAAATCTGCGCGATCATTGGTCCCAACGGCGCCGGTAAAACCAGCCTGCTGAACTGCATCTCACGCATCTACCGCCCAACCCGCGGACATGTAACGTTCGAGAACAGCGACATCACGCGCCTCGCGCGTCACAAGGTCGCGAGTCGTGGCATCGCGCGCACCTTCCAGAACATCGCCCTTTTCAAGGGCATGACGGTGCTGGACAACCTGATGTTAGGCCGGCATATCCATATGCGGACGGGGCTAATCGAGGCCGGCTTCTACTTTGGTCGGGCACAACGGGAAGAATCGCGTCATCGCGCCGTCGTCGAGGAGGTGATCGAGTTCCTCGGCCTTGAGAGCGTGCGCCGCAACACGGCCGGCGAACTACCGTACGGCATGCAGAAGCGCGTCGAGCTTGGCCGCGCGCTCGCCGCGATGCCGCGTTTGCTGCTGCTTGATGAGCCGATGGCCGGCATGAATGTGGAAGAAAAGGAGGAGATGGTTCGCGCCGTCCTCGACATCAATGCTGAATGGGGCATGACGGTCATGCTGATCGAGCACGACATGGGTGTGGTCATGGATATCTCCAGCCACATCGTTGTGCTGGACTTCGGTAAGAAGATCGCCGACGGCGACGCCGGCACAGTGCGACGCGATCCCACGGTGATCCGCGCCTACCTCGGCGAGGAAGACGAGACGTTGCGTCGCGCCGCCCAAGAGATTGACGCCGTCGAAACCGCGGTCGCGGCCGGGATGTCGTCCGGGGGAGGGGATTGATGGCCGCCGAGACACTTCCCGCCCTCCTCGCCGAGCGCGCTCAGCACTCACCCAAGGGCGTGGCGTTGCGCCAGAAACGTCACGGCATCTGGCAGGAGATCACATGGAGCGACCACCTCGCGAACGTGCGGACCATCGCCCAAGGCTTGGCGAGACTGGGTGTGCGCCCGCGTGACGTGGTGGCGCTGATCGGCGAACACCGCGCCGAATGGCTGGCGTCTGAGCTGGCGATTCAAGCCGCCGGCGGCATTGCCGCGCCGCTATTCGCGGACGCCACCCCGTCAGAACTCGACAACATGCTACGCCTGTGCGAGGCTCGGTTCGCGATCGTTGAGGGCCAAGAGCAGGTTGATAAACTCCTTGAATCGCGCGACCGCCTGCCCTCGCTCGAACGCGTCGTGTACTGGGACCCGCGCGGCATGCGACCGTACACCGATCCGTGGCTGCGCCCGCTGTGGGACGTAACAGGGCAACCGCCGCCCGTCACGCGCGTCAGCCGCTCCGCGCGGGCGATGGAGGGGCAACCGGCGAGCGCCGCTGGAGGAGCCGCGCCGTCAGCGAGTGCAGCCGCCACGGTCCCAGTGGTGGAGGCTGATCTGTCATCCCTCCGCGCCGGTGCGGTCGCGGAGATTATTTTCTCTCCCGGCGCCGGCGGCGCGGTGCGTGCCGCGCGGCTGACGCACGCCAATCTCGTGAGCGCGGCCCGCGCGATGGTCGCGGCGGAGGGGCTAAACGCGAATAGTGAATATGTCTCGTTCGCGCCCAACGCCTGGATCGGCGACCGCGCGTTCGCGACCGCCGCGGCGTTGGTCGCCGGATTCACGGTAAATCTACCCGAGGACGCGGAGACGGTCCTCCAGGACATACAGGAGATTGGTCCCCGACTTGTAGTCGCGTCGCCACATCTGTGGCAGCGGCTTGAAACGACGCTCCGCACGCGCATCGCGGGATCGGGCCGGTTGCGACGGGCATTGTGCCGCGGCGTGACCGGCGAGAGCGGCGGGCCGCGGCTGCCGCGCCCGCTGGCCGAGCTGCTGATTCGGCGTCCATTGCGCGACCATGTCGGTTTGTTGCACGCGCGCCAGGCATACAGCACCGGCGCGTCGCTTCCGAACGAAACCGTGCGATTCTACCGCGCCATTGGTGTCCCACTCAAACAGCTCTATCTGCTCACGGCCGCGGCTGGACCGACCGCCGTCGGCGAGAACAATATGGGTCGCGCCTTGCCGGGCGTCACGATGCGACTCGCGGCCGATGGTGAAGTCCTGGTGCAAGGGCCGGGAGTGGCCGGCGCACACCCTGGGGACACGGCGTCCGCGAATCTGCCAGACGGCTGGCTGTCCACCGGCGACCTCGGCAGCATGGCGGGGGATGGCACGCTCACGTTACTCGATCGGGTTACCAATGTGGCGCGGTTGGTTGACGGCACGCGGGTCGTCCCGGCCGAGATAGAACGGCGATTGGTCGCCTCACCTTATATCCAATATGCGATCGTACTCGCCGCCGACCGGCCGTACCCGGCGGCCCTGGTGGCAATCGACGGGTCGGTGGTCGGCGCCTGGGCAGAGCAGAAGGGTACATCCGTGACCACCTACCGCGAGTTGTCGCAACTCCCGGACGTGCAAGATCTGGTGCGTCAAGCTGTTCAGCACGCGAACGCCGAACTACCGGCGGGGCAGCGTGTCCAACGATTCGCCATCCTCGACCGCGAGCTGAGCGCGGACGACGGCGAGTTGACCCGTCTCCGCACCGTGCGCCGCACGACCGTGGCGTCCCGGTGGTCGGATGTGGTCAATACACTGTACGGCGGCGGCTCATCGCCAACGGCGGGTCCGCGGATCGTCGCGATGGGTCGCGAGCCGGCAACCGTGACCTAACGACAACCGTCCATTTCCCGGCTCGCCGGGTAGGTCGGAGAGGAGAGCGAAGGTACAGCGCTCCATCGCGAGGACAAGCCAGCCGCTCACCCCGAGCGGTGTATGTCCGGAAGCATCGATGCCGGTCCGGCATCTCATGAATCGTCAGACCTCCGGTTCGGTTTGACGCGCCGCACCCGCGAACACAACGAGCGCGGCGCGGGACGCATGATCAGGGAGGCCCACCAGGGAGCGCCAACCCGATACATCCCAATCACGTTCACCAGGGGCGACCCGATCGGTCGCCCGCGACCGCTGATTACCTCCCCGTTCCGGCGCCAAGGGAGGAGGGGGTTATGATATGGACTTCCCATCGCTGGCGTTCTTTCTCCTCGAGACAAAGTTCCGCCAAGTGATGATCATCGGGCTGGTGGTCGGCTCGCTGTACGCGCTGGTGGCGGTGGGCTTCGTCCTGATCTATAAGGCGAGTCAGGCGGTGAACTTTGCCCAAGGCGAGATGGTCATGCTGGGCGGCTATCTCCTGGTGGCAATGGTCACGAATTACAGCTTTCCACTGGCCGTCGCATTTCCGCTGACTCTGATCATCGGCGCGCTGCTGGGGTTCGTGGTGGAACGGGGCATCCTGCGACCGCTGATCGGCAAGCCGCTGGTGTCGGTGGTCATGGCAACGATCGGCCTCGCATCGGTGGTGCGCGGGTTAGTCGCCACGATCTGGACGCCACAAACGAAGGCGATCCCGCGGGTGAGCATCGGCCCGTTCGAGCCGTTCTCCACCGATACCATCACCATCTTCAGCACGCCGGTCTCGCAGATTGACCTGTGGTCGCTCGGCTTCGCGGTGCTCTTCATCGCGGTGCTGTCGGCATTCTTCAAATTCACCCGAACCGGCATCGCCATGCAGGCGGTCGCCGATGACCAGCAGGCGGCGCTCTCAATGGGAATCAGCGTGCGTCGGGTGTTCGCCGTCACCTGGGCGATCGCCTTGATGGTGGCGGCCGTCGGCGGGATCATGTGGGGCGCCCGCCAAGGTGTAGACCTTACCCTGGCGCTTGTCGGGTTGATCGTCTTCCCCGCCGTCATCCTCGGCGGGCTGGAGAGCCTGACCGGCGCGATCGTCGGCGGTGTGATCATCGGGCTGGTGCAGAACCTGACCGGCGCATACATCAATCCGGTGCTGCAAGACGCCGGATACGGCGGCGGATTCGACGCGGCGGTGCCCTTCATCGTGCTGATCATCATTCTCATGATCCGGCCGCATGGGCTGTTCGGCCGCGAGCAGATCGAACGAGTGTGAACGGCCGCGGGATCCGCAACGCGGAAACAGAGTCCAGCGGCGCCCAAAACGCCGGTCCAGGAATTACCTCCTGACGCCGGGCGGGAGTTCGGCGCGAGTGCACGGTATGCATGACTCCGATGTCGTAAGTGTCGTCACACGACACGCTGACGTACTCTTGGGAGCCGGCCATGCCCCGCGGGGCGCGACCAGACCTGGACAGGTTCCCCCCTTCCGTTGCAGGTCGGTGGACCGGGGGTTAGGTGCTGTTACGGGAGACAACCATGCTGAGCGCCGCGACGGGCCGTTTCAAGACATCTTACTCTGCCGATGCCGCGGTCCAGCGTGTCCCGCTGGCAAGGGCGGCGTTCTGGGGCGGTTTGGCAGTCACCTTCCTCGTGATCCCACGCATCCTCGACGCCTATTGGATTAACAATCTCAATCTGGTCTGGATCTCGGTGGTCGCGGCGGTCGGACTCAACATCCTAGTCGGATATTGCGGCCAGGTCTCACTCGGACATGCGGCGTTCGCCATGGTGGGCGCCTTTACGGTGGGGCTGCTCTACGACCGCTGGCCGGGGCTGAAGGGCAGCCCGCTGGAGTTGCTGATCACCATCCCCACGGCCGGTGTGACCGCCGCGCTGGTGGGCACGCTATTCGGGGTGCCGTCGTTGCGGGTGAAAGGACTGTACCTCGCGATCGCCACGCTGGCGGCGCATCCAATCCTCGAATGGGTGGTGCTGCATCTGGTTCCCAAGCTGACGGTCAAGGGCAGGATCGTGGCCGGCTTGCCGGTGCCGCGCCCCGAGGTCCACATCGGCCCGTGGGCGCATGTCATCCGCACCGATGTCGATCGCTACTATCTGTTCGGACTGCTCGCGATCCTCGGAATCGTGTTCGCGCAGAACCTCTTCCGCACCCGCGTCGGTCGTGCCTGGGTCGCGATTCGGGACCGCGAGGTTGCCGCGGAGTCGATCGGCGTGAGCATGTTCAAGTACAAGCTGATGGCCTTTGCCCTCAGCGCATTCTACGCGGGGGTGGCCGGCGCGCTGCTGGCGTACTGGTATCGGTCGGTGAACCATGAGGCGTTTGGCGTGTCGCAATCGGTGCAGTACCTGGCGATGATCATTATCGGCGGTCAGGGCAGCATTCCCGGTGCGCTGATGGGCGCCGGCTTCATCATCCTGGTGCCAATCGTCGTGCGCGATTATGTCGTCGAGCCATTTTCGGATGTCGTGCCGCGCCTCAAGACGTATTATACGTTTGTCGAGCAGATCATCTTTGGTCTGCTGATCATCCTTTTCATCATCTGGGAGCCGGACGGCCTCTACAGATTGTGGACCCGGCTGAAGCATACCGTGCAACGATGGCCGTTCTCCTATTGAGCGGCGGCGCAGCCTTGATAGGGAGGTGACCGGACAAGAAACGAGAGATAGGGCATCGTACGTCGTGGTAGCCGGTCAACCGGGCGCATGTGGGTCCATTGCTGGCCGAAGCCAGGAGGAGGGAGTCAACATGTTGGAGGACAATAGTTATTGGGCGCGTGCACTAAAGCGCCGCCGGTTCTTGGGTGCGGTCAGCATGGGCGCGGGCGCCGCGGCGATCGCGGCGGCGTGCGGTGGCGGTGACGATACCAAGACCGAAACTAAGGCGACGCAGGCGCCCGCCGCCGCCGGCGCGTCGCCGGCCGCGGCCGCGGCGACCGTGGCGCCGGCGCGGCAGTTATCGGGGGTGAAGGTCGGTGGTTTCATCGACCGCTCCGGCGCCACCGCGAATGTCGGCAACTTCCTGGGCGAGGGCGTGAAGGACTGGTCGGAGTTCACCAACGCCAAGAACCTGTACGGGCGCAAGATCGAGTGGGTCGAGTTCGACCACAGCTACGAGGTGCCCAAGGCTGAGCAAGGCTATAAGAAGTTCGTCGAGCAGGACAAGGTCGTCGCGATCCAGAGCTACGGCACGCCGATCACCAACGCGCTGTCGCCCAAGGCCACTGACGATAAGGTGCCGCTGTTCACGCCCGGCTACGGTATCTCCGAGGTCGAGAGCGGGGCGAAGTACCCGTACACGTATGTCGGCGTCGCATCGTACCACTCGCAGGCGATGGCGCTGCTCGGTCACGTCAAGGACTCGTGGAAGGACACCTCGCGCAAGCCGAAGGTGATGTACCTCTACAACGACAGCGCTGCCGGACAAGATCCGCTCGAATTGATCAAGGCGCAGGCGCCGAAACTAGGGCTGGACCTGCTGACAACGATTGGCATCCCCCCGGCGGCCACCGACCTCAGCCAGCAGTTCCTCGACGCGAAGCAGCGCGACCCCGACTATCTGCTGATCCACGAATTCGGCAACCATCCATCGCTGGCGATCAAGGCCGCGGCGCAGGTCGGCTTCCCGGCGACCAAGATGTACTCGTTCGTGTGGGGCATCGGCGAGATCGATATCGAGCTGGCCGGCGTCCAGGCGTCGGAAGGCTACCACGGTCTCCAGTTCGTCTCGGTGAAAGAGGATGAGCCCGAGGCGCTCAAGATGCTACGCGACTACTGGAAGACCACGGGCAAGCCGCAGGACGAGAAAAAGATCGGTGTCTACTACCTGCGCGGCGTCTATACCTGCGGCCTGATCAACGAGGGCATCCGGCTGGCGGGCGACAAGGACAAGATTACCGGCGAAGACGTGAAGCGCGGTGTCGAGTTGATCAAGGACTACAAGGGCTTCGGCATGTCCCCCGGCACCACGATCACCAAGGAAGACCACGCCGGCTCCCGCAAAGTGCGCCTTTATCAGGTCAAGGCCGGCAAGCTCACACTGGAGAAGGACTGGTTCGAGGGGCCGAAGCCGGCATAGGTCATAGGTCATAGGTCACGGGTCACGGGTCACAGGTCACACGTCATAGGAGACGCGGGGTGCGCCGCGCCTCGTCCCTGTGGCCTATGACCCGTGGCCTATGACCTCCCCCCGGAGGCGTGATGCTCAAGCTCACCGATGTGGAAGTGATGTACGGGCGGGTGATTCTCGCGTTGCGGGGCGTCACGCTGGAGGTGCCGGAGGGCAGCATCGTCGCGTTGCTGGGCGCCAACGGGGCGGGTAAGAGCACGACGCTCAAGGCGATCTCCGGGTTGATTCGGAGTGAGAATGGCGAAGTCACCCAGGGTCACATTGAACTGGACGGGCAGCGCATCGACGGCAAAGACGCCGCGGATGTCGTCAAACGCGGCGTGATGCACGTCATGGAAGGGCGGCATGTCTTTCCGCATCTGACCGTACACGAGAACCTGATCGCGGGGGCGCACACCGCCCCCAGCCGCGACCTCAAGTCGAAGTTCGACCTCGTCTATCAATATTTCCCCCGTCTCAAGGACCGGCAGGGCGGGCGGGCCGGCTACCTCTCCGGTGGCGAGCAGCAAATGCTCGCGATCGGCCGCGCGCTGATGGCGAACCCGCGCACGCTGCTGCTGGACGAACCCTCACTCGGTCTGGCGCCGATGTTCGTGCAAGAGATCTTCACCATCATCCGCCGGATCAATGCCGAGGCGAAAACCACGATCCTGCTGGTCGAGCAGAATGCCCGCGTCGCGCTCCAGGTCGCGCACTACGCCTATGTGATGGAGAACGGCCGCATCGTGCTTTCCGGCCCGACCGAACAACTCAGCCGCGACGAGGGCGTCCAAGCCTTTTATCTCGGTGTCACCGCCGCCGGGGAGCGTAGGTCCTACCGCGACGTCAAGCACTACCGCCGCCGCAAGGCATGGATCGCGTGACCTCTCGACCGCCGCTTCCCTCACCTCGCGTCCGTTCAGCCATTGGGTTCCGAGCAATCAGGATTCCATTCACGAGGAGCAGGCCTGGAGCGACCCGATGGCTCGCCCGCGGCCCGAGGCTGCTCAAACGCCCGGACTGTATGGTCACGCGCCACGACCCGGACCGCCTACACGGGTGAGTGTCGGTTTGATTCCGGGTTCTCCCCAATACCGGCAGGCCGACTGGTGGGTCTAGCATTACACATAGATTGCAGTAATGCCCGCTGCTCCTGTCTGTAACGTGGAGATTCACCGATGCGCCGACTTTTCCGGCCGATGCTGATCGTCGCCGTGCTCCTCACGGCATCAACTCTCACCCTCGCCTTTGCCGCCTTCGCCGCGCGCCCGAACGAAATCGTGGTGGCCGCCACCGCGCCCGCCACCCGACGCACGCCGATTGATGCCCGCGCGGTTGCGCCGTTCGCCGCCCCATCCACCGGGCTGCTCGATGGCGTGCGACTGAGCGAGACGGAGCAGCGCACACGCGCGAACGAATCGCCGGTCGCGGTTATGATCGACAACGCGGCCGGCGCCCGGCCGCAGAATGGCCTTGACCGGGCCGAGATCGTGTATGAGGCCGTGGTCGAAGCCGGTATGACCCGATTCATGGCCGTGTACTGGCGAAACGACGCGGCGGTGATCGAACCAGTACGCTCGGCGCGCACGCAGTACCTCGGCATGGTTCTAGAGCTGCGCGCGACCTATGTGCATGTCGGCGCTGCCGCCGAGCCGGGGCCGGCCGACGCCACGGCACAGATGCGCGAGTGGGGTGTACACCAGATCGATGAAGTCGCGGGCGAAACCGCGATCACCCGCGACCCAACGCGCATCGCCCCGCACAACGCGGTCACGAGCACGACCGCGGCCCGCGCCTCCGCCCGCGACCACGGTTGGAGCGGCCCCGCGACACTGACGCCGTGGACTTTCAAGGCCGACGGTGGCGCCACCGGTCGCCCCGCGAGCGTGGCAACGATGGACTTCGACATCAAGGGACTCAACGACGGCGACTTCGCTGTACGGTGGGACTACAGCGCGGCCACGAACAGCTACCGCCGCTCCCAGGCCGGTGCGCCCCATGTAGACGGCCGTACGGGAGAGCCCCTGACCGCCAAGAACGTGATCATCCACCTCTCTGATGTTCGCCCCTCGGGTGACCGATCTGGCCATGTGCTGTACGTCAGCGAGGGAACGGGTCGCGCCCTGCTTCTGCTCGACGGCCAAGCGGTCGAGGCAACCTGGCGCAAGGACAGCCGCACCGGCCGCACCCGCTACCTCGACGCCTCCGGCCAGCAGATCGCCCT
>JBBQJF010000178.1:0-10110 GCA_038325665.1 Dehalococcoidia bacterium | reverse complement strand
CGTTCTTCCGGCGACGCGGCGGGTTCCTTCTTTGGCTCGTTGGGGTCGCGCTTGATCGTACCCTTCGCCGTGCGGGGTGATCCGCCGGCGCCACCGGCAACGCCGCCGCTCGCCGCGACCGGCTCCGGCTGATCGGAGGGCACACCCTCGGTGGGGCTGATCGCCGCGGCAGCCGGTGCGGCGCTCGCCATCGCGCCGCCTCCGGCCGCCCGCGCGGCAGCGGCGGCACGGGCGCGCTCCCTAGCCTCGGCAAGGCGGGCAGCACGCTCCTCTGCGGTCGCGGCCGGCTCCTTCTTGGCCGCATTCGGGTCGCGCTTGATCGTACCCTTGGCGGTCCGCTCCAGGTTGTCGCTGGTCATGGTGGTAGCTCTCGGCCTTTAGTCTTTAGCTTCCAGCTTGCCGGCGCGCGACCGCACCGTCCGCGGCGCTCAGTACAGTCTCGGCGCGTGTGCCCAGGCCCGTGCGGAACGCCGGCGGCTGAGCGCTCCGTTACTTGCTTCGCTCGATCATGATCTTCTTCTGCAACGCGATGAAGCCGTCGATCAGCGCCTCGGGGCGCGGCGGGCAGCCGGGAACATACACGTCTACCGGAATCAGCTTGTCTACCCCTTGCACCACCCGGTCATAGGCCGTGTACGGTCCGCCGTTTGTCGCACAGGCGCCCATCGAGATCACCCACTTTGGATTGGGCATCTGCTCGTACAGCAGCTTCACCGCCGGGGCCATCTTCTTCGTGACGGTACCGGAGACGATCATCACATCTGACTGGCGCGGCGACGGCCACGGCACGATGCCGAAGCGGTCGAGGTCGTGGTCAGCCATGAACGTCGCGATCATCTCAATGGCGCAACAGGCAAGGCCGAAGGTCATCGGCCACAGGCTGCTTTTGCGGGCCAGCGCGAACACCGCGTCAGCGGGCACGGCCAGCACTCCCGGCAGAACCTGACGGTACAGCGCCTTTCCCGGCGTGGCATTCAGCGGCTTGAGCCGTTCCAGCTCGGGCGTGAAGTCCGGCGTATAGACGGGGAGCGGCAATGGCTCCGCGGTCGCCGGAGCCGGCTGGGTGACAGGGGACTCGGTCGGGACGGTGGTGGTGGTCGCGACAAGTGTGTCGGTATCGACTACTGCCATGACAGTACTCCTCTCTTCCAGGCGTAGGCGAGGCCAGTCGCAAGTATGGCGATGAACAATGTCATCTCCCAAAACGCCTGGACGCCTATATCAAGGAAGGTAATGGCCCATGGAAACAGGAAGACCGCTTCCACATCGAAGATGAGAAACAGAATCGCGAACACGTAGTAGCGAAAGTGGATGCGGCCGGTTGCGCGACCGATGGGTAACATGCCGCATTCAAACGGCGTCCCTTTCGCGCGAGACGGCGCCTTGGGCGCGAGGAGGATATTGGCAATCAACGCCGTGCCGACCAGGATGATCCCGGCGAGAATGCCGAACGCGACTGCCACCCAGTTATTGAAGATGTCAGACATCGCCGTGAGCTACCTCCCCGGCACGTCACGCCGTGATCTAAGGGATCGCCGGTCTATCGGAGCGGGCTGGACACGGTAGCCTTACCGGGCGGCGAGGGGGAGGGCAGGGACACGACGCACGAACATGCCTAGGGTCCGATGAGCCGGCGAAAAGCCGGCGCCGCGAATCTAGCGATGCACTCACTGACTGCCTGTCAGCCCGCGCGGCACTAGCCCGGGCGCAATCCGAACATAGCACCGGCCACTTGTGAAGTCAATCGCAAGAGCGCGCCGGGACCGCGCTCGACAGTCGCCGGCCGTGTGTTCCACCGCCCGACGGCACGCCAAGATGATGGGTCCGGTTAGTCTTAGAGCGACGGCCATGAACGCACGACGCGCATTCGGCAACCGGAGACGTGTGCGGCGCGGGCGCGCCAAATGCTACAGGCACGGCAGCTTACGGGATCAGCCCGCGCACCCCACGCAGAATCAGCCATGTCGCGAGGCCGCTCGCGACGATGATTGACGCCACGCCTCGGGCCAGCGCGGCAGGGTTCTTGATCGGCCGGTAGTCGGCGGCGCCGTCTTTCAGCTCGATGAATCCGGCCGGGGACACGGACACGCCACCACCGCCGCCTTCACCGCGCTCATCGTTCGTTGCCGACGCGCCGCCACCGCCGCCGAACCCCCAACTGACCCGCGCCACCGGGATGACGGTTAGCCCCTCCTGATGGACCGGTTCACCGAACACTGCCGCGGCATTTGCACCCACGCCAACCCGCCGCGCGAGACGCTCGATCACACTCGGCTCCACATCCCGCTCTGCCTGCTCGATCACCCGCTCCAATTCCGTCGTCATGTCAGCGCCTCCGGCCTCGCGTTATGCCTCGCGGGCCGTCCAATTGTCCCACGCCTGTCAATCGCCGCTACCTTCCTCGCACCACTGGTTCGGCGTTCGCGTGGGAATCACGCATGCCCCGCGCGTAGCCCGCGGGAGTGATAGGTGAGCCACCCCCCAACACCCAACACGCACCTTCATGGGATGTCGAACGACTGTAGGTCCTCCCCCACCGTCACCGAACCGCGGAACGTGGGCGCGATATCGGCCGCGATATCGGCCGGGCCGCCGCCTCGGAACAGGATGTGACTGAGGACGAGGTGATTGACCTCGGCGCGCGCCGCGATGCTGCCAACATCCTCCGAGTGCGTGTGGTAACTGTCGATGGTCTGGCGGCGGTGCAGGGCATCGGGGTCGGTGACGCCGGCGCGCAACGCCTCGGCTCCACGTCGCCAGTAGACTTCATGCACGAGCAGGTCGGCGCCGTGGGCGTGCCGGATCAGATTCTCCGAGGGGCTGGTATCGCCGGAGATCACGACCGAGCCGCGATCGGCGTCGAGCCGGAAGCCGAACGCCTGATCGACCGGTTCGTGCGCGACGCGAAAGCCGGTCAACCGCCAGCCGTCGCCCTCGGTCGTCCACCCATCGTCGATCTCCTCGACTGCCGGCTCCAGCCATTCGCGACGGAGCCGCTCGCCCTTCATCCGCACCTCAATGTCATACGACAACGCCTCCATGAAACCGCGAACTAGGCCGGCCGTGCCCGGCGGCCCCGCGATCGGCGGCGGCTCGTCCCACCAGCGGATGATCCAACCGGTCCACAGCAGGTCAAGCAAGCCGGTGATGTGGTCGGAGTGGAGATGGGTGATGGCGATGCGCGTGATCGCGGGCCGTTCATAGCCGGCCTCGAGCAGACGGTGTACGACGCCGCTGCCGCAATCGACCAACACCAGCCGCCCACCTACCTCGATCACCTGGCTCGGCCCGCGCCGTCGCGGGTCGGGGATCGGCGTGCCGGTGCCCAGGAGCGTGAGCCGCATACCACACCTCCATCGTCTCGGTCCCGCCCCGGCGGTGACGTATGACTACAATACCGCCACCACGACCATCAAGGAGCACACGACCATGACCAACGAACGTGCGCCGTCGAAGGCCGAGCTGCTGGCCGATCTGCGGTCGAGCGGCGACGAGGCGCTGACGCGATTGTGCGAACTTCCGGCGGCTCGGCTCGACCAGGGACGCTACGAAAACGGCTGGAACGGCCGCCAAATCCTCGCGCACATCGCGTCGATCGAGTGGACCTATCCGCGCATGTTGGAAATTCCCTCGCGGACACCCGTGGCAAGCGGCGACCAGTCCCCCGATGGCGAGACGCCGACACACGCGGCCCGAGGCGGTATCGATGCCTACAATCAGCGTCAAGTGGAACGGCGGGCGGCGGCGTCGGTGGCGGAGCTGTTGGCAGAGTTCGAGCGAAACCGGGCCGCGACGATCGCCGCGGTCGAGGCGGTCGACGAGTCACTGCTGGCCACACCGATCCAGTCGGCGGGCGGCAGGACCGGCCCGCTCGCGCTCGTGTTCCACCAAGTGGCGGTCGGCCACTTCCGGGGGCATCTGGCCGATATCCTCGGGAGCGGGTGATCGATATCGCGCCCGCGGGAGGTCAGGACACTTCCACCAGCGGGAATGCGCGATGAGCACGCGGCGGCACGAGGAAGTTCTGGCGGCGGGTGGTGGTGATGAACCGCTCGACACCGCTCGCTCGGGGCGCGACCCCATGCGCGTCGCTCAGATCGCGAGACGACTGATAGCGGCGCATCCGCTCGAAGAAGGCAGCGGTCGGGAAAAACATGCTGAACTGCAACTTGGGCTGGGCGCTGCCATCCGGCACATCCATCGAGTCGAAGCCGGGACCATCGAGCCGGATGTGGATAGGTGTGCTATCCGCCGCACGCGAGGCGCGCTGGAGAGCGGCCACATGTCCGATGCGGCGCTCACCGCCGAGGGTCTTCACTCCCTCGGCGTTGCGACGGGCATCGTCGCGTCCCTGAAAGACGTCAGGGAGGAACGCCGGACCGCCGCCGTCAGTGAGCTGGTCGGGATTGCCCAGCGACGGCGATGGATTGGATCGAAACATGTACTGGGCGCGTTCGGCGTACGGCTCGCTTTCGGCGTACCACTGATTGAGGTCGAGGATCACATGGGACAGGTGTTGGATTGCGCCGCCGGCGAAATAGTCTCCGGCGACGGTGTGGGTGAATCGCGCCGACGCATTACCTTGAAAGGTGGTGATCGCCGCCGGGCCGCTGCTGGCGACCTGTTGGGATGCGAAGCCCATCCACATCGGCGAAGCCGGGTTCATTCGGGACGCGAACGGCAACGCCTCGCGGTCCGCGAGACCGCGCGGCAGCCCCGGCTGAACGAACATTAGCCGGGTGGAGGTCACACCTACCAGTCCGCCGAGCGCCGGTGAGGGAACGCCGGCTCCGTTCAGCCGGTCGCTACCGGTGAGCCACGCGACTACATCCGTGAGGTTCGCGCGCACATCGCTGCTCAGCGTCAGGAGGAGGTCGTTGCCCTCGATCACTACCGGCAGGTTGAAGGTTTGCTTGCTGATTCCGGGGTTGCCGGGCGCGACATCGGTCGGCGCGGGTTCCGCCTCTTCCAGCGCAAAGCGTGCACGGTCAGACAGAAGTCGGGGCATGTGTCGCGCGACGAGCGGGCCGCCAATCCCTCCCGGGAGCCGGTTGAAATATGGGACTCCGTAGGCGGCAACGGTGAAGACACCGTCCGGGCTGAACGGATACGCCGCCTCGATTGCATCCAGGGCATCAACGAATACCTGGCGGTCGCCCGCGCTGGGTAGGCGCGTCAGTCGCGCGGTGACAAACAGCGTGTACACCGGTCCGAATCGAAACAGAGTCCCGTCTATGGTCCGGGCAGGGGCAGTGTAGTCGGACACGTCGAACTGGATATTGGGTAGCTCGGCAGGCGCGGCGCGGGCCAGCCGCCGGGGCGCGCGGGCGACCGTATCCAGCGCGCTCAACGTCGTCGCGGCCAGTCCCAGCGCCCCCAGGCGCATTGCGCCACGCCGGTTTAGGATGCGCGGCCGGTTCCAGGTGCTCAGCATCGATTCATTCCTTCGCGATGGTCGGGGCTGGACGGCATCCGTTCGGGTAGCGTCTTTACCACGGCCGGAGGGCGACTGCGGTGAGAGGCCGGCCGGCCAGGTTCGGAGCGGCACACCCGCGCTACCGGCCGCCGAACGCCAGCAACTCCAGCACCGCGCCGTCGTGGCCGGCGAAGCCCGGCAGCGCGCCACTGACAGTGACCCACACCCGTGCGCCGTCGGGCGAAACGGCAATACCGTTGAGGCGGGCATCACCCAACGGCGTTCCATCCGCGAGCACGACCCGCCGCACCGCGACGACCGCGCCATCCTGCCTCAGGCGGACAATCGTGTTATTGCCGCGATTCACCACGTAGAGGTCCGAATCGGCCTCGAGCGTGGTATTGCTGGCCCAGTCCGTGTCATCGGTTTCGGGCTTCGCCGGGGCGAGATCGACCGGCATATCGAACAGGGCGGACTCAATACGGCGGATCGGGCCGGGTAGGAAGATGCGACCGTCGTCGAGCAGCGTGAGCGCGACGATCGTGTCCGCGCCCGGATCCGCGATATACAGGATGCGCACCGGTTCAAAGTTCAGGACCACGCCGGCACGAGGCTCGCTGTTGATGCCGGCATCGCGCGTCAAGCGGGGCCGGTCGCGCAGGGGCGTAATCGTGCCGGCCGGCGCCAATCCATCGAGACCCAGCTCCGTCTGCACTTGGACGATGCTTCCGTCCGCGGCCACCACCGCGAACACGGCACGGCCGCTGTCATCAGGTGATTTGCCCAAGAGCGCGACCCCGACTGCGCCGCTGGTGAGTGCGCCGTCGCGGACCTGCTCAGGCCGGCGGTTCGTCTCGGCGCCACCAAACACGCCGCCGCCGACCTTACTCGGCGCACCCGCGAGCGGGATGCCTGACGGGTCAAGAATTGTTGTCGTGCCCGGTCCCGTCATTCCTGTCGGCGCGTTGGCGGGCCAGATGCGGCCGAAGCCGTTGTTCAGCGACAGCCCGCGCGGATTACTGACGGACGGCATGGCGGCCGTGACAGCGCCGGGATTGTTGACGCCGTTGAGGAACGCCGGACTCTGTGCCGCCAGCAATTGCACCCGTCCATCGAGCGTGGATGCCTGGTCGCCGGAGATGGCAAACTCAGCGGGCACAATCAGCGGCTCGGCGCTGGTAGGGACGATGGAGAGGATCGCGCCGGGGGCCTGGGAGGCATCCGCGATGGGGGCGCCGAAGTTCGACCCGCTGGCAACCAAGATTCGCTCCGGGTCGAGGATCCGGCCAGGGGTCGTGAAGGCGGCGAATTCAGGCTTGTCGTGTATCGGTCCACCGGGCAAAAAGCGGCCGACCGCGGTGATCGCGCCCGCGCCGGGTATGCCCACGGCGATGACACGCCCGCCCAAGACCGCGGCAGTCTCGGGCTGCTGGTCTTGGGCGACCGCGGCGACGGTTGCGCTCCCCGCCGTGAATCCGGCGGCCATCACCGCCACGGCCACGATCATGGCGGTGCGGGCCGCGGCTCGAATTGGAATCGCCGTCGTCAGCATGACGCTTCCCTCCACTGAGATGGGACGCAGGGACATCTGGCCGCGCGGGGTGTGAGAATCGCGGGCGGCGCGGAGCGGTCGCCGTCTACCGGCCGCGCGTGAAATCGCGGAGCCGTGGCTGCTGATGGCGCCAGCCAGCGCCGGAGCGCGGCCCGTTGATGGCGCCTGGAATTAGGCGGAGTCTTTACGCGGGGCGCAATCGTCCCTGATTTTCAACCGGCATCTCCCCTAAGCTATCGGCGCCCGACGGCGCGACCTGAGCCGGTTTTGTAGAAATGTTCTTGCATTGATCCATGGCCGGCGTGAATCACGCCTCTCGGGAGTCATTCGTCATGTCAGCCTGCCACTCGCTCCGCAGGACGCCCATCACAACGAGATCGACGTACTGCCCGGCGCTCCACACATGCTCACGGAGGCGGCCCTCCTCGACGAACCCGCACGAACGGTACGCGCGGGTGGCGCGCTCGCTGTTGCCCCGAACCCGTAGCCATACCCGCCGCATGTTGCGTAGGCGGAAGGCGTAATCAAGAATGACGCGCACGGCGTCGCTGCCGTAGCCCCGGCCCCAAAAGTCCTTGTCGCCAATTCCGATGCCCAGCTCACAGGTGCGATCGGTTTCGATGACGTTGTGATAGCCGCATGTGCCGATCAGCCGGCCATCGGCCTCGATCGCGAAACGCGCGCCGTCACGCCCGCCTTTGGCCGAGTCTTGGTCGAACTCGGCCTGCAAGCGTGCCAGCGATTGGGGCATCGGCGGATCGCCGCCTCCCGCGAGCTCGACCTCGACATCATTGTTGAACTCGCATAGCCGGGGCAGGTCCTCGCGAGTGATGGCGCGCAAGATGACCTTGTCACCTTTGAGCATTCCGTCCCGCCTCCTGCATGGTTCAATCGTTGATCACGGCCCGCGAGCGGGTGGTGCGCGCGTCCAACTCTTCCAGCGACCGGGGCCAATCCCCCTTCAGCAGGCGGGACAGTGCGCGGTCGGCGAGCAGCCGGCCCTGGTTCTGGCAACGCGCACAATAGTTCGTCTCGTTGCCGGCGTGGACGATTCGCTGCACGGGCGCGCCGCAATCCGGGCATGGCTGCCGGTAGCGACCATGAACAGCCATACCCTCGCGGAATGCCGTCACCCTCTCGGGAAATCCCTCACCCGCCTCCGCGCGGAGGCGCTCGGTCCACGCGACCAGCGTGTCACGCGTCGCGCGGTGCAGGCGCTCAATCTCGGCATGATCAAGGCGCGAGGTCAGCTTGACCGGCGAGAGGCGAGCACGATGCAGAATCTCGTCGGAGTAGGCGTTGCCGATGCCGCTGAACAGGCGCGGGTCGGTCAGCGCCCGCTTCAGGGTATGGTTCTCGCGCAGCAGAGTATCGCGGAATTGCTCAAGTCCCGCCTCCAATACATCCAAGCCGCCGCGCTCGAACTGATCGAGGCCCCCTTCACCTCTGACCACATGGATCGAGGCGCGGTGCGTCGTGCTGGCCTCGGTGAACAACAATGTCCCTGTCGGGAAGTCGAACGCGGCAAGCCCCACCCGGCCGGGCGCCTTCGCGCCGGTACGCTTCCAGTGGAGTCGGCCCGCGATCATCAGATGAAACACCAGGAAGATGTCGCCCTCAAGCCCGGTCACGATCTGCTTGCCCATCCGCCGCAGTTCGACCACCCGCTTTCCCCGCGCCTCGTGGATCGACGGGTCAAACGAGCGCACCACGAACGGGCTTTTCACGCGGACGGCGTCGAGCGTTTGGCCCAGGATGCGCGGCGCGAGTCGTTCGATGTAGACGACAATGTCGGGAAGCTCGGGCATGGCCGGCCATCACCTTCCATCCCGGCGGGTCACCGTGATGACGGCCACGCGCGATCAGGCGTTTTGGATGCTCTTACTCACGCATCGTATCGCGCCCTGCACGGCTACCCACGGTCGATTATGCCGACACTGCGGCGGCGAGATGACGCATGACCGTCTCGGTCACGCGCCGCGTCTCGCGGGTGGTGAGGATGAGATCGTCGCCGATGCCGAGGGCGCGCATCCGCTCTTCGTCGAGGAAGCGATGGCGGTAATACTCTGGTGTCACCCAACGATAGCCGGTGTGCTCCTCGTTCAGCACGCACGCGACCCCGGCCGGACAGGGGGCAAGGAATATGACTCCGTGGTGCTGCACCCCCGGCTCCGGGAAGAACGTGGTGATGTCCACGAGCTCGAGGGTGGCGGCGTCGAGGATGATGCCGGCTTCTTCCTCGGTCTCGCGCACCGCGGCCTGCAACGGCGACTCCCCGCTCTCGACGTGACCGCCGGGAATAAACCAGCCGCCGCCGGCGTAGCCGCCCGCGCGCTTAAGGATAAGGATCTCGCCGTCACGGTGAAGAAAGACCGAGGCCGACAGCACAAACCGGTGCATGACACAACCCTCGCGTTCAGGAAATCACCAACGACGTTCGACGGACACTATCATCCACTCGGTCGTCCAAGCTCAAGTTCGGCGCCGCCAGCCGCGTGGATCGCGCCGTGTGGGGTCCACCGCGAGCACGACGATGTGGTCACCCTCAACTCGATAGAAGACGACCTAGGAAATCGCTCAATCGTGACTCGCCGTACCCCTCGGGATACGTCCACCGCCGCCTCGGGCATTGTGCTGATAAGTTCGAGCCTATCGCCAACGCCGTGTACAAACTCGTCGCCCATTCCCTCCCGCTGGTCGTCCTACCAGGCGTTCGCCGCCGCGAGGTCCGCGCGCGCCTCGGGACGGATGATGAGATGGGGGTTCATTGTCGATTGAGCAATTCGGCCTCGACCTGCTCCAAACTGGTCCCGACCTCAGGATCAGTCTCGAATGCCGCTATCCGATGATCGAGTGCCTGCTTCTGAGCGTCGGTGAGCGGAATCGCCTCCGGCGTCTCGCTAAGGCTGTCCCAAATCTCCCCGATCAATTTAAGCCGGTCGTCAACGCTGAGTTGATCGATGCCGAGCGTGATCATCAGCGAGGGCATCTTCCCTCCTCCTCTAGCCCGGACTATTCATGAGGCGGCCGGGACGGGCGGCGAGCGCGTGCCACAGCGGTTCGCTGGGGTGTGAGGACGCCAGCGCGAGCCGCACCCGGCCGACCCGCTCGCGCACCCGGCCGCCGATCTTCAGCAGCCGCA
>JBBQJF010000177.1:0-10112 GCA_038325665.1 Dehalococcoidia bacterium | reverse complement strand
CCAGGGTTCGGGGAGGTATTGCGGCGGCTGCGGGCGGCGCGTCTCGATGGCGCCGCGGCGTCGCTGGACGATGAGGAGCGGCTTGTGCACACTATGCTGGATGAGCCGGGTCGTTCGGCGAGCGCGTGAGGGTCGCGACCGACGCGCCGCGGACGAGCGGCAATCGACGACGGCTAATGGAGCATGAGGCGTGAACGAGGCCTGCCGCGTCTGCGGCGAACCGACTACCGAGCACAGCAAGGCGGTCTGCCACCACTGCGGACAGCCGTATCATCTCGCGCTGCGGCAGGACATTCCCGCGAAGGATTGCGGCGAGGTGTGGATCAGCGAGGAGTTCTTGGCGCTGGAGTTCGCCTGCAACGTCTGCGTCGTCGCCATCCATGGCGGTACACCCGCGCCAGAACCGGTCGCCGTCCCGACGGCGCTCGTGGATAGCGAGCCGAAGCGCCGCTTTCGACGGCGAGAGGGGATGCGGGCGGGATCCGTCGCCCGTGGCAAGGCGCGCGAGCGTGAGCGGGGTCGCGGCTGAGCGACGCCTTGCTGCCTCGGTGGGCTGTCCGAACGCACATAGGGCGTGACCGGTTGTTCCCGTCGCGTAAGGTTACGGCCCGCCACGGCAGGGGACCAGACACCATGATGAATCAAGACCTCACGACGCCCCCTCCCATGCCGCTCTCCGGGGTGCGGGTGCTCGATGTGGGCACGCTGATCGCCGGCCCGTTCGGCGCGACCCTGCTGGGCGACTTCGGCGCCGAGGTGATCAAGGTCGAACAGCCGGGCACGGGTGACTCGCTCCGCACGATGGGCATGCATCGGGTCGAGGGCGTCTCGCTTCACTGGCTGAACGACGCCCGCAACAAGAAATCTGTCACGCTCAATCTACGCCTGCCAGAGGGTCAAGCCCTTCTCCGCCGGTTGGTGGCGGTGTCGGATGTGCTGATCGAGAACTTCACGCCCGGAACCTTGGACGCGTGGGGCTTGGGCTGGGAGGAGCTGCACGCGCTCAATCCGCGGCTGGTGATGGTGCGCGTCTCCGGCTACGGGCAAACCGGTCCGTACGCCAAGCGACCGGGCTATGACCGGATCGCGCTCGGGTTCTCCGGCTACATGTATCCCACCGGCTACCCCGACCGGCCGCCCGTGCGCCCGGCCGTCGCCACCGCCGATTACTCGACCGCGATCTTCGGCGCGATGGCCACGCTGCTCGCGCTGTACTGGCGCGACGCGCAAGGCGGCGCCGAGGGTCAAATGGTCGACCTGGCGCTGTTCGAGCCGCTGTTCCGCATCTCCGAGGATCTGATCCCGGCATTTGACAAGCTCGGCCTGGTACGGGAGCGGATCGGCAACCGCAATCCGAATTTCGCTCCCGCCGGCAACTACCAGACAAAGGAAGGCCGGTGGATCCAGCTCGCGGCCGGCGGCGACCGCGTGTTCCAGCGGTTGGCGGCGGCGATGGGCCGGGGCGACCTCGCCGAGGACGCGCGCTATATCACCGCCCGCGACCGCGCGCTCAACGCGGACGCACTCGACGCCGAGATCACCGTCTGGATCGCGGAGCGTGGCTTTGATGAGGTCCAGGACACTCTGGAGCGCGCCGCGGTGCCCGTTGGCGGCATCCTTTCGGTGCGTGAGATTGCCGCCGACCCGCACTATGCCGCCCGTGGCGACATCGTCGAGATCGACCACCCCGATATCGGCCCGGTGAAGGCGCCGGGCGTGATCCCGAAGCTGTCGGCGACTCCTGGTCGCGTCACGCATGGTGGCCCTGACCTGGGCGCTCACAACGGCGAAATCTATGGCGGAATCCTGGGTCTGTCGGTGGAGAATCTGGCCGGACTGCGCGAGCGCGGCGTCGTGTAAGCGGCGGCGCTCCCGCTTGGCGGCGTGGTGCGTTACCGTGAGATCAGACGGTTGGCGCCAGTGGCGCGGCGCGCGGGCGCGGTCGCCGGACAGTCCGGCGATGCGCGCCCGCGCGTGGTTCGAGGGTTTCCGCGGTCAGCCGCCCGCCGGCGACTACATTCGCACGAGGTCACACCCATGGCCCGCAAGCGCCGTCCCAATCGCCCCGATTCGCGCCGGGTCCGGGCGCCCGTCATCCGCACCTGGCGATGGCGAACCCTTCCCGTGTGGCTCGCGCTGACCGGCGGGTTCGTCGCGGGGTGGTATGTCAGCGCCTTGGGCGTCGGCCGCCAACCTGACTCGTGGTCGTATTTCGTCCTCCTGGCAGTGTTGGGCGGATTCTCGGTCGGCCTCTCCCAGATCACGCGCTATCTGATGGAGCGATGGATGGTGCGGCGCAAGGCGCGCACGGCGGCCACGGCCGCGACGACCGCGCGTCCAGCCCCGCCGAGCAAGGGTCCGCGGACGCCCGCGTAGGGGGATGGGGCGACCGGCGGCAGCGACCGGGGGCTGGATCAGGCGACCCATGGTCCCCGTCCCCGGGAGGGAAGGGCAAGGCGCTACTCCAGGTCGCGCACCATCCATAACAGCGCGGGATCGAGTCCGCTGCTCTCCGCGGTGACACGCGGATAGAGCGGATGGAAGCCGGCGCGCAGCCAGAAGTAGACAGCCAACCCGTTGGTGGGTGGCACGCCCGCGAGGATGCGAACAATACCCACCCCGGATTCTCGCTCAACCGCCATCACCATCTCCTGCCCGTACCCGAGGTTGCGAACGCGGGCGTTGACGGTCAGCGCGTCGATCACGAGCTGGCCGTCAACCGGGGCGCGCGCACGGAGCAGACCCGCCGGCTCGCCGGTCGCGGTCTCGCCGATCAGAGTCTGGCCCGCGGGGTAGACGACGTTCCACTCGTGCAGAAGGGTGGACAGGGTTAGTCCGGCGCGTGGTGCGGCGCCGCGGCCCAGCATCGCGGCAACCGCTTCCGGCAGCCAGGGCGCCACGGTGTCCGCGTCGGCCTCGACCTGGGGACGCAATCGAAGACGCTGCCCGTCGCCATCTGGAGGCTGCTGAAAGGGGAGATGAGACGGCGCGGTCATGGCGTGTGCGCGTTCAGCCAGCGCCTGATCAGCGACGGCAATTGGTCAAGCGGCGCCTGGGATACGGAGCAGGGCGGCAACGATTCGAGAAACACCTTGCCGTAGCTCTTACTTCGCAGCCGGCGGTCGAGCACGACCATCACGCCCCGGTCATTGCGATGACGGATCAGACGCCCGAAGCCCTGCTTGAACCGCAGCACGGCCTGTGGCAGGGCGTACTCCATGAACGGCTGGTCGAACAGGGCAGAGCGGGCGCTGAACACCGGGTCGTTAGGCACCGAGAACGGCAGCTTGGTGATGATCAGCAACGACAGCGCCTCGCCGACCACGTCCACACCATCCCAGAACGACGAGGTGCCCAGCAGCACCGTGTTGGAATTGTTCCGCAATCCATCGACGATCTCTTTGGGAGTCCCGTCGATGCCCTGGCCCAACACGCGGATACCGACCTTTTCCAATGGGCGTGTGACGGCGGCGTGGGTGGCGCGCAGAGCGCCGTGGGAGGTGAAGAGCACGAGTGCGCGTCCTTTGCTCGCCGTACACAACGCGACGATCGCGTTCTCGCAGAAGCGCTGGTACTCGCGTTGGGCCGGCTCGGGCGCGTCGGAGGGCAGCAGGGCGAGGGCGGCGCGCTTGTAGTCGAACGGCGAACCGAGCATCAACTCGGCGCTGTCCTGCACGCCGAGCCGCTCCTTCACGTACGCGAATGAACCGCTGGTGCTGAGCGTGGCGCTGGTCAAGATCACACTCGCCTTGCGCGCGAATAAGTAGTCTTCCAGCACCTCACCGACATGCAGCGGCGCGGACGAGAAACTGACCGCGCCTGACAGCCGGTTAGTGGTGATCCAGGCGATGCGATCGCCGTCGTGCTTCTCGATGATCTCGTCCACGCCTTTGCGAAGCTGGATGCCGGCCTGGGCGGCGGCGGCGACATTACCCAGCAACGTGTCATAGTCGAGAATATCGCGGCCGCCGGCCTCCGCCAGCGCGACATTGAGCCGCACCAGCGCCTCTTCCGTTGGAAGGAGGGCGAGGCGCATGTTCTCCCAGGCAAGTTCGACGTGCGACCATTCGGGCTGCGCGCGCTTCGACGAGGTGAGCAGCAGCCGGTTATCGTAGTCTCCGCCGTGTTCGCCGTGATTGGCGACGAAGGCGTGTACCCGCGCGAACACCTCCGGGATCATGGCGCGCGCATGGTCCACCCGCTCGACCAGCGTGCCGGCGAGGACATGCAGGCGCGCGGCGGGCGAATCCGCCGGCACGAGTCGCAGCGCGTCATGGATATCCGCCGCCAGGCCGGTATCCGGGCCGGCGCCGCGGCCGGCGAGCCGGTCGAGGTGTTCGCTGAAGTGTCCTTGCCCGGCCTGGAAGCCGAATTGCGACGTGGCCTCGTCCTCAAGGTTGTGCGCCTCGTCCACGATCAGGTGATCATACGGCGGCAGCGCCCGCCCACCGGAGGCAAGGTCAGAGAGCAGCAGCGCGTGGTTGGCGATGACGATGTGCGACGCCTCCGCCCGCTTGCGCGCACGCATCAACTGACAACTGCCGTTCCGCACGTAGTAGGACGGGCCGGCGAAGCACGTCGTATCTTGGGCGGAGACGCGCGCCCATAGCGGCTCCTCCTCGGGGCGCAGCGCCAGCTCCGCGCGATCACCCGTCTCTGTCACCTGAAGCCACAGCAGGATGCGGGTGAGGAAGCGCGCCTCGGCGTCCGTCTGCGCGCCGGTACGGCGCATCGACGCGAGACGTTGCAGACAAATGTAATTGCGCCGGCCCTTGAGCTGGCTGATCTTGAGCCGGTCGACGGCGGCGCGGATGTCAGGGGGCGCTCCTCGCGCGAGCAGGCGGCGAAGCTCGGGGGCGTCCTTGCCGGCGATCTGCTCCTGCAGATTGATCGTGTTGGTCGTGACCAACACACGCGCATTATTGCGGAGGGCGAAGCAGGCGGCAGGCGCCAGATACGCGAGCGACTTACCCGTGCCGGTTCCCGCCTCCACCACCAGCCGGCCGTCGCCGCTGAGTGTATCGGCGACCGCCGCCGCCATCGCCACCTGCTCCGGCCGCTGCTCGAAGTCCGCGAACTGCTCCCGATCCGCGAGAGCACGTTCGAAGATGGAAGCGACCTCGTCGCCTGTCACGGGCTTGAGCCGTTCGTTCGCCACCAGCGCGGCGCCAATCTCCTTGCCGGTGGGGATCACGTCGAGCGACAACCCATCCAGATCAGTGGAGCGCCGCGCGAGCGCGCGACCGGCTCGCGCGGCGGCATCGCGGAAGAAGTAGCGCGGCGGCCAGCTCGTATCCGCCGAGAGGCGCACGATCTCATCGAGGGTGCCCGCGTCGACGCGTCCGGCCAGGTCGTGCAGCCGCAGGAACACGGTCATCGCCGCCTCGGCGTCGGGCAGCGCGCGGTGGCGTATTGGGAAGTCGATGCCAAAATGCTTGGTCAGGTACAGCAGGCCGTACTCGGGTAGCGCCGGTAGGAGCAACTCGGCGAGTTCCGCGGTGTCGTACACCTGACCTTCCGGGATGATCTGGTGCTTTTTGAGGAAGGAGAGGTCCCAATCGATCCGCTGCCCCACCACGGGACAGTCGCCGACGAACTCGATGAGCCGCGCGGCGACATCTTGGAATGGAGGCGCCGTCTTCAGCTCGGCCGCTTTGATGCCGGTCAGCGCTTCGATCCGCCGGGGCAACGGCCGGCCGGGACTGACCAGCGTGGTGAATCGATCGCGCACGCCATCGACGCCGAACTTGACCACGCCGATCTCAATGATCTCATCGATCGCAAGGTCGGTCCCGGTCATCTCGAGATCAAGCGACACGTAGTGGGCGGACATGGGTGCTCCGACCGGGGGAGGATGGAACCGCGGAGGCGCGAAGGACGCGGAGAGCGGCGCGAACATAGTATATGTTCGTGACTCGCAGGGTGATCGATGTCCGCGCGCTCGGGACGCGGCCGTTCGTTTGACGCGCGGTCGATGGTCGCCCACCGGACCACCCGGTTCCTACCCCTCGTGCAGGGGGTGGCCGTTCGGCGCCGCATTGGCCGCCGCACCTGCCACCCGCGACGTTTCCATCACCATGCCCGACGATCTGAGCGCGCCCTCCGCGTCCTTGCGCTTCATTGTCTCCAAGTATCCGCACGTCGGCGCCTAGCGCGCGACGCCCTCCGGCACGTCGTCGAGTGTGAAGATGTTCAGATTGCCCTGGGGAAGGTCGCGGCCGGGTTTGATGCGGCCGGCGTGCAGTTCCACCAACATCTCGTCCACCGAGGTCAGTTGCTTTTCGAACACCGTGCAGTAGTATGCGACACCGCTGGTCGAATGAGCGTCGGAACCGCCGGTGCCGGGCTTGCCGAGCAGTGTCGCAACTTGAAGCGCCATGTAGTTTTCACGCATCGTATTGGCGCCGTTGAGCACCTCGACGCCATGCACCAGCTCGAACACCGGCATCTTGGCGAGGTTTTCCGCCGTCATCTCCGGCTGCTGCTTACCTTGACGGGTAAATGTCACGGGGTCAAAGAAGTGGCGGAATGGATGGGCGACAATCATGAACCCACCGACCGCATCGACCACACGCCGCAGCTCTTCACACTTGCGGATACCGCCCACGTATTCACGGAGACCGACGACCAGGATATGGCCCATATCCGTGGAGACTTCCATACCAGGACTGAGGAATAGATGCGGGTTATCGCGGCGGAACGCCTCGGCGACGTGACGCTCCCAGACGCGGTCGTGCTCGGTGACGTTGACGCCGGTGAGGCCGATGTTCTTGGCGATCTCGGCCATTTCCTCGGGGCGAAGCTGACTGTCCGAGGCGCCGTTAGTCGTGTGAATATGCATGTCAACGATGGTACCGGTCATGCTCACCCCTGTATGCGGTGGGCGCGCTCTCGACGGGTCGCCTCCGCGCTCGCCCTCATCGTACCAAGGTTTGTACGTTGCTTCACCTTTCCATTTCCGGCGAAGGTTCGTCGCCCGCGGGCGTGTACGCCGGTGTTGGCGGCAGTACGTGTACGGCCCAGGCCGACAGGCCGGCGTGGCGCAACCGGGCAGCGCTGGCGACGGCCGCGTCGAGACTCGGGATGAGCGCGAAAAGGGTCGGGCCAGCGCCGCACAGATGGGGCACGGCCCCCCCCGTCGCCGTGCCCAACTGCTCGCGATAGGCGTCGATGCCGGGAAAGGCCGAGCCGGCCACCGCGTCAAAGGCGTTGAACAGGTCGGCGTGATCGATCACCGCGCCCGGCCTGGACAGCCGCCGGGCGAGCGTGTGCGACGCTGCCCCGTCCGTGTAGTGAGCGGGCCTTAGCAAGCTGTAGAGGCGCGCTGTCTTGCCCGCGACGCTGACCGGCGGGGTAAGCAGCACGACGGCCGTGGGCGCTGGCTCGGCGAGCGGGACGAGGCGCTCGCCCCGGCCACGGGCGAACCGCGTGCCGCCCTCGACGAAGAACGGTACGTCTGAGCCAAGTCGCGCGGCGATGTCGCGCAGCCAGGCGCCGTCGCGGACCTCCAGCCCTGCATTGGCCGCGGCGCGGAAGAGCAGACGCAGCGCGGCGGCCGCGTCACTACTCCCCCCTCCCAGCCCGCCCGGGGCGGGGATGCGCTTTGTTAGATGGAAGCGCGCTGGTGGGCCGTAATCGGGCGGCGGCGGCCAGACTGGGCCGGCGGCGGGCGTGACAGCGCCACGTCTCTGGGCCAGCTCCATCACGAACAGCGCGGTGGCCCGCTTAACGAGGTTGTCGCCCGTTTCGAGTTCGACGCGAAGCCGCTCCGGCGCATCGACCGTCACTGACCACGAACCCGCCGGTTCCAGAGTCAGTTCGTCGCAGAGGCTGACGGTGCTCATGACCGACGCGATCTCGTGGTAGCCGTCATCGCGGCGGCCGAGAACTTCGAGCGTCCAGTTAATCTTGGCGGGAGCTTTACTCGCGAGCACGGCTCTCGTCCATCTCCTGCTTAATCGACTGGTACACCCGCGTCAGCGTGACCCACTCGTCGATACTGAGTGTCTGCGCCCGACGCATGGGATCGAGGCCGGCGCGATCCAGCAGGTCGGTGGGACCCTCGGGCGGCAGCCACAATCCCTGAGGCAGCGCGTTGTGCAATTGCTTGCGCGGGTTGCGAAAACCGGCGCGCACGACCTCGAAGAACCGCGCCTCATCCACATCGATCACCGGCCGGGGATGCACATCGACCGCGACCACGGCCGAGTCCACCTTCGGCGGCGGGGTAAACGCCTGTCGCGGCACGGTGAATAGTATCCGGGCGGCACCATACACCTGAACGCTCACGCCAAGCAGGCTCATCTTGCCTGGGCCGGCAGCGATGCTCTCGGCGACCTCGCGCTGCACCAGCAGCACCATGCGGCGCGGCCGGTTGGCCGCCGTCAGAAAGTGGCGGAAGATCGGCGCCGTGATGTAGTAGGGGATGTTACCGGCGAGCACATAGGGGGGTCGGGCGTCACCCTCCGCCAGCAACTCGGCCGGCGCGTGATCGAGCACATTCGCGTTCACGATCGTGGTGTTCGGGAACAGCGACATACGGGCGCGCAAGTAACGCGATAGGGTTTCGTCCAATTCGACCGACACCAGCCGGCCAACAACCGGCGCGAGCCGCGCGGTCAATTCGCCGGTTCCGCCACCGACCTCGAGCACCTGCTCGGCCGCGCCAAACTCACCCTCGTGCACGATCCGGTCGAGTACATCGACATCGTGGAGAAAGTGCTGTCCCAGCGATTTGCGCGGTTTCGCCGGCAGCGACACGCGCGACCGCGAGGGGACAGACGAGCGTCGCGCGGAGGGCTTGCGCACGGCCGGACTGTTGCGCCGTGGCATAGGCGACCTCCCGGGAGCACGAGCGATGCCGCCCGTGCATGGGGGCGGCATCGCGGTGGCTCATGCTGAGCGGTGGCTGAATTGACAGGAGAATGACCGTGCACCCGCTGTCGATCTTGGTCGGAAGCTTGTTTCCACCGTCCGGCTCGGGCCAGGCGAGCCCACGGCACCCGCGGCTAACCACTTATGGCTGCTACGTCTCCGTCCTGACCAGGTTCGCGACGCCACGTTGCGCGGGACCCGGCCGTCAACGCCGGGCGATGGTTACAGTCCTTCCGGTATGGGACCTCGAGCGGGAATTCGACCCCGCTAGGACCATTTCGGGTACAGGGCAGGCCCGGCTCCCCATCTAGCACGATCACCGTGAGCGTAGCAAGCGCACCGCCCGCCGTCAATCGACCGCTCGCGACGCTCGCCCGGTGGCAACAAGGGCCAGTGCACGCGATGTCCGTTCCACGCGGAATCGCTCGCGACTCCGTCTTGAGAACCACTGCGGGTCGGGATGGCTCCGATAACGTGGGATTGTCATCACTCTCGCCGCGGCGTGTATAATCACCCTATAGGTGGACTGCCCCGGCGACAGGCGGGAGTAACTCAGTGGCAGAGTGGCTGCTTCCCAAGCAGCAAGTCGAGGGTTCGAATCCCTTCTCCCGCTCCTCGATATCGTTGAAATCGTTTCCAAGCCGCGCGGGCACGGGCCTCATGGGTGTCGTGCCGCCCCGACGAACGGCAAATGCAGATTCCGACGACTCATGCAAGTCTCAACGGTCAGGTCCACCCGCTCGCTGCATGGGACGTGACACGGTTGAGCCTCCGTCTTGACGAGGCATCCGTCACTCTACCGTTCTCGATACCCGCCGGGAACCGACGGACAGCCGGAACAATCGTCCCTCGACACAACCGGCGCGTCAGTATGCAGGGGTCCGGGGACCGACCGGCGAGCGGCTTATGGAGGATTCCCCTACAACGCGTTGGTGGCGCCCCTATTCACTCCTGGCCGGAGGACATCGTAACCAATTAGCAATGTTCGCGCTGGTAGGCTCGTGCTAGCATACCAAAGTGATGACGGAATCACCGCGGACGTCCCGCCATCACATAATCACGTCTATGGAAGAGGAACCGGGGTGACCGGTCTATTAGCGACGGGTCAACGGCGGTACTCGCGGCGGGTGACAACGGGTGCGCCCGGCGAATCCCGACACATGTGGCACCTCCTCGGTCGCAACATCATCATGACGGCACGAACTGAACCGCTCGTCTCCACCGCCCGACCCGGGCCG
>JBBQJF010000176.1:0-10120 GCA_038325665.1 Dehalococcoidia bacterium | reverse complement strand
GACGCCTGCCCGCCGGCGGAGAGAATGATGATCGGAATCGACGCGGTGGCCGGGTCGCCGGCGGCAGCACGCGCAACTTCTAAGCCGGTCATTCCCGGCATCATGACATCCAACACCGCCAGGTCCGGTAGTTCGTCGCGAATCAAAGCCAGCGCGGCATCACCATCGGACGCCTCGAGCACGGTGTAGCCGCGCCGTCGAAGGGTAAAACTGATCAGCAGGCGGATATCGGCCATGTCGTCCGCCACCACAATACGTTCGTTCATGCTGCCCCCCGTGCTCTCTCGTGCCGTGTCGTGTCCTTCTGTGGTCGGATGAGCCGGGCCACCTGTTCCAACAAGGCCCCCTCCTGCACCGGCTTCGTTAAGCGCCCGGCGAGGCCGAGCATGCCACCGATGCCATCATCGGCGAGCATCGATACCACGAGCACGGGTATGTCTGCCGTTACGGGATCGGTGGTCAGCCGTTTGAGCACGCTCAGCCCATCCGCATCCGGCAACACCATATCGAGGGTTATCAGGTCCGGCTGCTCGTCGCGGGCTATCCGAAGAGCATCCGCCGCCGTGCCAGTGATCGTGACGCGATAGCCGGCGCGCGTGAGGTAGCGACTGATCAGATTGGCGATGTCGTGCTCGTCCTCGACGACCAAGACGTGACCCCCCGGCCGTTTGCTCGCTCGTGGGGTTGGGGCTTGTGCCGAGTCGTTGGTGGCCGGCAGAGAAACGCTGAAGGTCGAGCCTTCACCCGGGGCGCTCGCCACCGTGATCACCCCGCCGTGTAGCTCCACGAGCGAGCGCGTAATCGCCAGGCCAAGCCCGGTGCCGCCGGCATCCTGGGTCGTGCGATTGTGGGCGCGATAGAACCGGGTGAAGATCTGCGCCTGCTCAGCAGGCGACAGGCCAACCCCCGTGTCGCACACGTCGATCCGCACATGGCCGTCCTCGGCATGCACCGATACGGTGACGTGGCCCCCTATCGGGGTGTACTTGTGCGCGTTGGACAGTAGATTGGTGATGATTTGCGTGATGCGACCAGCATCACCGAGGACACAGGCCGGCTCCTCGGGCAAATCCAGCGTCAGAGATTGCTGCTTACCCGCGAGCTGTGGACGGAGCGCGCCGGCGACACCGCGGACCAGTGGCGCAACGTCCACCGTGGCGGGATGCAGCTCGACCTTTCCCGATTCGATGCGCGAGATGTCGAGCAGGTCATTGATCAGCGCGACCAGATTGCCGGCGTTATTCCGGACGATACTGAGGAACTCGGCCTGTTCGGGTGCGAGCGGGCCGACCTCACCGTCAAGCAGCAGATCGACATATCCCTTGATCGACGTGAGCGGTGTGCGCAGCTCATGCGAGACCATTGACACGAACTCCGTCTTCATCCGGTCCACTTCACGCTCGTGGGTGACATCGCGGAAGGCGTACAGCCGGCCGATGTGCTCCGCGCCCTGCCCGCGCACGGGGGTGGAGCACAGCTCGAGTTGCCGCTGCTGTGGCCAGCGCTGTTCCAAAATTTCGGTGAATCGCGCCTCGGCATCGACGGCGGTGCCGGCGACGCGGGTGAAGAAGGCGGCGGGATCGGCGAAGGCGCGCAGGACGACCGCCCGCACGTCACCGAACCGGCGACCGACGATCATATCCTCGGAAACGCCGAAGAGCTCGGTGAAGCGGCCGTTGATGCTGAGCAGACGGCCGTCGGGCGCGACGAGCACGATCGCCTCACCGGCGGCATCCAGCACCGCCCGGCTCTCACCGCGGGCACGTTCGGCCTCGCGGACTTGGAGTTGCAGTTGATCCAGCGTCGCATGCAGCCGTTCCTCGGTCCGCCTGCGTTCCGTAATGTCGGTGAAGGACGCGACCATACCGGTGAACACACCCATCGCGTCAGTGAGCGGCGCCGCGTCAATGGATAGCACCGTTTGGCCGCCACTGGGCTTGTCGATTATGTACTGTACGTCATGTACCGGTTGCCCCGTCTGCTGGACCCGAACAAATGGATAGTCGTCGTTGGGAAGGGGCTTGCCATCGAGTGTCAGCCGCGTCCACGCGGGCGCGGTGTACGTCGTCTCCAGGAGTTCGGCGCGACTCAGGCCCATAATCCTTTCCGCGGCGGCGTTCGCCAGGATGAACCGGCCGTCGCGGTCGAACTGCACCAACCCGCTGACCATCGTTTCGATGATACGTGACAATCGCTCTTCGCTCTCGTGAAGGGCATCGATGGCCGTCTCGGCGTCAGTCTGCCGCGCTTGGATGGTGGCTGCCATCTGATCAAAAGCGTGAACGAGGTCGCCCAATTCACCAGCGCCAGAGGTAAGGCCGGTACGCGCGTGCAGGTCACCCGCCGCGAGGCGTTGAGCGGCGCCGACTAACGCGCCTACAGGGCGCCGGATGAACATCTCGCCGGCGAACCATGCCATGCCGACAGTGGTCAGGGCAACCGCGAACAAGCCGATGAGGTTGCGCTTGTACTCGCGTGAGACTCCTGCGAATGCCGCCTCGGCGGGGATGCCGACCAAGACATAGGCGGCATTGCTCGTGCGTCCGAGTGGCACAAAGCCGTACAACCGGGAGACGCCGTCGAGACCGGGTGACTCCACGCTCCCCCTGTGCCGGAGCAGAACCGCCTGACCCAGCGGCGTCTCGCGAAAGGAGGTTCCTATCAAACCGCTGGAACCGCTCGAACCCGGGTAATCTGACAGCAATATGCCGGCGCGATCGAGCACGTTCACCGTGGCGCCCAGGGGCAACTGACGCTGGTCGATGAATTGGTTGAGTCGCTCGGATTGCAGGCCGGTGACCACCACCCCGGCGACCTCCCCATCTTGAGCAAGCACCGGATAGGCGGCAGGAAGCACCGGCTTGCCGGAGGCGCGGCCGATCGTGAACTCGCCGAGGGCAAAGTCACGGGTGCGGATAGCGGCTTGTACATAGGGGCGATCCGACACGTTCACAGCGGTCGCCACGGGCACGGCATTGCAGAACTGGTCGCCGTTCGCGTCGAACGCGCCGAAGGTACTGTAGCCTCGGGAACGGGTGAGCAACTCGGCCATCAGCGCGCTGCATGCCGCACCGTCGCGATTGCGGACCTCGGGCGATTGTGCGAGCGTCGTCAGGAGCTGGCGGGCGCCGTCAATCGCGTCGTCTTGTTGAATCGACACGAGGCGGGCGATGTGCATTGCATTCTCCTCTGTCTCGACCTTGTCCCGACGAAATTCCGCCCGTGCCGTGGATAGCGTCAGCGCCAGCGCGGGGACCACGGTGAGAGCCACCAGGACCAGCAGGCGAACGCGGAGACTGCGGAGACTAAGGAGGATGCGTGCTGGCGAAACCAATGGGTTACCTTCCGATCGTGACAACAGTTGGCTGAGGCAGGGGTTCGTGCCGGAAACAGTTGGAGTGGCGCACTCGTCCATGGACTTCTTACTATGAGTCTCGGGATTGGTCCCCGTGCCCTGTAGCCCTCTGAGAACCGAAAAATCTGCCAATCAGTTCGGCGTCCAACGTCCGTGATGAGTTCACCGCTGGCCGCCTCTCATTCGAGCCGCTCCGCGTGAGCCTGGGGACGGATTCCAACGCGCGTACGAGCCAGGAATTCAACATAGAATGCAGGAGGCGCCGAATGCCGCCACGGGCAACTCCGTCTGAGATCTACCAACTCAAGATCACGCTGAAGGGCATCCGGCCACCGATCTGGCGGCGCGTCCTGACGCCCGGCAATATCACGCTGGCGAAGCTTCATGCGATCATCCAGGCGGCGATGGGCTGGTCCGATGCCCATCTCCATCAGTTCACGATCGCGGGCATCGACTACGGTGTTCCCGACCCCGAGTACGGCGGTGATGTGAAGAGTGAGCGGCGGGCGCGGCTCAATCAATTGGTCGCCGCGCCCAAAGCGAAGTTCGAATATTGGTACGACTTCGGCGACGACTGGCGACACGAAATCCTGGTGGAGAAGATCCTGCCCGCCGAGTCCGCGGTTCGGTATCCCGTCTGCCTGACAGGCAAGCGCGCCTGCCCGCCCGAGGATTGCGGCGGCATCTGGGGCTACGAGGAGTTTTTGGCCGCGATGGCCGACCCTGCCAACGCGCAACACGAGGAGTTGCGCGAATGGATCGGCGGCGACTTCGACCCCGAGGCGTTCGATCTCGCGGGAGTCAACGAGGCGTTGACACACTCTCGGTAACATCCGAGGACGCGGGTCCGCGCCCCGCACCCGCGAGAGCCACGCTCATGCAGCCCACGAGCCTGTTGGGACGGAGGGCTGCCCGGTGGCGCGACGCGACCTTCGACACATCGTTCTGGGTCAACGCGTACCGGGCGGGGTTGCTCCCGTACGTGCTGGCGCGCTTCGCCCTCCACTATGCGCCCGAGGTCGCGGTCGAGTTGCCGGACACCAATCCGCCCGGCCGGCACTTTCAGAGTCTGGCGCGGACAGGAATGATAATCGAAATTATTACGGGTGCTCAACATATCCACGAGTTCGGCGTGGGCGAGCGAGCGGCAATCAGCGTTGCGATCGAGCATCCGGGATGGGTGCTTCTCCTGGACGATTACCGGCCGTACACCGTGGCGGTCAATCGTGGTATCAACGTCACATGTAGTCCACCGCGTGCCGTCACGCTGTATGATGAGCAGGTATTCAGCGAGGAGCAGTTCCTCGAAGCCCTTGCCCGCCTGTACGCGATTGGAACCGTCAGCCCCCGCCTGCTCGACGAAGCCTGGAAACGGTACCGATCATGATGTCCCACCAGGACTAACCAGCATGGCCCCGCGGGATCCAGCCCTGTCCATCCACCTCGACATGGACGCGAAGCAGCGTCTCGACAAGGCAGCCAGCATCATGCGCCTGACCCCGGAGTCGTTCGTCGCACGGGCTGCTGACAGCCGTGCCCACGATGTGCTGCTCGATTGGGCCGTGACACGATATCGGGAAGGCAATACGACATACGCATTGCTGGCCGAGGAAACCGGGCTAGGCGTGGTCGAAATCATGGATGCGATAGGCGAGGGCGGACTGGATGCGGCGCTCGATGCGTTTCTTGCCCGTGCTGGCGCCGCGGCCGATGAGCGTGCTGACCCGGCGCTGCTTCGCCGCGCGCACGCGGCCGCTAAGCGAGTGCGCGAGTCGCCCGATCATTCATAGCGCAGAGCCTCGGCGGGGGTGATGCGGCCGGCCTGCCAGGCGACCAGCAGCGCGCTCAGCAGCGCCGCCCCGTACGCCGCCCCCGCCAGCGCCGCCACCTGCCACCACGGCACGATCAATTGCAACTGGGTAAAGTCGCGCGCCAGGAAGCTGATCACATTGCGCGCCAGCACCAATCCGACCACGCCGCCGACAGTGATGCCCAGGATGGCTACTACCGACCCTTCGACCAGAAACGTCGCCTGCACCGCCCTCCGGCTGAAGCCGATCGCGCGCAACATGCCGATTTGCTGGCGGCGCTCGGCCACCGAGCGCATGCCGATCACCCCCAGCGCCGCTAGCCCCGAGAACAGCCCGATGCTGAGAAAGCCGCGGATCAGTGTATCGAGCAGACCGCGCACCGCCTGCACCGTGCGCGCCTCATCACCCAACACGCGCGTACGCACGCCGTTTTCGGGGAAGGTCAATTGCACCCCCGTGGCGGCGTCGCGGAAGGACACGTCCTCGCGCGTGCGTAGGAAGAACTCGGCGGGCAATTGGGTCGCGGCGGGGCTTCCCGTTAGCGCGGTTTGCGACGTGAGCAGCCCGCCCGGCAGGATCGCCCCGTCGGCGGTGACGCCGATGATCGTCAGCTTACGCGCTGGCCCGCCGCGTGGGTCGCGGACCCACACCGAGGGCGGCTCAAATCGGGGCACGCCGCCCGTGCGCGCCGACAGCGCCGCCTGCACCCCCGGCATACTCTCCAATTCGCGGCGTGAGACGATCGCCGCGCCGGGGCGGTCCCGCACCGCCCGCCACACCGCCTCGTCGTCGCGGTAGCCGGCAGCGCGGGCCAGCAACTGCCCGCGCGATGTGCCCAACAGCCCATCGTCGGCCACGCGCACCTCGACCGGCCGCCACACCGCCGTGCGCTCCTCCGGCCACAACGCTTCGATTGGACTCATCGCCTGGCCGCCGATCGCGACAAAGTCATCGCGTCGCACCGAGGTCGAGCGCTCCAACGCCGATGACAGATCGACCGGCGGCGTGCTGAACAGCGCCCGCACGTCGAAGCCGGCGCCGCCGTCGCGCCGGACATACGCCGCCTCGGTCGATTGCAGCAGGGTGGTGGCCGCGATCATCGTCAGGAAGACGAGCGCGAACATCGCCGCTGTCAGCGACGTGCGGAAGGGATAGGTCCGCGGGTAGGCGACCGCCATTCGCACCGATGGCGCCAGCCCGCCCAGCCGTGACAGTTGCACCACCGGCCACAGCAACACGCTCAGGTTGTAGCCCGCGGCCCACACGAGCATCAGCGCCATCGTCACACCGGCGACCACGAAACCGGCGGTACCGGAGCGGATCACCGCGTCCGAGCGCACGCTCGACGGCGCGGCCGGCGAGAGCGCGAATAACGCCGCGATCGCCGGCCCGGTCACGGTCGCGATCACCCGGTCCACGCGCGGACCCGGCGCGCCCAATGCCCTCGAGATCGCCCGCGCCGCCAGTGCCGCCGCCAGCAATCCCAAGGCGCCGCCCACGGCTAACTGGATGCCCGGCCCCCGCGCCGTCATCAGCAGCCCCAACCCGAACGCGAGCACCGTCAGACTCGAGGCGACGGTGAGGGCGGCCCGTCGCAACTTCCCCGCGCTCCGTTCCGTCTTCCCCTCGGGAGCGCCGTGAATGGCGGCGACGATGTTGACGCGCGACACCTTCCAGGCGGCGAGCAGAACCGTGATAAATGTCACCAACGCGCCCAAGCAGAATGACAAAATGATCGTGCCGCCGCTCATCCGCCCTTGGGCAACCACATCAAAGCGGTCGAGTACGCGCTGCACGAGCCGCAGCACGACCACGCCCATACCCGCGCCGAACAGCAGCCCGGCGAGCGCGGCGACCAGATCGTACACCAGCCCCTCGACGGCGAAGGCCGTGACGAGGTGGCCGCGTTGCGCCCCAACCGCGCGCATCATGCCCATCTCCGTGCGCCGCTCGGCCGCGAGCATCACAAAGATCAAGAACACGAGCAGCAGGCTGGCGGCGATCGAAAACAACCCCAGGATGAGAAAGACGCTCGTGACGGCCGAACCGTACTCGTTCGCGGCGTCAATCGCTCGCTGCTTGACCTCTAGCACCGTCAGAGGCGCTAACCGGTCGGTCAGCTCACGTCCACGCTGGCCGGGCCGTCCAGCAAGCGAGTTGATCACCCAGTAATAGTCGCTGGTCAGTAGGGGATCAGCGAGATAGTACGCCAGTTCGGCGGTGGCCTGACCTGACCGCGACACCGTCCGCAGTCGGGCGATTGCCGGTCGCGCCTCGGGTCGCACGCGGCTTTCGAGCGCGCGCAACTGGCTCTGGCCGCTGTCGGTCGCGAGCGCACGCGCCGCCCTGGCGATCACCTCGGGATCGGCCAAGAGCAGCCGCAGCCGTCCGGTGACCGCCCGGCTGCGCGCGGTCTCGTTGCCGCCGCCGCGCAGGGCGACCAGCACCTGGTTGATCTCCCCCTCTTTGCCGAGCAGGAACTGCAACTCGCTCAGCGGTGCGATCACCGCCGGCTGAATCCCCGCGAGTCCGCCGTCGCGCACCACGGCCCGAATCCGCCACCCCACCGAGCGATTATCACCAAACTGGAGGATCAGATCTTGTCCGGCCGTGACTCCCAGCAGTCGCGCCGCCTCGGCATTGACCACCGCTTCGCTCGGCTCAAGCGTTGCCAGCGGCAACCGCACGCCGTCGCTGTCGGTGAACGCGTCGAAAACGGCCGCGCCCGGGCGCAGACCCAGCACCTTGACGCTGGAGCGTGCCCGGCCGCTCAACGGGTTGAGCGCGGTCGCTTGGGCATGAATTGCTGGTTCGAGCGCGGCGAGATCGCGGTCGGAGGCGACGGCCGCGGCCAGCCGGTCGTATCCCTGGATCGGGAAAAAGTCGCCGGCGGCGAGGTCGCTACCGGCGAGCACCGCCCTCGGATCGCGCAGCCCCGGAGTGCCGCCGCCGCGGTTTCCGGCCGTGATCACGGCGTCCACCGGGCCGATCCCGCCGGCGACGGCAGCGCGGATCGTGCCGGCCATCGTCTCACCCGTGCCGATCGCCGCCGCGATCACCGCGGTGCTGGTGGTCAGGCCGAGCACGATCAGCGCGGTACGCATACGCCGTCGTGGGACGGCGCGCAGCCCGAGATGCAGAAGCAGCGGTTTGCGCCACACGAGCAGCGTGAGCGCGGCCACCACCGTCAACAGCGCCGATGCCGCCGCGTACGCCAGAAGAAATGTCGGAACACCGAAGAGTTGATCCATCACACCCCACGAAATTGAACCGCCAGCACGCGGAGAACACGCGGAGCGTACCAAGACGCCCCTTCTTGCACCTCTTCGCGGGGGTCTCCGCGTTCTCCGCGTCGTGGCGGTCCCGAGTCGCTGCCGCGATGATCACGCCCCCTGCATTGCCTGCCAGAACAGGTCGGCGAGGCGCTGATGGCCGCGGGTGCTGGGGTGCAGGCCATCGCGACTGATCAGGTCGGGTCGCTCGCGCAGTTCCGACCACCCGCCGTGTAGATCCACGAGGACGGCGCCGTGAGTCGCGACCGCCTCCGCGATCACCTCATTCCAGCGCTGTACATCCGCGCGCAGTGCGTCGCGCGGCCGCTCGCGGAAGGCCGGGAGCAGTGTCAGATCGGGCAAGTTCGCGACGTACACCCGTGCACGCGTGTCGCGTGCCAGCGTTGTGAGCACGATGTTGAGGTCGGTTTGGTAGTCGTCGATGACCACACCGGCGGCGAAGTCGTTCACTCCCATCCAGAGCGTGACCACGCTCGGCTGAAGATCAACGGCCACCGGTAGTGACTGGTCGAGTGCCTGCCGCAGTTGAAGGCCGCCGATGCCAAGGTTTGCCAGTCGTGTTTCGGACGCCATCTTTGCATGCAGTCGCGATACCCAGCCGTCCGCCGCGGGGTTCCGCGATCCCGTGCCGACACTATCGGATGCGCCGATCGCAACATACAGCGGCGCCGCGTCCACGGGTGGGCGGGGCGCGTCGTTCCGCTCACAGGCAGCGGCGAGGATGGCAAACGACGCCAGCGCCAGCGCGATGATCATGCGACGAGCGGGGAGGGACACAAGCAGTATCTCGGGTGAACAGCCACGCGCTCCCACGAACCACGCGATCCGGCTGCCATCTGCCACGGGGTAGGGGACCACGGCGCCCGCCGCGACCCTGCCCATGTACCCAGGCTACCAAATTTGGGGGGCAAACGGCGTACGACTATCACCCAGCAGCCGCCAGCCCCGGCGCCGAAATCGCGAGATACACCGGCGGCCGTACGTCACGACATCACCAACACGCCCTCCTCCGCGTACCGGCTCACGACATCGGGCGCGATGCCAAGCTCCGCGAGAATGGCCGGCCCGTGTTCGCCCAGACGCGGCGCGGGCAGGCGTAGCTCTCTGCTGCCTTCCCGTCGGCCTGCGGCAAAACCAACCTCGCCCTGCTGGATCCGACCATCGAGGGCTGGAAGGTCGAAACCCTCGGCGACGACATCACCTGGATGCGGATCGGCAAGGAAGGCGAACTGCGCGCCACCAACCCCGAAGCCGGCCTGTTCGGTGTGGCCCCGGGCACCGGCTGGGGCACCAACCCTAACGCCATGCGCGCCATTGCCAAGGGCCACAGCATCTTTACCAACGTCGCCCTGACGGACGACGGCGGGGTCTGGTGGGAAGGGATGACGGAGGAGACTCCGGCGCACCTGACCGACTGGCAGGGCAACTCGTGGACGCCCGACTCGGACAAGCCGGCAGCCCACCCGAACTCCCGCTTCTGCACGCCGATCTCCCAGATCGACATGCTGGCGGAGGAATACTTCAGCCCGGACGGCGTCGAGTTGTCCGCGATCCTGTTCGGAGGCCGCCGCAAGACCACCGTCCCGCTGGTGACCCAGTCCCGCAGCTGGTCCAACGGCGTCTTCATGGGGTCCACGCTGTCCTCGGAGACCACGGCGGCC
>JBBQJF010000175.1:0-10336 GCA_038325665.1 Dehalococcoidia bacterium | reverse complement strand
GACGTGGGCATGGCTGCTTTTGGCCTTTGTCGCGTTGATCCTGCCGCTCGTGTTGTTCTCGGCCTGGTCGTACCGGCGCTCGCTTGAGAGTGACCGAGACAGGTCACTGGTCGAGGCGGTGCAACTGAGCCAGACCGCCGCCGCCGTCGTGCAGGGGCTGCTGCGCGGCCTAGACGGCACCACGCTGGCAATGAGCGGTGCGCTGGGCGCACAAGTGGGTGTCTTGAATGACGCCACTGTTCGCCCGTATCTGGCCTCGGTCGGACCGCGCTATCCATTCGTGCGCAACATCTTTCTCATGGACCCGGCAGGGCTGGCGGTCGCCGCCACGCTCGATGAGAGCCTCGGACGGGACTTCGGCGACCGGCCCTACACCCGCGCCCTGCTCAGTGGGGAAGAACTGGTGCTGAGCGACCTGCTGCAGAGTGCCCTCACCGGCGAACCGACGATTGTCATGGCGCGCACCGTACGGTCGCCGGACGGCGCCTTGCGCGGGATGCTGGCCGTCGTGTTCTATCCGGCGCGGCTGGCCGAGATTCTTCCTCAATCCCTGCCCGATGACGCGGTGCTCAGCCTTTTCGATCAGCAAGGCCGCTTGATCTACAGTAGCGCCCGTCCCGATCTGCCCTGGGAGCAGCGTGAACACAGCACGCTGCCCGAGGTGCAGGCGGCGCTGGCGGGACAGACGATCATGGCGCGGCGTGGAGTCTTGGCGGTCGATGGGCCGGACAGAATCGGCGCCGTGGCGCCCGTGCCAGAGTCCGGCTGGGCCGTGGGTGTCTCCCGCTCGGCTGCCACGGTCGAGCGTCCTCTGCAGACCCTGTATCGCCAGCAGATGCTGGCCCTGGGCGTGGTTGCCGCGTCATCCTTCGTGGTGGCGCTGATCCTTAGCCGCGTGCTGTCCAGCCCGCTGGTACGCCTCGCGACGCATGCGCGGGCATTTGGTCGCGGCGAGGTCGGGACGTTGGCGCCCGTCGCCGGTCCGGTCGAGGTCCAAACCCTCGCCGAGGCGTTGACGACGATGGCGGCCGAGGTGCAGACGCGGTTTGCCGAGCGCGAGGCGGCCCAGCGGCGGCTGTTGTTCTTGGGCGAGGCCAGCACGGTGCTCGCCGCGACGCTGGATTATCAGACGACGCTCGCCCAAGTTGCCCGTCTGACAGTGCCCGAGCTTGGAGACTGGTGTACCGTCCACATGGCGGAGGACGGCGGGCAGGTCACACGGACGGCGTTGGCCGCGGTGAATCAGGAGCAAGAAGCCCTGTTGCAGCAGTTGCGGCGTCGGTATCCGTTCGACCCGCGGGGGCCGCATCCGGTGGCGCGGGTGTTGCGCACGGGTGAACCGCTCTTCTTTCCCGAGGTGTCGGATGCCTTGTTTGCCGGCTTCGCCCAGGACGAGGAGCAGGCGCGCACGCTGGCGACGCTGATCGCATCCTACATGGTTGTGCCGCTGATCGCGCGGGGGCAGACGCTCGGCGTGATCGCGATCGCGTGGTCGCGGCCCGGGCGGCGCTACGGACTGGCTGATCTGGCGCTCGCCCAGGAACTCGCGCGGCGGGCGGCGCTGGCCGTCGATACGGCGCGCCTGTACGCGCAGGCGCGGGACGCGTTGCGTGATCGTGAGTCGGCCCTCGCCGCCCGCGATCAATTTCTCTCCGTAGCCTCCCACGAGTTGCGTACACCGTTGACCGCGCTGAAGTCGTACATGGAATTGGCGCGCAATCGGTTGCGGCGCGGCGCCGCGCCGGAGGAGTTGGACCAACTGCTGGCGTGGGGCGACGTGCAGGCGGAGCGCCTCAATGAACTGGTGTCGGCCCTGCTCGATGTCTCACGGATCGCGACCGGCCGCTTGGAACTCGAGACCGAGCCAGTCGCGATCGCGCCGCTGGTGCAACGCGTGGTGGAGATGGAGCGCGCCGCCGACCCGGGACGCGCCATTTATTGCTCTCTTCCCACGGCGCGGCCGGTACTCGATGCCGACGCCGGACGGTTGGAACAGGTGCTGGTCAACCTGCTGGAGAATGCGCGCAAGTATTCGCCGCCAAACCGGCCGGTCGAGGTCTGTCTGAGCGCGACCGACGATACGGTCGCGATCGCGGTGCGGGATCACGGGATCGGCATCCCGCTCGACGACCAGGAGCGGCTGTTCGAGCGCTTCTATCGGGCGGGCAATATCGACAAAGGCGTCTCCGGGCTGGGGTTGGGTCTGCACGTCGCCAATGAGATCGTGCGGGCACACGGGGGGACGTTAGCGGTCGCCTCGACTCCCGGTTGCGGCAGCGTCTTCACGATCAGCCTGCCACGGCCGTCGAACGCCATGGCCGCATCTCGCGATGAGCGCGTCGCGGACTGACGCCGCGACGGCTTCGGTTCCGCGCGCAACCGGAAGATGTGGCGGGCCAGCCCTACCGAGGCGTTACCGGCGTTCTTTCGTGGGGGCGACCGGCCGCGTCGCCCTCGGCCGCGGGATGCCCCATGGAGTGGTCTGATTCCGCGCCAGGCTCCTGGGTCGCGGACCGCGCCGGCCCGCGCTTCGGGGCGGCGCGCATCGCCGTGACGCCGACCGCCACGGCCGCCAGGCACACGCACGCCAGTCCGATCAGCGTGGCGCGCTCGCCGGCGCGGTCCGCGATCTCGCCGATTGGATAGGCAACGACCGCATTGAACCCAAACGCCATCATTGTCACTGCCATCACACGGCCGAAGTAAGCGGAGTCCGTCCGCTGCATCAGATTCACGTTGTTCAACATCTGGAAGCCGCTCGATGACGCCCCAACCATCGCCGCGACGACCAGTGCGATCGCGAAATCAGGAGCGACTGCCAGCAGAGCCAGTGACACCGCCAGCGCGCCGCCGAAAGCGAGCATGACCGCTGTCGGGTTGCGAACACGCCGGGCCGCCAGCACGAGCGTGACAACGATACCGCCCACGGCCGCCGCCCCGAACAGCAGCCCAAGGTGGCTCGCGGGGTGGCCGAGGCTGTTCTCGACATAGCCCGGCATGATCGTCTGATAGGAGAAGCCGCTGAGCACCACCGCCACGAACACCAGCGTGAGCAGCCGCACATCGGGCGAGCGCCAGATGTACGCGAACCCCTCGGTGATGTCTGTCCTGACCGACGTGCGGTTCGGCCGCGGACGTGGTGGTGTCGGCGCCATCACGGCGAGCACCAGCACGACGGCAGCGAACAGGCCGGCCATCACGACATACGCGCCGGCCGCGCCGATCTGATCGGCGGCGATCAGCGCCCCCGCGAGCAATGGCCCGATAATGCGGGTCGTGTTCATCATCAGTTGCTGGAGGGCGACACCGCTGGCAAGGTCCGGGCCGTCGAGCAGATCACCAACCCATGCCTGACGGGTGGGTCCCATGATCGAGTACATACAGCCGAGCACGAGCGAGACGCCCGCGAGGAAATAGATCGTGATCCAGCCGGTCGCGATCAGCACCGCGATCGCCGCGAACATGACGCCGATTATGAACTGTACCGTGGTGAGCAGGCGTTTCTTGGATATCCTGTCGGACAGTGTGCCGCCGAGCGGGCTGAGAAGGAGCATCGAGATGCCCTGCCCGAGAAACACGAACCCGACGCCGCTGTTTTTCCCGGTGAGGTTGAAGGCGACGACACCTTGGACGACCTGCATCATGCCGAAGGCGAGCATGCTCAGCGTCGTTCCGACGAAGAGCAGCCGGTACTGTGTGTTGCCGAGGACGGCCAGCGGGTTTTGGCCGCGGGGCGCCGAATGTGCCATGGTCGCCTCTGGATCGCTACCTACCCATCCAGTCGCGAGGGGCAGCCCGTGTTCGAGCCACCCCTCCTGGTCGCGTCGTTCCCCACGTCACGCGGTTGCCGGCGCGCCCTCCCGCGCGCTCAGGGTGAACCCCTCGTAGCCGTTCGCGACGATCTCTTGGCACTTCGTCGCGTAGGCGCCGACGCCGCCGACGTAGGGCATGAAGACGCGCGGCTTGCCGGGGATGTTCGCGCCGAGATACCACGAGTTCGCCTTGGGATACAAGGTGCGGTCGGCCACCTCGTTGACATGCGCGACCCACGCATCTTCCGCCTCGACCGTTGCCTCGATGCAACCGATGCCGAGCTGGCGCAGGTCGTTCATGCACTCCGCGATCCAGTCCACATGTTGCTCGATCGACACGATCATGTTGCTGAGAACCGATGGACTGCCCGGTCCGGTGATCGTGAAGAGATTGGGAAAGCCGGCCACCTGTAAGCCGAGGTAGGTGCGCGGACCATCCGCCCACTTCTGAGTCAGCGTTGCCCCGTTCCTGCCGCGGATATCGATGCTCAGCATCGCGCCGGTCATCGCGTCGAAGCCCGTCGCGAAGACGATGCTGTCCAGTTCGTATTCGCCGTTTACTGTCCGGATGCCGGTCGGCGTGATCGCGGTGATCGGCGCCTCGCGGATATCGACCAGTGTCACGTTCTCGCGGTTATACGTGTCGTAGTAGTCCGTGTCGATGCAGATACGCTTGGTCCCGAGCGGGTGGTCCCTGGGCGCCAGTGTCTCCGCGACCACCGGATCCGTCACCGCCTCCCGGATCTTCGAACGGACGAACTCCGCCACGGTGTCATTGGCCTCGACGCTGCCAAGCAGATCCATGTACGCCTGGAGCAAGTGGAAGCCGCCCTGCTGCCAGCCGCTTTCAAACGCGCGGACACGCTCATCGGGCGACGCCTGCAAGGCAGACTGGTCGCTGACCGTGATCGGGATACCGGTCGCCGAGGCGCGTGCCATGCGCTTTATCTCGGCGAAGTTCTCTTTGTACCGTTGCACCTTCTCGGGCGTGAGGCCGTCGTTATGTGCCGGCAGGCTGAAGTTCGGTGTCCGCTGGAACACATGGAGGTGCGCCGCCTGTTTGGCGATCATCGGGATCGACTGGATGCCGGACGAGCCGGTGCCGATCACTCCCACTCGCTGGCCGGTGAAGTCCACGCCCTCGTGCGGCCACCGGCCGGTGTGGTACCAGGCGCCCGCGAACGAATCGACGCCCGGGATGTCGGGAAGCCTCGATGCCGAGAGGCAGCCGGTCGCCATGATGCAGAATCGCGCGGACAGCCGGTCACCGCGATCCGTGCCGACCTCCCAGCGGTTCATCCCTTCATCGTAGATAGCGGACGTGACACGCGTCTCGAACTGAATGTCGCGCGGGAGGTCGAACCGCTCGGCGACGTGGTTGGCGTACTTGAGGATCTCGGGCTGGGTGGCGTACCGCTCGGTCCAGTTCCACTCGCGCTGCAGCTCGTCCGAGAACGAGTACTGATAGTCGAGGCTCTCCACGTCGCAGCGCGCGCCGGGATAGCGATTCCAGTACCACGTACCGCCGACACCCGCGCCGGCTTCGATGACACGCGCCGAGAAGCCAAGCCCGCGCAGCCGGTGCAGCATGTACAAGCCCGCGAATCCGGCGCCGATGATCACGGCGTCAAAGCTGCCGTGGGGATCATCGCGTGGGGCGATGGCTGACTGATTCGATGTGGACAAGTGTTTCCCCTCCTCGTATCAAGTAGGGTGCGATCACAACTATCGTAGACGCTTTCGTGTACTGGCGACGCGGCATGGGAGCGGGGCGCTAAACGCGTCGTGGAGACGCGGTCAGCCGTCAGCGCCCCGACCGTTCATGGCTGGAATGAGGCGCCTTGGGCCGGGCAGCCGCCCGCGCCCCCGGCGCGGACAACTGACGGCTGACGGCTGAACGCTAACTGTCGCGTGCGTCGATCATGGCACGAGCATTGCCCGACTCACACCGGTCTGGCGGTCATTCCACTCCGATTCCTCGAACGCGCGGTTCACGTCCGCGAGTGGATACGTATGGGAGACGATGCTCTCGTAGGGCACCTTTCCCTGCTTCTTGATGATCGTTTCCATCATCAGCGGCAGCAGTTGGGGACGGTACATCAGCGATCCCATGATCTTCTTGCCGCGCAGCAGCATCAATGGGTCAAATGTGACGGTACGATCGCGGGAGATATTGCCGATCTCGACGAACGTTCCGCCATTGGCCAGCAGTTCAATGCCCTCGGCAAGCAACTCGGGACGGCCGACAAGCTCCATCACGACATCAGCGCCCCGGCCCTCGGTGAGGTCCATGATCTGCGCGCGGCGGGTAGCGGGCGTGTTGAACTCCTCGACATTGATCGTGTGGTCGGCCCCGAACTCCTCCGCGAGCGTCAGCCGGTGGTCGAGCCGGTCCATCACGATCACCTTGTGCGCGCCCATGTCTTTTGCCATCGCGGTCGCGTTCAGGCCGAGGCCGCCCGCGCCCTGGATCACGACGTAGTCGCCTTCTTTGCATCCGGCGCGCAGCAGTCCCTCTGTCACCGTGCCCATGGCGCAGTTGACCCACCCGAGCACCGAGTCGGGCAGCTCATCCGGCACCCGGAATACCGGGTGGTTGGCGGGGATGTAGTAGTAGTCGGCGTAGGTGCCGGTGAAGTAGGGATATTCACCGGCGCTGCCGCCGTAGCGGGAGTTTGGGCACCAGTTCACGTTGCCGCCGAGGCACTGGTAGCAGCGCATGCAGGGGCGGATGGCGGAATACATCAGCCGGTCGCCTTCCCGGATCGGCTTGCCCAGTGAGTCGGTCGTGATGCCTTTCCCGAGCCGGTAGACCACGCCGGTGCCCTCGTGTCCCATCACACGTCCGCCCGGCGGCAGGGGCACGGCGTCCTGGTCGCCCCGCCAGGTATGCAGGTCGGAACCACACACGCCCGCCTGCGTGATCTTGAGGATCAGCCCGCCTGCCTCGGGATCCGGAACTTCGTACTCCTCGATCTCGAACGGCTTACGATATTCCTTGACGACAACGACTCGACCCTTTGTCATGTCCTTCCCTCGCTTTACAAGTGTTGGCCCAAACCCGCATGTGCCGTGTAGACGCCGCGGCTGTTATATACCATTCCCGGCCATAGGCGGAGCTTCGACGATACCTTCCTCCGCGGCCGGCCTACCCCCCGGCCCCCTTCCCCCCGGCACGCCGGGACAGGCTGCACGGGAAGGGGGTGTCACCTAACCCCCCGGCCCCCTTCCCTGCACGGGAAGGGGGTGACGATGAGATGGTCATCCCATCGACGGGGTGGCGCTCGCTCCCCTCCCCTTGCAGGGGAGGGGCTGGGGGAGAGGTGGCTCCCCTCGCGGCCCCGCCCCGGCCTGCCGGGGGGGAGGGGCTGGGGGAGAGGTGGATCGCCGCGGAGCGCTCCTGCATAGGGGAACGGCTACAATCGGACGAAATGGGGGTGAAAGTCGCCGGATGATAAACCGTGAGTTCCCGCCCGTGCTCGATGGGCACGAGGACTTCATCACCGCTATCCCCAATCAGGATCGCGACTTTCTCACCGAGAGCGAGCGCGGCCATGTCGATCTGCCTCGCGCCCAACGCGGCTGCCTCGGCGGCACGTTCGTCTCGATCTGGCTGTCAGACGGGCGGGCCGAGCAGAACGCCGCCGGCTACGCGATGCAGGAGCTCAACGACTGGCTGCGTATTTGCGACCGCTCTGTTGAAATTGGGGCCGGTGATACGCCCCTCGCCCTCGACCACGCGGGCGCTGCCCCCGCGACCGCTGGAGCTGGGATCGGTGATCCACCGCCGGCCCCCCGCGCCGGCGGCGCGTCCCCCGTGACCTCTAAGCCAGGGAGCGCGGGCACGCGGTCGGAGGGGGCGGTGCGGACCGTGCGTACCAGCGCGGAGCTGGACAAGGCGCTGGATGAGGGCGCATTCGCGGGTATCATCCACTTCGAGGGCGCCGACCCGATCTCCTACTCGCTGAAGGAGTTGCGGGTGTTCTACGAGGCGGGGCTGCGCTCGCTTGGCCTGGTGTGGAGCCGGCCGACGATCTTCGGCTACGGCGTGATGTTCCGCGACCCGCCGCCGATGGGTGGGCTGACCGACGCCGGCTTCGCGTTGGTCGCGGAGTGCAACCGGCTCGGCATCCTGCTCGATGTCTCGCACCTCAACCCGGCCGGCTTTTGGGATTTGCACCGCCTGACGGATAAGCCGTTCGTCGCCACGCATTCGAGCGTCAAGGCGATCTCGCCGCACGTCCGTAACCTCGACGACGACCAAATCCGCGCCATCGCCGAGAAGGACGGGGCGATCGGCATCAACTTCGCCAACTCCTTTCTGCGTCCCGACACCGGCCGCGGCGACGACACGCCGCTCGATTTGGTCGTCTCCCACTTCGAACACATCATCAATCTAGTGGGCGACCGCCACGTCGCGATCGGCTCCGACTACGACGGCACCGACGTGCCGCGCGAGCTGACGGACAGCGCCCACCTGCCCGTGCTGCTGCGCGCCTTCCAGTCCCGTGGCTGGAGCGACGACCGCATCGAGCGCATCTGCAACGGCAACTTCCGCCGGGTGGTGCGCGCGGTGTGGCGGTAGGGTCAGCCTCGGATCGAGGGATAGTCGCGGTGGTTGGGCAGTACGTCAGTGATGAACTCCGCCGGCGTGAGCGCCCTGAATGGGAGTCCGATGCTGTTCACCTCCCGGGTCAAGCCCCGATCAAGCGTGATCAGGAACTGGACGTCCGCAGCGTGCGCCGCCGCCACAACGTGGTGGTCTTTCTCGTTGATTCGCCATTCGTCCCGCTCACGCGCCTCGCGAGGGGGCACCGCCACAATCTGAAGCCGAGTAACGCGCAAGAGCTGGTAGTACCGCTCCAACGCTTCAGCGCCGAGCTTATTGACGGTGTTTCGCTCGGCCTCAATTAGCACGGGTTGTGAGGCAGATCCCGTGAGAAGATCCCGACCGCATACTGACAGTAAGAAACTAGATCCGCCCGAGGGAGAGCCGGCCGCGGCGATTAGGCACGATGCGTCGAAAAAGAGCATCGTGGCCGGGTCGATGCTCATGTGGCCTTCGACGTCGTGGCGGTCGTGAAGCGATCAGCCACCAATTTGGCTGTATCGTCGAGGTGATCGAGGCGCAAGAACTCCGCGACCTCGGCCTCGGTGTAATCGCGAAGGGAGATATCCGGGCGGGTCCGACTGCTCCAGAGCAGCAGATCGAGGTTGTGCCTCGGAATGCGGTAGACCCGACCGAGGCGTGATGCTATCAATCTGCCCTCGCGGATGTACCGATACACCGTCCGGCGATCGACCTGAAGGTAGCCGGCGGCTTGCTCCGGCGTCAGAATGTCTGGCGAGCGTTCCAGCGTATCCATGTCTCGCATCTTACATCGGGAGGTGGGCGATCGCCACGTCGCGATCGGCTCCGACTACGACCGCACCGACGTGCCGCGCGAGCTGACGGACAGCGCCCACCTGCCGGTGCTGTTGCGCGCCTTCCAGTCCCGTGGCTGGAGCGACGACCGCATCGAGCGCATCTGCAACGGCAACTTCCGCCGGGTGGTGCGCGCGGTGTGGCGGTAATCGGCCACGAGGCTCAGTCTTGGTAGACGGTGAGCAGCAGTTCGCGGGCCTCCCAAACCTGGCTTCCTCGTATCCGCCCGTAGGGAACGAGGATACCAAGCTCGACAAGTCCGTCGATCGCCGCTCGCGCGGTGTGAAAGCTGGTTGCGGCGAAGCCAGCCAGCCGGCTGGTGGTTACATAGACGCTGTCCATGATCAGCTCTATCGCGGGTCGTGCGGCCTTCGACGAGACAGCGCGTACTAACTCTCGGTATCGAGAATGCAATTCAAGGATACGCTGAACCCGTGCGAGCGAGTCTTCCGCTTGGCTCTTGAGCGCATCGAGGAAGAAGAGTACCCACTCGTCCCATGCACCTTTCGTGCTGACATACCGGAGCAGCTCGATGTACGTGGCACGATGTTCCTCGAAGTACGAACTCAGATAGAGCACCGGCCGGTCGAGCACGCCCATTGCCAGTAAGACGAGCGGGATGAGCAACCGTCCAAGCCGGCCGTTGCCGTCCTCAAAGGGATGAATCGCCTCAAATTGATAATGGACGAGCGCACAATCTATCAGTCTACCGTATATCGCCGGCCCATTGATGAACTCGGCGAGGTCACCCATGAGCGGAAGAACCTGCTCCGGTGGGGGCGGGACGAATCGTGCGACGCCCAACCCAAGTGCACGGTCGCCAATATACACCTGTGACTCACGGACGGCGCCGGGGTGTTTGTTCTGTCCTCGTACCCCACGCATCAACCCCGCGTGGAGTCCCCGGATCAGATGAAGGTTAAGCGGCCGTCCATCAGTCGCCCACTTCCGCCCCTGCTCCAATGCGCGCAGATAGTTGATCACCTCGAATAGGTCGCTGTCCTCGTCGAGAACGTCGCTCGACGCCTGCGCCAGAAGGACATCGCGTACCTCGGTGCGTGTGCCCTCGATGCGGCTGCTCAACACGGCTTCGCGCCGG
>JBBQJF010000174.1:0-10376 GCA_038325665.1 Dehalococcoidia bacterium | reverse complement strand
GTCGCGCGGACGAACATCGACCTCATCGCCACCACCGCGTCGCCCGCGTAGAATCTGAATCACTCAGACGGGGAGGTTGCTCATCATGGGTCAGCAGACAGCGGAGCAGATCACGTTCCTGCGCGGACTGCGGGCGGTGCGCGAGTACACGCCCGAGCCGGTGCCGGATGAAGTGGTGCGCGACATTCTGGAAGTCGGGCGGTGGTCGGGCAGCGCGAGCAACCGGCAGCCGGTCGAGGTCGTGATCGTCCGCGACAAGGAGATATTGCAGACGATCACCGATCACGGCGTCCGCGCGGCGGCGGGGGCCGCGGTCGCGCTGCTGATCGTGACGCCGGGCGACCCGGACCGCCACGATATCGAAGTGTTTGACGACGGGCGGCTGGTCGAGCGACTGTTGCTCGCCGCCAAGGCGCACGGCCTGGGTTCCAACATCAGCACGCTCAAGGGGGAGGGTCCCGAGGTGGTGAAGAAGTCCCTCGGTATTCCACCCGAGCGGCGGATATGGACCGTGGTCACGATCGGTCACACCGACCATGAGGCGCGCAAGGCTCGGACCCAAGCGCCCGCGCCCGGGCGCAAGCCGGCCGGTGAATTCGCTCACTGGGAACGGTACTAACACGGGATGAGGCGACCCTTCACGGTTTCATGCGTCGCCCCCGCGTTCGCCTGGTATGGGAGCCACGCGCCCCACGGGGTCGCCCCGAGGGAGACCATGGAAGGCCCTGTCGACGCCGCGGCCGCGTCGACCGTGGTCGGGGCATACACCGGTGACGGGTCATCGAATGCGCGGTGCAGGGGTCGGGCGCCGTGTACTGCTCCGATGGCGAGCCGGTGGGCTGCACCAACCCCGTGGCGTGGGCGACGAGTATGAGAGGCAGACCGATGGCTCCGGCCAAGCTACCACGCGGCGTTCAGGCAAACATCACGTTCCTCTACTATCGTGACCTCGATCGCGCGCGGCAGTTCTACGAGGATGTGCTGGGACTCACGCTGGTGGTGGATCAGGGGTTCTGCCGGATCTATCAGGTATCGCCGTCGTCGTTCGTGGGGCTGGTGGATGAGGCCGAGGGTCTGCACCGCGCGACCGAGGCTAAGGCGGTGACGCTCTCCTTTGTCACCGAGCAGGTTGACGAATGGTACGCCCATCTCGTGGAGCAGGGCGTGACAATCCGGCATCCCTTGCGCGATGCCGCCCGCCATCCCACCCGAGGCTTCGTCGCGGAGGACCCCGAGGGCTATTTCCTGGAGTTCGAGCGCTTCCTGCCCCACGCGCGGAACAGCCGGCTGCTTGCCGCACTCGCACACACCGATGGCTAGCGTCTCTACAGACCAGCAGTGGGTTTACTCCGTGGCAGAGGACGACCCACCGGGTCGCCCCCACGGGCGCGCGGCCCCAGTCCTGCTGTAGGGCCGACCCGGTGGGTCGTTCGGCTCCACCTCCGTGGGGATGCGGGCACAACCCTTTGAGACCAAACAGGTGGCCTGGTTCTGCCCGAGGCAGACACGACAACGTAACCGGACGCGATCATGGGATTGAGACGCCACGCGACGTGGCGTGAACACGATTGGCTGAGTCCCGCGCGAAAAAAGCCAGCAACGCTCCCTCACGGTGACGTAAGGAAGTACGATAGTCGTGAGTGTTCGGGTTGGTGGCATGGTCGAGAGCCGGGGGCCGTGTGCCGCCGCCGGCGTGCGAGCGGCCTGACTGGTGACACACGGAGGCACTGGCGCACCATAACCGCGGTTCGCGTGGTCGTCCCTGGCTCGGGGGCGTTGCCGAGGACGATAGAGGTCGCGCGGTGTGGCCGCGGCGGCGCGACGGATAAGGGCGCGCCCGCCGGAGACGCACGAGGAGGGACATAAAGATGAAACCCAGTCGCGGAATCGGACTATTCTCCACGATCCTCGCCCTGGCGATGGTGGTCGCCGTCGCGTGTGGTGGTGGCGACAAGGACACATCGAGTTCATCCACCACCGGAGGCGCGGCCACGCAACAGGCGGGCGCCGCGACTACCACCGGCGGCCAACAGACGACCGGTCAGCCCAGCGGAAAGCAAGAGTTCCGTATTAACCTCGGCGGCGAACCTGATACGCTCGACCCGAGCAAGGCGTCATTCGACTCCGAAATCACGGTAATCAACACGCTGTGGCGCGGGCTGTTCACTTTCGATAAGCAATTGAATCTGGCGGCAGACCTTGCCGCCCAGATACCCACGCGCGAGAACGGCGGTATCTCGGCGGATGGCGCCAAGTACACGATCAAGATGAAGCCGGCTCAGGTGTTCAGCGATGGTCAGCCGGTGACCTCGAAGAATATCGCCTTCGCGATCAAGCGCTCGGTGACGCCGGGCACCGCCGGTGATTACGCCGACTTCTTCGCCGAGATCAAAGGCGGAAATGCGCTGCACGCGCTCAAGCCGGGCGATGCCGCCATCAAGGCGGCGCAGGACGCCATGGGCATCCAGACGCCGGACGACCAAACAATCGTCATTGAGCTTGCTAAGCCCAACCGCGTGTTTCTCCAGTACCTCGCCCTGTGGGGCGCGTATCCGCTGCGCGAGGACATTGTCACCAAGTATGGGGACAAGTTCGGCGCCGAAGCGGAATCGCTGATCGGTAACGGTCCCTTTGTCATCAAGGAATGGAAGCACAAGGACCAAATCGTCCTCGCGCGCAATGAGCGCTATAGCGGACCGGACAAGGCAAAGCTGGAGACAATCGTCCTCAAAATGATCGAAGATCGCAACCAGGCTTATAATGCCTATATCGCGGGTGAAATCGACCGTGTGAGCGTACCGTCCGAGCTGACTAAAGTGGTCGCCAACGACCCGAACCTCAAGAAGGAAAACATTCGCTCACCGCGGCTGTCGACGTTCGCCGCGCAGATGAACAATGGTAAGGCGCCGTTCGACAACAAGAAGGTGCGACAGGCATTCGCCACGGCGATCGACCGCGACGCACTGATCAACGGCCCGTTGCAGGGCATTAACAAGCCGGCCACTTCATGGCTCCCGCTCGGTATGCCCGGCTATGACGCCGAACTGGGCAAGCAGTACAAGATCGATGCTGCCAAGGCGAAGCAGCTCCTGTCCGAGGCGGGTTTCGCCAACGGCCAGGGTCTGCCGCGTATCGTGTTTGTCTACACGAACTCGGGTAACAATCCGCCGATGGCCGAGTTCCTCAAGGATCAGTGGCAGAAGAATCTCGGCGTGAATGTCGATCTTGACCCGGTGGATTCCAAGACCTTCCAGGCGCGTGTCAAGGCAAAAGATTTTGGCTTCGCCTTCTTCGGGTGGGGCGCGGACTACCCCGACCCGGAGAACTTCCTCGCGCCCAACTTCAAGACGGACGCTGGCAACAACAAGGCGTTCTACAGCAACAAAGAGTTCGACACCTTGATCGACCGCGCCCAGGCCGAGACCGACACCAAGAAGGCCCTCGACCTGCTCAAGGACGCGCATAAGATCCTCGTGGACGATTCACCGCACGCCTTCTTGTTCTTCAACGAAATCAACAGCGCACAGAAGCCGTACGTCAAGAACTACTTTGAGGCGCCGTTTAACGCCTCTCGGTGGTGGAGCGAGATTTTCATCCAGAAGTAGCCGGCGCCTATACCCGCCAAACCAAGGAGGAGACCACCGGCCGGTGGTCTCCTCCTCCCTTCCCTCGCATAAAGGCTCATTCGTGTTCGGCTATGTGTTGCGACGCATCCTATGGTTGGTTCCGGTCATGCTGGCCGTTGCTCTCGTGACGTTCCTGCTGATGCACGCCGTGCCCGGCGGCCCCTTCGACCAAGAGGTCTCACGGTCACCCCAGACAGCCGAGAACCTCCGCCAAAAGTATGGTCTGGATAAGCCGCTGGCGCAGCAATTCGCGCGTTTCCTCGGTAACCTGCTGCGCGGCGACCTCGGCGTCTCACTCCAGTTCCAGGGCCGGTCTGTGACGTCGATCATCGAGCAGGGGCTGCGAGTGTCCGCCGTGCTGGGCGCGCTGGCGTTCGTGTACGCGGTGACGCTGGGGATCACACTTGGAGTGGTCGCCGCCCTCCGCAAGAACCGGCCCGCCGACTATGTCAGCTTGTTCTTCGCGACGATAGGGGCGAGCACGCCCACTTTCGTGCTCGGCATCATCCTGGTGTCAATCTTCGCCGTGCAACTGCGAATCTTGCCGGTATTGGGCTGGGGGTCGTGGAAGCAGGCGATCCTGCCGACGATTACGCTCGGATCGGGGCCGGCGGCGTTCATCGCACGCATCACCCGCGCCAGTATGCTGGAAGTGATGCAGCAGGACTTCGTGCGGACGGCAAAGGCGAAGGGACTCCGCGAGCGCGTGGTGGTCACACGCCACATCGTCAAGAACGCGATGATCCCGGTGCTGACGCTGCTCGGCCCGCTCAGCGCCGGACTGGTCACCGGGTCGTTCATCATCGAGCAGTTCTACGCCATCCCCGGCATCGGTCGCGCATTCGTGGGCGCGGTGTTCGCCCGCGACTATGGCTTGATCATGGGCACGACCCTGTTCTACGCCCTCGTCGTCGCCCTGGCGAACTTGATCGTCGATATCTTGTACGGCGTTGTCGATCCGCGGATTCGCTATAGCTAGGAAACGCGGGCGATTGCTCGCGGCGGCGGTACGAGACATGGGTGATTAGCGGCGCGACGGTGTTGTTGACGATCCTTCCCGCATCGGAGCAGCTCTATGGCAGGTGGGCGGCCAACTCCTGGAACACACAGCCGTTTAGAAGGTATCGCCGTCTTGTCCAGCGGCGAGCTGGCGACGAAGCAACGTTCGCTGTGGGGTGACGCGTTTCGGCGACTGTCGCACAACCGCCTCGCAATCTCCGGGCTATGCGTCGTCGTGTTTCTCGCGGTTGTCGCAATCTTCGCGCCGCTGATCGCCCCGTACGGCCCGACCGAGCAGAACGCGTCGGCTACCATTCTCCCCCCCAGTCGCGACCACTTGATGGGCACGGATATCCTCGGCCGTGACACATTCTCACGGCTCGTCTATGGCTCGCGCATCTCGCTATCGGTCGGCATTTTCACCCAGATGGTGGTGTTAGTGATCGGCGCCCTGGTCGGGGGCGTCGCGGCGCTCGGCGGCCGGCTGCTCGATAACGTCATGATGCGTTTCACCGATATCGTGTACGCCTTCCCTGACCTGCTTCTGATCATCCTGCTGTCGGCGGTGCTGCGTGAGCGCGAGATCGCCCGCTATGCCGGTGGGCTGTTCGTGATCTTCTTCGCGGTGGCGATCGCCAGTTGGGTCGGACTGGCGCGGCTGATCCGCGGCCAGATGCTGAGTCTCAAGGAGCGAGAGTTCGTGACGGCCGCACGGGCGTTGGGCGCCTCCGACTGGCGGATCGTGTTCCGGCACCTGCTGCCGAACACGCTTAGCCCGGTGATCGTCGGCATTACGTTTGGGATCCCGGCGGCAATCTTTGCCGAGGCGGCGCTGTCGTACATCGGCGTCGGCATCAAGCCGCCGACACCGAGCTGGGGCGTGATGATTCAGCAGGGCAACAACCTGATTTTGGCGACGGTGTGGCCGGTGCTGTTCCCGGCGATCGCGATCGCGGTCACGATGCTGTCGTTCACTTTTCTGGGCGACGGCCTGCGCGACGCACTCGACCCACGCACGCGGTAGGGTGAACCGCGGAGAGCGCGGAGTCGTACTACCAATGACGCCATGGGCATCCAGCCCCGTCACCGAGTTGGTAGGCGGCAATCGGCGATGCGCCGGCGCCGACCAGTAGGCAGTGTATCCCTGGGCGACGCGGCCGGCCCGAGGTTACGCGTGTGCCCGCGTTCATTGTGATGCCGGCGCCTCGCTCCACGGGCCGTCGGGCCGGTAGACGGCTCGCGTAGCCTCGCATACCAATGTGATCCGTGGGCGGTTCACGTCGTGTAGTGTGGGCTTGGCGTTGTCGCGATAGCCCTCCGGATCCGCACTAACAGCGCTCACAGCATCGTAACGGCGTCAACAGGCGCGAATTGTTACGGGTAACGGAGTTGTAGCAGGGTTGTTCCATGCGTATACTGGCCTATACGCCGGTATGCCGCGAAACGGCGCCGACTCGCGGTTACCGGCGCTGGCCGTCGCCTCGCACCGTGGATGAGCCGGGGGCGTACCATCTCATTGGCGAGGAGCACAGGGCGTCTCGCCCTGACAGGGGAGGGATCAGGAGTGAATCGAGGATCTGACGTGTCACGCTACACACATGGCGCCTGGGACCGACGGCGGTTTGTCGGCGCCGGCATCACACTCACCGGCGCCGCGGCCTTCGCCGCTGCCTGCGGTGGCGACAAGAAAGAAGAGACGAAGGCGACGACAGCCCCGGCGAGCGGCCAGGGCACCAGCACTGCCGCCGGACAGGCGACCGCGGTGCCGGCCGCCGATGCCCGCGGTGGCGTGTTTCGCACCACCAGCGCCCAGGTCTACGATTCCGTCGATCCTCACCGCGCCTTCGGCGACCCGTCGTCGCGTACCTTCAACCAGACCCAGAGCAAAATGATCTGGTACAAGAATCCGGATACCGGCGAGATCGAGGGTGATCTGGCCGAGAAATGGGAGGCGCCGGACGCCGCCACCTACACCTTCACCCTGCGCCCGGGCGTTAAGTGGCACAATCGCGCGCCTGCGAACGGCCGCGAGTTTGTCGCCGAGGATGTGAAGTGGCATATCGAGCGTCAGGCAGGTGGTAAGAGCAAAGACGGCGCCACCAACATCGATATGCGGTTCGGCTCGTTTTACAAGTCCATCACCAAGATCGAAACGCCAGATAAGAATACGGTTAAGTTGACGCTCGCCAGCCCCAACGGCTCGTTCCTCGACCGCCTTGCCGCGTACTTCAGCACCATCCCGAATCGCGAGGCAGTCGAGAAGTACGAGGGCGACCAGCGCACGCTTAATGAAGAGGCAATCATCGGCACCGGCCCGTACATGGCAACCCAGTTCCGCGCCGGCAAAGACGTGATCTACAAACGAAACCCGGACTACTTCCGCAAGGACCAGCCGGTCACCGATGGGCAGATCTGGACGATCTTGTTTGAGGATCCGAACGCCCAGCGCGCGGCCTTCGAGCAAAAGCAGCTCGACATCTGGAGTTCGGCCGACGCGAGTGTCACGAAGGCCGTACTAGACGCGCACAAGAGTGAGATGTACGAGATTCTCACCGGCGTTGGCAACACGGTCTACCTCCATCTCAACACGCAGAAGCAGTTCAAAGACAACCGCCTCGTCCGTGCGATGAACATGTCGATCGACCGGCGCGGCCTAATCCAAACCCTGCACCAGGGCCTCGGACAGGTCAGCGGCCCTGTCACCTGGCTGCAGGAAGGCTATGCTCTCGCGCCAGCGGATCTGATCAAGCTTGAGGGCTTCCGCACCGATCGCGAGTTGGAGAGGCGTGAGGCGCGTGCATTGTGGGCGGCCGGCGGCGGTCCGGCGCTGGGCGATGTGGACATCAAGATTCCGCGCACCTGGGCGGCGCGCTGGCCGGACACCTCCCAGATCATCGCGAAGATGTTCAACGACGCCCTTGGGGTGACGCAATTCAAGTCAACGCCCACCGACTACGACGAGGAGATCATCCCCAACCTGTTCAACGGCAACTTCCCGAACTGGTTCGGCTGGACCTCCGCCGTCAATTCTCCCGATCCCCGCGCCGATCTGCGCAACAACTTCCACTCGAAGGGCAGTACCAACTTCCAGAAGATCAACAACCCGCAACTCGATACGTTGCTGGATGAGGCCGTCGCGCTCGTCGATCGCCAGAAGGCGGTCGAAAAGGTTCGTGAGATTCAACGTGTCATCCTCACTGAGAATGGCGGCTACGGCAACGTGTACTTGTATAACTATATCAACCGCTCGGCGGCATGGAATTACTACAGTCACTATCTCAAGGAGATGCCGTCAGCGGGCAAGCCGGGGACCGGTTTCGCGTTGGAGGCGACCCACTTGATCGCGCCGCTGTCGCGGCTGAACACGAAGGACGCCACGTACAACGGCAGGCCACCGGCAACGGTCTAGCCGCGGGGGCGCGAGCGACGGCCGGCGCATGCTTGCCGTGCGACCGCCGCTGGCGCCCGTCGCGAGCACCGCGGGACTATCGATTATCGCGTCCTCGCCCCGCCGGCGACCGCGCGGGGCGAGGACGCGATCGTTGCATGCGAAAGCCGAGGCGGCATGGGACAGTACATCATCCGGCGGTTGTTGCTCAATGTTCTGGTCTTGTGGCTGGTTGCAACCCTCGTGTTTGTCGCTATCCGAGCGCTGCCCGGTGATTTCGTCCTGCAACAGGTCGCGTCCAATTTCGAGCTGGCCTCGCAGACCGAGGCGCTCGATCAAGCGCGCAAATTGCTCGGTACGGACAAACCGATCTGGCGGCAGTACATCTCGTTCATGGGCGACCTTGCCAGCGGCGACCTCGGCCGCTCCTATTCGACCCGACGAACGACCTGGGACGAATTGGCCGAGCGGGTACCATACACGTTGGAGCTGGGATCGCTAATCGCGCTGGTGGCGTTCAGCATCAGCGTGCCGGTCGGAATCATCAGCGCGGTCAAGCAGGACACATGGGTTGACTACGTCCTGCGCGGATTTTCGATCTTGTCGGTGGCGACGCCGGTGTTTTTCGTGGCTGTCATCGCCACGCTGCTGGTGCTGAAGTTCAACCTGTGGAAGATTGATTTGATCGGTCGGCCGCATTTCTGGACCGACCCGAAGTCCGCGGCGGCGCTATACATTATCCCCGCATTCGCCGGCGGCGTCACCGGCGGCGGCGGCATCATGCGCCTGCTGCGATCGCAGATGCTCGAAGTCATGCGGCAGGATTACATCCGCACCGCCCGCGCCAAGGGGCTGAAGGGGAACAGTGTTATCCTCCAACACGCCCTGAAGAACGCGATGGTGCCGGTGCTCACCGTGATGGGTCTGACGATCTCGAACATCATTGGCGGTCAGATCATCCTTGAGAATATGTTCAACATTCCCGGTGTCGGTCAGTTCCTGTTCTCGCGCCTTCAGATGCGTGACTTCCCCCCATTCCAGGGAACCGTCATGATGATCGCGTTCGTGATTGTGTCGGTGAACTTGTTGGTTGATATCCTGTATGCCGCGCTCGACCCCCGTATCCGCTACAGCTAGGACGGCCGATTCATGGCGCAACAGCAGACCGTAGCTCTTCCCGAAGCCGGCAGCTCGCGTCTGCCGCAACGCGGCCTAGCCTTCCGCGTCATGCGCGCGACCGGCAAATTCGCACGCAAACGCAAACTCGGCGCGGCTGGGGTGCTCTTAGTAATTTTCGTGATCGGGCTGGCGCTGATCGCGCCCGCGGTGCAGCGCTACAACGATACACGGGCGTTTGAGGTGGATAACGCGGAATTCGACCCGCTCGCGAATCCGCTTGACATCGCGCGGAACCCCAATCTCAGCTCTCCCACCATTGTCGAGCGTTATCAGGCGCCCAACAGCCGCCATTGGTTTGGGACAGATCAGTTCGGACGCGATATCTACGCGCGCATCATCGTCGGCACACGGCTGGCGGTGATCATCGGCATTGGCGCCTCCTTGGTGGCCGTACTCGCCGGGACAGCCATTGGCGTGATCTCCGGTTACTTTGGCGGCAAGACAGACTTGTTGGTGCAGCGCTTCGTCGATGCGCTCCAGGCTTTTCCTGGCTTGGTGCTGCTATTGCTAATCGTGCAGGTGGTATCGGAGCCGCCCTTGGGGTTGACGGTCGCCGCGCTGGGCGTGCTGGGATGGGCGACGGTTGTGCGCATCATCCGTTCGGCCGTGCTCGCGATTAAGCAGGCGCCGTTCGTGGAGGCGGCGCGATCCTTCGGCGCCACCGATGCGCGGATCATGGTCCAACATGTGTTACCGAACGTGGTCGCGCCGATCATCGTCGTGTTCTCGATCGGCATCGGCGCCTACATCCTCGCCGAGGCGGGCCTGTCGTTCCTCGGACTCGGCCCGGCCGACAAGACGACGTGGGGTAAAATGGTCAACTCGGGTCGCGTGGCGCTCGATCTGCACCCGTGGGAGGCGCTGTTTTCCGGCGTTGCCATCACCCTGACCGTGCTCGGCTTCAATCTTGCCGGCGACGCGATTCGGGACGAACTCGACCCACGCCTGCGTGGTCGCTAATTCTCCCCGTGCCGCGCCACTCCTACCCCGCGCGCTCGCGGATGCCCGCAACGTCGTCCTCGGCGAGTTGCGCCGCCACGTCCGGGGGCATGACCACTGGCACCAGCCGGATGCCGGCCTCGCGCATGAGACGTTCGACGGTCTCGCGCTCGGGCACATCGTCCAGCCGGATGCCGTTGCTGGCATTGACGAACTCGACCGAGACGACTCTGCCCTCGGTGTCG
>JBBQJF010000173.1:0-10405 GCA_038325665.1 Dehalococcoidia bacterium | reverse complement strand
GGACTCGCCGTCACCGCCCGTGTGATCACCGCCGCGGCGGCGATCATGGTCGTCGTCTTTCTCAGCTTCGTGCTTGGACCGAACCGGGTGATCAAGGAGTTCGGCATCGGCCTCGCCACCGCGATCTTTGTCGATGCCACCGTCGTCCGCCTGATCCTCGTGCCGGCGACGATGGAGCTACTCGGCGACGCCAACTGGTGGCTGCCCCGCTGGCTCGACCGGCTGCTGCCGCGACTCGATGTCGAGGGCCGGCGCGCGGAAGAGGCCGCGGGCGCGGCGGCGGACTAACGGCACGGTCGGCAATCGTATATTGACGTTCACGTCAAGGTGTGAGAGAGTTGAACCGTATACGGTTGAGGTGAACGATGCTGACAGAGTTAAGTGGGCGGCAAAAGGCGATCATCATGGCCAGCGTGATGCTCGGCCTGTTCGTCGCGGCAATGGACCAGACGGTGGTTGCCACGGCGACGCCGCGCGTGGTGGCGGAGCTGGGCGGCCTGAACTTGTATAGCTGGCTTTTCACCAGCTACATGCTCACGTCTACCACCTTGGTGCCGATCGTCGGCAAGCTGGGCGATATGTACGGGCGTAAGCCGTTCTTCATGGGCGGCATCGCGATCTTCATGCTCGCCTCGGTGCTGAGCGGCGCATCACAGACGATGCTGCAACTGATCATCTTTCGCGGCATCCAGGGTGTGGGCGCCGGTATGATCATGGCCAACTCGTTCACGATCATCGGCGACCTGTTTCCGCCGTCGGAGCGCGGCAAGTACCAGGGACTGTTCTCGGCGGTGTTCGGACTGGCGAGTATCCTTGGCCCGTTCATCGGCGGCTACCTCACCGACAACATTTCGTGGCGGTGGGTGTTCTACGTCAACATCCCGATCGGCATGCTGGCGCTGCCGGCGCTGTACTTCGGTCTGCCCGCCCTGCGGGGAAGCGGGGTGAAGCGCAGCATCGACGTGATGGGCACGGTGGCGCTGGTATTAGCGACGGTGCCGCTGCTGCTCGCGGCCGTGTGGGTGGGCGAGCATCGTTACGGTGTCACCGCGCCGGTGACACTCGGGTTGGTGGGATTCGCGCTGGCGATGATCGGGCTGTTCGTCGTTGTCGAGCGGCGCGCGGCCGAGCCTGTGCTACCGCTCGAACTGTTTCGCAATCGGGTGGTGTCGGTCGGCATGCTGAGCATGTTCCTCACGGGTCTGGCGATGTTCGGGGTGATCTCGTTCGTGCCGCTGTTCGTGCAGGGAGCGTTGGGCCAGTCCGCCACCCGCTCCGGCTCGGTGACGATGCCGATGATGATCGCGATGGTGATCACCAGCATCGTCGCCGGTCAACTCGTCTCCCGCACGGGCCGCTATAAGATCCCGCTGATACTCGGCGCCATGCTCGTCGGGTCGGGCATCTTCCTGCTGTCACGCATGACGGTCGATAGCAGCGGATGGGACGTGAGCCGCAATATCGTTCTCGTCGGCGTCGGTATGGGTATGAGTATGCCGATATTTGGTCTTGCCGTGCAAAACGCGGTGTCGTACCGCTTCCTCGGGGTGGTCACCGCCGCGTCGCAGTTTTTCCGGCAGATGGGCGGCACGCTCGGCGTGGCGATCCTGGGGGCGGCGCTGACCTCGCGGCTCAGCGGCGAAATCGGCCGCACGCTCCCCGATAATGTCCGCGCCGGCGCGACCCCGGAGCTGATCGCGCGGGTCGAGGATGCACAGACCATGCTTAACCCGCTCGAACTCGCCCGGCTCCGTCAGGGATTCGAGGCGCTCGGCCCGGGTGGCGCACAGTTGTTCAGCGACGCGCTGGCGACCATGCGCGTGGCGCTGGCGCACGCGATGCAAGGGGTGTTCCTGGTCGGAGCCTTCATGATGGTGGCGTCGCTGGTCGTCACCTTGTTCCTGCCGGAGTTGCCGTTGCGCCGCACGATTGAGAGCAAGGACGAGGTCGCACCCGCGACCGTGCCGCCGACCAGCGGGGTAGCGTCGCGGCCCCGACAGGCAGACGCCGTCACGACCACCACGGCGGCATCGAACGGTGATCGCCCATCCGAGCCGGTACCGGCCGCGACGGGCGGCCAGCACTCGTGATCATCCGCGACTCCATGTCGAGTCTGGTCGCAGGGCTGTCCGCCACCCGCGCGGGTAGCGGGCATTGCCGCTGGAAATTCCGCGGCGGCTCGGGAACCTGCTGATACCTCGGTGACTGCTGCCAATGACAATTTCCCGCGAGTATCTCTACGCGGGCCGTGCGCACCCTGGTACGCCGGGGTACACCGGGGTACCACGGTGCGCACGGCCTTTCATTGTGGGGTGTGGCGTGAGCGGCGGATGGAGCAGGTGAACAGCATGGCGACAGAGTCGCGCGCCGGTCGGCTCTTGCGAAAGCGGGGCCTCCGACCTATTGAAGCTGACTTCGATCAGGCCACCCTCGCGCATTTGTACGCCAAGGGTGCAGATGAAGACCGGAAACTGGCAAATGCTGGTCTTGATGCCTATGCGCGCCGGCTTGAGGCCACTGACACGGGACAATAGCCGCCATGCTTCGACGTGGTGACGTATATCGCGCCGATTTGGGCGAGCCGAGGGGCGGGGAGCAAGCGTTTCCCCACCCTGTTTTGATCCTCCAGGATGACACTCTTGCAGGGTCGTGGCGCACGGTCGTGGTGATGCCTTTCACCAGCAACCTCGCTCTGGCTGGTTGGCCTACATGTGTGCGAGTACCGGCTGGCGCTGGCGGTCTAGCGACCGAGAGCGTCGCAATGTGCCATCGGATTCGGGCCCTCGACCGGGACAGTATCATGTCGCACATGGGCACGATGCCAGAGCAGTTCGTGACCGTGATCGAGGATGCGCTGATCCGCACACCTCGATTATAATCCACCCGCTCGTGGGTCGCGCCAGGATAGTGACCGATTCGTGCACGTCGGCCAACCCACACCGACACGATCAACGTCCCGCGTGTCATGATAGGTCGCCTCACCGGCGCCCTTCGCCGGGCGGTCTGACTGCCAGAGTCAAGCTTAGCGCGGCGTATCTACACCCCGGAGCGCGGGCGGCGGAGGCTGTCGCGCCGCGTCGGCGGTGTACCGTGTCTGGTCGGCCACGAGCGCGGGGTAATCGACCGTGATTTGAGCGAATCCGGCAGCGTCGTCCCACAGGGGAGAGCTGGAGCCGAAGCCGTGGCCGGGGCACGAGTCCGGATGTGTCTGGTTGGTGTAGACACGGCAACTCTGCCCGGGTCGCAGCACGCTAGCCGGCGCGAAGCGGAAATCGGCGCCCGACGCACCGGTGCGGATGTGCCAGCCGGTCATCAACTGCGCTGCCCCGCCCAGGTTGGCGACCTCCACGAACTCATCCGCCTGCGCCGTCCCCGTCCCCCAAAACCCAATCGCCGTCAGCTTCACATACGGCCAGCCGAGACGCGTGGCGAACAGCGCGATCACCGCCGGGTCGCCCGCTTCCATCCGCAGCCGGATCACCTCGTCGAAGACCCGATCATCAGCTGGCGCGGGCGCTCCGAGCGCCCGGTACAGCAACGTCCACGCCTCGGGCTCGCCGTTCCACAGACGGACGCGCGCCGGGTCGCACACGGTCGCGCCCGCCGAGGGGATGCACGGTGAGCCGAGGTCCAGCGCCGCGGTGGTGTATCCGTCCGCGCGGGCGGTCAGCGGAAGCACGCTGACGCTCGCGCCGCGCCAGCGGGCCGACTGTTCGGCGGTGGCGTTGCCGATACGGAACTGTACGGTGTCACCCTCGATACCGCAGCCGGGGCGCATCGACGACGCCAGCGCATCAATGCGGTAGGCGCCGTCCGCCGTTCGCCCGCGTCCACATTCAACCGCGCCGATCACGGCGATGACCGCTGTCCCGTCGGCAGGCGGCCCGCCGTTGACGCGTACCACCCCGTGAAACCGGTGCGGGGGTGTCGGAACCTGCGCCTGTACCGGTAGATACACGACGGCAGCCAGCACGATCACGGCGAACAGAAGACACAGATTCACGGCGCTGCTCTCGGGAGATATGCCTGCCCGCGAGCAGTATCGGCGCGGGACGCCGCGATCGTAGCACGCTGTCTCGGACGCGCCGAGGGGATTTCGCCACCGGCGCGCGTCAGGCGGCTGCCGCGCCAAATGTCTCGTCTGGCTCAGCGGACGCGTGCGGAATGCCGGTCGCCAGCAACTCCTGCATCGCGCCCGCCGTCAGCGGCCTGGATAGGAAGTAGCCCTGGCCGTGGTCGCACCCCAGGGCACGCAGCCGGTCCAACTGCCCGTGCGTCTCGATCCCTTCGCCGGTCACGGACAGCTTCAAGATCTTGGCGAGTGACATGATCGTGCCGACGATGGCTTCATCGCCCCTGCCCTCGCCCATATGCTGAACGAACGATTGGTCGATCTTGAGGATGTCGATCGGGAACCGCTGGAGGTAGGCGAGAGACGAGTAACCCGTGCCGAAATCGTCGATTGCCAGCTTGATGCCCATTTGCCTGAGACGTGTCAGCGTGGCGATCGCCGCCTCACCGTCGCGCATCATGGCGCTCTCGGTGATTTCGAGCTTCAGGCAGGTCGGATCGAACTTTGTTTCCTCCAGCATATCGATGATGTCCGCGATCAATCCGGGATGCTGAAACTCCCGCGATGATAGGTTGACGTTGAGCACGAGCGGCACGTCGGCCGGACGTTGCATGTGCCAGCTTCGCACCTGGCGACAGGCCTCGCGCAGCACCCATCGACCCATGGGCAGGATCAGGCCGGTTTCTTCCGCCAGGGGAATGAATTCGATCGGCGGTATTAGCCCCCGTTCAGGGTGCTGCCAGCGGACCAACGCCTCAACCTCGCTGAGCCGTCCCGTCGCCAGATCGACGATCGGTTGGTAATGGACCTCGAACTCATCGCGCTCGATCGCCCGTCGCAGGCCCGTCTCAAGTTCCAGGCGCCGGCTGACCCGGTCGCCCATGGCGAGGTCGAAGACCTCGAACCGGCCCCGGCCATGACTCTTCGCCTCATACATCGCGGCGTCCGCGTTCCGGAGCAAGTCGTCCGCACTGCCATCGTTCGCCGCGACGACGACGATGCCGATGCTCGCGTTGATGAACATGTCGCGGCCATCGATAGTGAAAACCGCGTCGAGCTGTCGCGCGATGCGGACGGCGACACCCTCGGCCTCCGCGATGTCGCCGGTACTCTCGGAGAGCACCGTGAACTCGTCGCCTCCCAGACGCGCGACGGTATCCCCGACGCGCATGCATGCTTGCAGGCGGCGCGCGACCTCGACCAGCAATTGGTCGCCCACCGCGTGACCCAGGCTGTCGTTGATGACCTTGAAGTGATCGAGGTCGAGAAACAGGACGGCCACGATCTCCGCGCTCGCTGACCGGCGGCTCAGCGCCTGGTTGAGGCGGTCCATGAACAGCGCTCGATTGGGCAGGCCGGTCAGGGTGTCAAAGTATGCCTGGTACGACAGGTTATCGAGCTGCTGCCGGACCTCACCGGCGAGCACGTTCACCGATTCTCCCAGCTGGTTCAACTCGCGGATTCTCACCGGCGCCACCCGGAGGTCGTAGTTGCCGCGGACCATCTCGTGGGTTGCCGTCAGCATCATCCGCAGAGGACCGACGATCCGGCGGGCGAGGGCCACCGCGATCACGAAGAGAATGCCCAGAAGCGCGACCATCCCCGCCAGGAGGGCCGTCCGAGCTTGGCGGTTCGCGCGCACGATGTCGCGCGTGGGCACCAGCGCCACGATCAATCCGTCGTTCTGTAATGATTGTCGGGACGGAGACAACTCCGACTGCACCAGCCGCCGGCGGAGCGATTCCCACCGGTCGCTGGTTAGGTCGGAACCCTCCAGGTACTGACGAATGGCAGGCTCGTTGATGGTAGTGGTTATCATCTTGCCGGAACGGAAGACCGCGAGTTCGACGCCGTCCCGCGACTTGATCTGCTCCAGGTCCGCGCCGGTCAGTATCCCGCCGACGACCATGACGCCGGCGATGCCGTTCGCTCCCTTTATCGGCGCCGCCGCGATCACCGCCAGCCCGTCTCGCGCTGCCTCGACGGTCGATGGAGTCAATCCTGCCCGCGCGCCGCTGATCAGGGGCGTGATGTCGACGCCGGCGTGATCCACGCCGAGCTGCAGGAGGGGCCGGCCGTCGTTATCGTAGACGGTGATGCGGCCGACGCCTAACCGCGCCTGCTGGGGCACCAGAGACTGGGCGAGGCCCGCGCTGTTGTGCTGCTCTACCAGCGCGGCAAGACTACTATCGTTGGCGAGCAGTTGTGAGAAGATTACATTCGCCCGCCGACGCTCCTGCAGCCGTTGCGCGATGCCGCCGAGTACGCTCTCACCGCGCTGGCCCACGAGGGTTTCGACCTGGCGACGGGTTGTCAGTTCTTGGATGGCGCCCAGCCCGATCAACGCGATGAGTATCAGCGCGGCGCTGGGAACGAGCAACCAGGTCTGCAATCCGGGCCGGATCGCGGATTGCCTACCGTGTTGTTGCGACATAGCCGTACTCCGCCAGGATGCGGCTGCCGGCCGGACCCTTCACAAACTCGATAAAGCGATGGACGGCGGGCGGCGCATCGTCGCGGTCAACCAGCCCAAAGGTCATGCGCCACGGATACGCGCCGGCCGCGAGCGTTTCATCGGAAGGCGCCACGCCGTCCAGCGCGAGGACCTGCACATTCTTGGGACGCTGCATCCGCAAGAGTCCCAGCGATGAATAGCCGATCGCGTTCGGCGTATTCTCCAGTGCGCTGAGCATGTCGCGCGCACTGGTCAGAACGACGGCCGGCGCTTGTACCGTCTGCCAGTTGAGGAGCCGGAGCAGCACGAGTTTGCGCATGGACTCATCCGCGTCGCGGTCCAGTACGATCATCATGGCCGGCTGACCGCCGAGTTGTTGCCAATTTGTCACGCGGCCGCCGTATATCTCCTGCAGCATGGCGGTGGAGAGACTCGGAAGCGGGCCGGCCGTGTTCGCCACGAACGCGACTGCATCGTTGGCGAAGGCATGGTACTCCAGCGCCTGGGCTGCTTCCGGCTCGGAGAGGGCGCGGTTGGTGACGGCGATTTCGAGATTGCCTTCAGCCACGCCCCGGATTGCCCCGCCGGAATTAGTGCCGGTCGGAAACTCAAATTGGGCCGCCGGATTGTCACGGCGGTACGCCTCGGCGAGTTTCTGCACTAACGGCAGCGCCGTGCCTGAGCCGGAGATACGAAGCGCGGTTTCGGGCGCCGGCGTCGGGGTCACCGGCTCCCGCTCGGCGCCCGCCGAGCAGGCCATCAGGGCGAATGATGCGAGCACGGTCACGGCGGCGACGCCCGCGAGAATCAATCGTGGACCGGCGGACCGGCGCGGACCCCGTGTTCGAACGGTAGTCATTAGATGTACGACTCCTCACACAAACTCCCTTACAGTATCGAACATTCAGAGGATAACAATAGTGGTACAAGGGTCATACGGATAGGCGACTCGTTCGTCCTCGCGGTTTGGTCACGGATTTCCGCCCACGATAATCGCCCCATTGCCCGATGAGCAGCCGGGCGTCGGAGTTCCAAACCGGTTCGACCAGGATGCCCGTGCCCCGGCGGGCGCCACCGCCCTACCGGAGGGCAGGGAACCGCGCGACGGTTGGGGCGACCCGGTGGGTTGCCCTGGACCCCACGGCGGGAATGCGGGCGCGATCGTTCAGAACCGAATGTGTCGCCTGATTCTGCACGAGGCCGTCTCATCAGGAGGAACCTCCGTGATGCTACTCGGCCACCGGCGTTGGTTTGGTCGGATGGCGCGGCGCTGAAGACGTGACCGCCGCCAGCTTTGTGCGCAGCCGCTCGCCGTCGAACGGTTTGGGCAGGATGTCGGTGACGCCCACGGCGTGGACCCGCTCTTCCTCCAACTCCATGCCCCAGCCGGTGATGAGAAGGATTGGCACGGTGTTGCCACCGGCGCGGATCATCTCGGTGAGCTGCAGACCGTTGATCTCGGGCATGCCGAGGTCAGTCAGCACCACGTCATACGGCCGCGTGCCCAGCGCATCGAGCGCGGCACGCCCGCCGGCAACGGCCGTGACTTCGTGCCCCTCCGCTTCGAGCATCATCTTCGTCGTGCGCAGCATCTGCGGTTCGTCGTCCACGAGCAGCAGGTGAAGCGGCCCCGCGAGAGTGGACGGCGGCGCCGGGGCGTCCTCCACCGGTTCACCGACCGGAAGCTCGATCACGAAGGTCGTACCCTGGTCAGGTGCGCTCTCGACCGTGAGATGGCCGCCCAGCCGCGAAATGATGCCGTACGAGGCGCTCAGTCCCAGGCCGGTGCCGCGTGTGCCCTTGGTGGTGTAGAACGGCTCGAAGGCGCGATTGCGAACCGTCTCCGACATGCCCATGCCGGTGTCGGCCACGCTGATGAACACGCGGTCGCCCTCGCTCCATGATCGCAGGGTGATGCGCCCACCATTGGGCATCGCGTCGATGGCGTTAAACACCATGTTGACCAATACCTCGCGCACCTCGGCCGCTCCGCCCGCTACCGGCGGGGTGTCGCCCGGCGCCGCCACCACTTCGATCGTCACGCCGCGTTGCTGGGCGGCGTCGCGCCAGCGCGGACGCGTGAATTCAACGGCATCGTGCAGGACCTTCGACACGTCGGCTACCTCGCGCCGGTGCAGCCGTGACACGCCCGAGAACGCCTGCAGCCGTTTCACGGTCTCCTCGCCGTCCAGCGCCGCCTGCCGAATCACGGCCAAGTCTGTTTGCATCGCGGGATCGTCGCGCGTCACGCGGGGCAGCATCAGCGTGGTGCGACCGAGGATAACGCCGAGCATATTGTTGAAATCGTGCGCCACGCCCGATGCCATTTCGCCTAATGCCCGCAATCGTTCCTCTTCTTCGCGGCGGATGCGCGGCCGTTGGTCGCGGGCCAAGCACACGACCGCCGGTTCGTCATCAACGTTCAGCCGGAAGCCGGTGACATCAAGCGGGATCGTCGCGCCATCGCGGGCGATGAGGTGGAGTTCTCGTTGTATGGCATCCCCTCCGGTCGGCGCGTCATCCAGCAGGGATTGCCATGCAGAGTGATCCTCGGGCGGCGCCACATCGACCACGCGCTGTTGCAGCGCATCATCACGATCCAGCCCAAGCAACGTGGCGCCCGCGGCATTTATGTTGCGCAGCCGTCCGCCGGCCGGGTCGAGCGCCAGCACGGCGACCTGCATGCGGTTAATCAGGGTCTGGAAATAGTTGCGGGACTGCTCCATCGCGCGGAAGCCGTTCGCCCGCTCCAGCGCCAGCGCGGCATGTGAGGCGAACGCCGCCGTCATCTCCGAGTCGCGGGCGGTGAACGCGCTGCCCGAGCGCTTGTTGAACAGAGCAATGAGTCCCAGCACCCCCTGATCGCGTCCGAGTACGGGAACCACCAGCCGGTTGGTGAGCGGCGGCAGATTGGGACAAGTCGGAGCCGTGCCATTGCTGCCTGGCGGCGCGGCGAGTTCCCTCCACTCGAACGTGTCCTCATCGACCGTCACCGGGTTCGGGAGGCGGGTCCATGCCCCGTCCTGCCAAACGCGGTCGAAGTGCAGTCCGGCGCCCGTGCGAAGCGTCGAAGGTGAGGCGTCGATATCGGCGTGAGCGACATGCCCCGATACGGCAGACAGAGCCGGCAGATGGGCCGTGGTACCGATGGTCGCGAGGCCGGCATCGACCAGATGCGCCGCCGCCTCGACCACCTGGCGCAGCACCGCATCAGCTTCGAGCTGACCGCCGAGCTGTTGGGCCGCGTCGAGCAGCGCCTCGACCTCACGGCTATGCCGCAGCGCCTCGTGGTAGAGTCGGGCATTCTCCATCGCCATCGCCGACTGGTTGGCGATGGTGGAAAGGAAATCGACGTCCTCCTGCCCGTACGCGTTCGGCCGGTGAGATTGCGCCTGCATTAGGCCAACCACGCGGTCGCCCTTGCGCATGGGCACATACAATTCGGCTCGGACCGGGGGGGATCCGCCGGTCGCCGGGGCGGCGGGCCGGTCGTCTTCGGCGTATTCCGTGAGGGCATCGCTGACGATGCGCGCCCGACCCGTGCGCACGACCGCGACGGCCGGACTGTCGTCGGGCGCGGCCGGACCACAGTCGACGGGATGCGTGACCTCTCCGCCCTCCGCCGCGAAGTCACATTGCAGCGTGTCCGTGCCCTCGTCGTACGAGAACACGCGAAACACCGGCGCGTCGAGAATCTCACGTAGGTGTTCGTAGACGCCGGCCATGATCGCGGGGAGGTCGAAGCCGATCCCGACCGTCTGCTGAATCGCGGAGAGAGCGGCCAGCCGCTCGGTACGGCGGCGGGCGGTGATGACCAGGTGGTCGATTGCCCCTTCCACGGCGACGCGGATGATGTCGTCGAAGTCTGGGCCGAGCGA
>JBBQJF010000172.1:0-10414 GCA_038325665.1 Dehalococcoidia bacterium | reverse complement strand
CAACGTCACCGCCACGGACGGACTGTTCTTCGGCGAGGGGCTGAGCCTCGGCATCCGGTACCGCGACATCGGCGTCTCGGAGCGGGTGATCGCCAAGCTGATCCGGAAGAACCTCGACACCGGCGCGGAGGCCACCCTGCTTAACTTCGACAGCGACACGAAGCCGCAGTCGTTCGGCGCCCAGTTCCAGCGGCGTGGACTTCAGCAACAACACCTATCACGTCGAGGTCGAGTTGCGGAAGATTGACGGCACTGGCGACCCGCATGTCGAGGGGCTGCGGCTCTCCGGCAACGTCTGCTAGTCCTACTGACCCGTCTCGCGCTCACGGTACGTCCCGTGCTCCCGTGTGGGAGCGGCGGGACGTACCCGCGTCCAGGTACAGCCGGCTCATCAACCGTCGCTCCCCCTTCCCCGCGGGGAAGGGGGTCGGGGGGTTAGGTATGTAAGGAGGACATTATGATCCGCAACGTTCGCTGGTTGGTCGTGGCGCTGGGCACGGTGCTGGTCCTCATGTTGACGGGGACAGCGGTTGCCGACCCGGCTGTTCCGGTCCGCCAGATCAGCAACGACCCATATACCAACCCGGATACCCAGCACCGGACACAAGTCGAACCGGACACCTTCGCGTATGGCGGCACGGTGGTCGCGGCCTTCCAGTAGCGTGTTCTCGCTCGCCACGAGCGCACCCTCGGGTGGCCTGTTTAGCCAAGCGATGCACGCGACCGCGATCCCGGTTCACCCCTCGATCACGATCAGCGATGTGTCCGTCGAGGAGCCGGGATCGCCGTCGGCCAGTGTACCGGCGCGCTTCACCGTGCGACTCGACACGCCATCGATCCTGCCGGTGACGGTGCAGTACGCCACCGCCGCGGGCACGGCCACGGCCATCAGCGACTACGCCCCGGTGCAAAACACCCTGACCATCCCGGCCGGGGCGACCACCGGCACGATCACCGTCAATGTGCGGCATGACGCGATCGACGAGCTGACCGAGACGTTCTTCGTCAACCTTGGCAACGCGACCAATGCCTTGATCAAAGATGCCCAGGGCAAAGGCATGATCCTCGACAATCCGCCGCCGCTGCCGCCGTGCCCACCGTATATCGAGGAGTGTCAGGAGAAGTAGGGCCGCGTCACGCCGCGCGGTGCGACCCCGCCGGCCCAGCACGGACATGACGACCCGATCTGCCGGCCCCGCTCCCTGAAGAAGCGGGAAGAAGCGGGGCCGCGCGCTGTCCTACGCCCTGGCGCCGACGGGCAAGGGCGATGGGCCTGCTTTGCGCGGGGCGGAGCGACGCGAGACGCGATGGTCCGATGGTTCCGACGAGCGCGACGTGCGAAGATTGGGCCGGCGCGGACAGGACACGGCGCGCCGGGGAGCGACATATGAAAGCAGCCCTCTACTATGAGACCGGCGGCCCGGAGGTGTTTCGCTACGAAGACCTGACGGACCCGCGCTGTCACCCGCGCGGACTCCTGATCGATGTCGAGGCAGTCAGCATCGAGGGCGGCGATGTGCTCAACCGCGCACGCGGGGAGATGGCCGCGCGGCCGCACATCGTCGGCTATCAATGCGCCGGCACGATCCGTGAGGCCGGCGGCGAGGTCACGGACTACCGGCCGGGTCAGCGAGTGGTCGTCACGATGCCGAGCGGCTCGCACGCCTCACTCGTATCGGTGCCGGCACATGCGGCCTGGCTCGTGCCCGAGGGCATGGATATGCGCGAGGCGGCGTGCGTGCCGATCGCGTTCGGCACGGCTGACGACTGCCTGTTCGAGTTCGGCCGGCTGCGCGCGGGCGAGACGGTGCTTATCCAGGGCGGCGCCGGCGGCGTGGGCTTGGCCGCGATCCAGCTCGCCAAGCGTGCCGGGGCGATCGTGATCGCCACGGCCTCCAGCGACGACAAGCTGCAACGGCTCACGAAATACGGCCTCGATCACGGCATCAACTATCGTGAGGCCGATCTGGTCAAAGCGTTGTTCAATCTGACCGACGGCCGCGGCGCCGATCTGGTCGTCGATCCAGTGGGCACGACGCTTGAGCAAAGCCTCGCCTGTCTCGCCTACCGTGGCCGCGCGATCATGGTCGGAAACGCCGGCAGAGGCGACACCCGCATCGACGTGCGCCCGCTGATGACGGGCAATCAGTCACTCACCGGCGTCTATCTCGGCGCCGAGATGCAGACGGAGCGCGCCCGTGCGATGATCGCCGGTCATCTAGATGACGTGGCCGCGGGCCGGCTCGCCGTCGTGATCGACCGCTCTTTCCCGCTGGCCGAGGCCGCCGCCGCCCATGCATTCATCGAGAGCCGCCAGGCATTCGGCCGGGTGCTGCTGATCCCATAGTGCAGCATGGGACCCTCCCATCGGTTCTGAGTGGACACGTCCACCGACGCCCGCGCGGCGGTGGGTGTTCGCGGGCGCTCGCTCGCGTGGCCCGGCGCTGACGGCTGGGCGGCCAACGCTTGTGACAAGCAGGGCGAGCGCGTCGAGATTCAGCCGAGGGGAGGGCCGGCAATGGTATCTGTCCCTCGCCGAGGAGTGCCTCGCTGGCCGGCGGTCGTCGCGGCCGTGACGATGAGCCTGCTGTACTCCGTGCTGCCCTCGCGACTCAGAATCGGGCCGGTTTGGCTGCTGCCGGTCATTGTTTTCGCTCTGGTGACCTTGGCAGCCGGCGCGCGTCGGCGCGGCTATCACGACCTGACGCATAAACTGGGGCTTGCCCTCACGCTGATGGTGACACTGGCGGTCGTGCTCAGTGCCTTCTTGTTGGTCGCGCGGCTGCCAGGGGTAAAGATGCCGGCGGCTGACCTCCTACGCGAATCAGGGCTAATATGGCTGACAAACATCCTGGTGTTCGCGTTATGGTACTGGGAGATCGATGGGGGTGGACCGGCAATGCGCCGTCGTGACCGTCATGCCAGCACAGATTTTCTCTTCCCCCAGATGCAGCGCCGCGACGACGGCTCCGCACAGAACTGGGCGCCCGGCCTGCTCGACTACCTCTTCTTGGCGTTCAATACGAGCACCGCATTCAGCCCCACGGATACGCTCGTGCTCTCTCCACGGGCAAAGGTACTGATGATGTGCCAGTCGCTTATTTCGCTGGTCGTGATTGCCGTGCTGGCCGCGCGTGCCATCAACACACTCTAACGGTGAGGTACTGTCACTGGAGGCAGGGTATGAAGTTCGGCCTGTTCTCTATCAACGCGTACGCCTGCAGCGAGCCGGAAACGGCGGCGCGGGTCGCACGAGCGGCGGAGGCCGCGGGGTTTGACTCGGTGTGGGGCGGCGAGCACGTCGTGCTGCCCGATCCGCGCGTGCCGCCCTCGCCGATGGAGCCGGACGATGCGATCCTTGACCCGGTGATCGCGCTGACGTTCATCGCGGCGCACACGCGCACGATACGGCTGGGCACCGGTATCATCATCCTGCCGCAACGCAACCCGCTGGTGCTCGCCAAGGAACTGGCGAGCCTCGATGTGCTCTCCGGCGGGCGGCTGATGCTCGGCGTCGGCGCCGGCTACCTCGAGCCGGAGTTTGGGGCGCTCGGCATCCCGTTCGCGCATCGCGGCCCGCGCACCGTCGAGTTCATTCAGGCGATGCGCGCGATCTGGAGCGAGCCGCGGCCTGCCTATCACGGCCGGTTCGTGTCGTTCGAGGGAGTGCAGGCGTACCCGCGGCCGGTTCAGCAGCCACACCCACCGGTGATCATGGGTGGTCGCTCACCTGCTGCCTACCGCCGGTCGGTCGAGCATGCCCACGGCTGGTATGGCTACGCCCTTGACCTCGACGGTACCCGTGCCGCGCTCGACGGCCTCCACCGCGCCGCCGAGCGCCATCCGCGCCCGGCCGAACTGGGCGAGCTTGAGATCAGCGTCACGCCGCGGATGCGCATTGACCGGGAGACGGCCGAGCAGTTCGCCGCCCTCGGCGTCCACCGCCTGATCCTGCTACCCCCGCGCACCGGCGGCGCCGAGGCAATCGAGCAGTTCGTGTCGGACACCGGCGCGTCGCTGGCCGGCCGGGTGTGAGGGCCGTGGCTCCATGATGCGGGGTGTTTGCCGCAAGCACGACAAATCAATCGTGAGCGTTCAGATCTGGGTCATCAGTTCTCAGTGCTGCGAGAGCGATCACCTGGGAAGGAATAGCCTTGCTTTCGGTGAGGCTGGCGGATTTTCACCGGAGTCTTGCGGGAAGCTGGCACTCCCCGAATCTAGCAGGTACGCCGAGAGCAATCGACAATGTGGATGAGCCGCCCGAATGGATCGCTGATTGGTGAGTAGCTCCAGTATGAGACGCACAACCGTGCGATCCGGTTGACTGGCACAGATGCATGCAACTACGTGACGCTTACAGGCCGTGAGGCGACACGACCAGGCGTATCATGGCCCAAACGTTGTGAATACCCTGCCCGAACCAAATTTCCGGCAACTTGTAGCTGATCGCGGCGTGTCCGGACCGCAACCCGTGTGGATGAGTTCAGGACGAGGTGTCTGACGTCCTACCCTGAACTACTGCCCTATCTCGGCTATACTCACGCCGACGTTTCCGCGGCGCCTCGGCGGTGACCGTGGGTACCGTCAACGCTACACCGATGAACCTTTTTGACCGATCCGGCCTTGATGCCTTCGTCGGCCGTGAGCCGGAGATAACCGTGCTCACGATGCTGCTTGACGCGGCGGTACGCGGACGCGGCAGCACCGCGCTGATCACCGGCGAGCCGGGCAGCGGCAAGACGCGGCTGATGGACGAGCTGGCCGCGCTGGCCGGCGGGTGCGGCGCGCGGGTGCTCTGGGGGCGCTGCTACGAGGGCGACGGCGCCCCCGCCTTCTGGCCTTGGGTCCAGACGCTCCGTGCTTATGTGAATAGCCGCCCGCTCGACGCGGTGCGCGACGAACTGGGGACGCGTGCGCCGGAAATCGCGGCGCTGGTCCCCGAACTCTTGTCGCTTATACCCGGACTGCCGCCGCCGCCGGTCTCCGCCGCGCAGGAGCGCTTCCGCTTGTTCGATGCGGTCACGTCGTCGCTCAAGGCCGCCGCCGCCGCGACGCCGATTCTACTTCTGCTCGACGATCTGCACTGGGCGGACACGTCCTCACTGTTGCTGCTCGACTTCCTGGCACAGGAGCTGGCCGGCGTCCCACTCCTGGCCGTCGGGGCCTACCGCAACGTGGAGCCGCGGCGCGGTGATCCGCTCCTCGCGACGCTGGGCAGCCTCGCCCGCCGCCCGCACGTCGCCCGCGTGGTCCTCTCAGGGCTGAGCGTCGCGGATGTGGGCAATCTCATCGAAGCCGCCACGGGAGCGCCGGCGCCCGCCGATGTCGCCGCCACCATCGCCGAGGAGACCGCGGGCAATCCGCTGTATGTCACCCAGATGGTGCGCCTGCTGGCAGCCGAGGGAGCGACCGGCGTCCTACCGGCCGAGCGACCGGCATTACCAGCAACTCTGCGCGAGGTGATCGGCCGGCGGATCGCGCAACTACCCAACGGCTGCGTCGCCGCGCTGAATATCGCGGCGGTCATGGGACGCGAGTTCCACCTCGCACTCGTGGCATCGGCCAGCGGCTTGGAACACGACGCCGTGCTCGATGCGCTGGAGGTCGCGGAGTCGGCGGGCATCATCCAGCGGGCCGCCCGCGTGTCCGGCCACTACCGCTTTTCGCACGCCCTCATCCGTGACGCGCTCTATGAAGACCTGCCGACTATTCGTCGTGCCCGGATGCATTTGCGTATCGCGGAAGTGATCGAGGAGCAACACGGGCTACACGGCGCGGCGCGGGTGGCGGAATTGGCGGCGCACTATCGATTGGCGGTCCCGATAACCAGCAACGACAAGGCAGTGGCATATGCTCGACGGGCCGGCGACGCGGCCGCCGCCGTGTTCGCCTGGGAGGAGGCGATCATCCAGTGGCAAACGGCGCTCGACCTGACGAGTCCCGACGACTGGTCCACGCGATGCGAGCTGCTGCTCGCGCTCGGTGAGGCGCGGAATCACGCCGGCGAACGCGAGCGCGCCAAAGAGACGTTCCTCGAAGCCGCGGACACGGCCCGACATCTGCGACGCTCCGGCGACGGCAAGGCCGGCAGGGGCGCGCGCTACCTGGCCCGCGCCGCGCTCGCCTATGGCGGTCCCGGCGTCGTGCTCGGTGCGCTCGACCAACGTCAGGTCAACCTGCTCGATGAAGCCCTGGCAGCCGTGGGCAGCCTCCGATCGGGGGCCGCGATGCCGCCGTCCCCGCCGGTCGCCGCCCCCGAGCCGGGTTGGCGTGCACTGTCCGCGCGGTTGCTCGCCCGCCTGGCGCTGGCGCTCTTCTGGACGCCGCGCCGTCAAGATAGCCTGACCTTCAGCCAGGACGCGGTCGCGGCGGCGCGCGAGAGCGCCGATCCGTCGGCCTTGATCGCCGCCCTGCACGTTCGACGGTATGTTCTCTGGAGTCCCGAGCATCTGGCTGAGCGTTCGGGATTCGCGGGTGAAATGGTGGAGCTGGCCGAAGCGCTCGGAGACGCCGAACTGACGCTCCAGGGACTGCGCTGGCGCGTCGTGGATGGCCTGGAGACCGGCGATATTGCGGCGGTTGATACCGCGATCGAGCGCTACGAGCAGCTCGCGGTGGAGTTGCGTCATCCGTACTACCGATGGTACGCGAGCCTGTTCCGGGCCACCCGCGCCATCTCCTCGGGGCGGTTCGGCGAGGGTGAGCGCCTTGCCCGCGAGGCGCTGGCGTTCGGTCAACGCGCCGGCGACTCCGATGCCGCCATGTTCTTCACCATGCAGATCCTGCCCGCCCGCGTGCAGCAAGGCCGGCTGGCGGAACTTGCAGAACCGCTGCGCGAACTGGTCGCGCGGTACCCGACGATGCTGGCCTACCGCAGCCGGATTCCCGTCTTATGCGCCGAGCTTGGCCTCGACGAGGAGGCGCGGCAGTCATTCGATGCGATCGCCAGCGACACGGCTGACCCCGCCGCGGGTGAGTTTGCCCGTGTGGCCCGCGACGGCAATTGGTTGATCACCATGGTGAATCTCGCCCGCGCGTGCCTCTCGCTCGGCGACCGGGGCCGCGCGGCACGGCTGTATGAGCTGATGGAGCCGTACGCCGGCCGCAATGCCGTCACCGGCGCCGGGATCGCGATCTTGGGTCCCACCAGCCACTGGCTTGGCAGCCTCGCTGCCCTCCTTGGTCGGGCGGAGGAGGCCGCCGCGCACTTCGAAGCGGCGCTCGCCATGGCCGCCCGCATGGAGGCCATCCCCCAACTGGCGCTCACGCGGCACGCCTACGCCGTTCTCCTCCTGAGCGCCGGCTCAGGCGCACGCGATGTCGAAGTACACGCGCTCGCCTTGCTCGACTCCGCGCTGGCGACCGCACGGGAGATCGGCATGGCGCCATTGGAGCAGGAGATCCTCCAGGCGATGGCCGGGAGGCCGAGCGCGGGTTCCGAGCCGCCGCGACGAGCCACCGCCCGGTTCCCTGACGGCCTGTCGGCGCGCGAGGTTGAGGTGCTTCGTCTGGTGGCGGCCGGACACTCCAATCGCCAGATCGCCGGGGCGCTGGTGCTGGCGGTCATCACCGTGCAGAATCACGTCGCCAACATCTACCGCAAAACGCGGATCCACACCCGCGCCCAGGCGGGGGCGTATGCCCTGCGCCATGGCCTGATCGACCCCGACCAAGCCGCGCACTAATCATCGCGTTCGCCCGCGCTCCCCATCCCGGGCGATCACGAATGGTCAGCGGTCAGGTATCAGCCTGCCGGTGTGGCGTCGGGATACGCGGCTATCAGCGGCTGCCCCACGCCGTGGTCACGGACCGTGACCGCTCGCTCGGTGGCTGACCGCTGACCGCTGAATGATTAGTCCAAATGATGAATCACCATGATGGCGGCCCCGCCCGGCCGTCCCATACTTCACCTTGCCGGCAGTCATGGTCGCGCCGGACGTGGGGAATACCAGTTCGCCGCCATTGAGCCGCGGCTGGAAATGGAGAGAGGAGCAGTGTATGCGTAACAATCGGTCGATTCTGGTCGCATCGTTTATCGTGCTGATGGCCGCCATGACCGCCTTCCTCGGAGGGGCTGTCCGGCCGGCGGAGGCCGCGGACGCCCCGATCGGCGCCACCCTGATCGGGTCGTATGAGACCACGTACACCACGGGTCCGTTCGGCGTTCAAATTCCGACCGTTAAGGTGTCGTCCGGCTATCAGGTACGCGCCGACATCGCTGATCTGCGCGCGGCCGGCTTCAATGACAAAGCGATTGCCGTCCATGTCACAATCGGCACGGCGGTCGCCGTCTACGCCGACATCAACTATCTCGGAACGTGTGAAACGCTTTTCGGCACGCACAGAATCGATCTCAATAACTCGATGGTGGGCGCCAACGCGATCTCGTCCGTCCGCCTGAACGCCACCTGCGACGGCCCGACGACAGGCAAGCCGGTAATCACGGACCTCTCGGTCGTGAACGGCTCATCCGCCGGCTTGCGCTGCCCGGACCGGTTCAGCCGCATTAATCAGAACCTGAACCAGAGCGTGGGCGGTGACTACATCTATATTTGCGTACGGTACGGGCCGTCGAACGTGTCGGCGGGCATCCGTAACGTGCGGGTGATCGGCCCGTTCAGCGGCGCCACCTGCTGTGACGCGGATTTGGCGCCGGTCAGCCTTTCTTGCCAGGATCCGGACGTACTGGCGCAGATCGACCTGAACAAGGGCGTGTCGGGGTACGGCTATGTGTATCTGTGCGTCTCGCGCTTCCCGCTCCGCTCCGGGTCCGCCTACACGCCGCTGCGCGAGATCACCGCGTTCTCCATCAACCACACGCTGTCGTTGACGGAGATCGATTCGTACTGCCAGTCCAATCTGAACGTACCAGCCGACTCGGTGGATGGCGAGATAACCGATCTGAACGAACCGATGTTTAGCACCAGCAGGCCGCCGCTCAACATCTACTTGTGCAAGTCAACCTACGGCGGGGGCAACGCGGCCACGCCCGCCGGCGATGTCACACCGCCGGCCATTAGCGTCACCGCCCAGAACATGCCGCTCGGCTGTTCGGTCTACTGTGTCCCGACCAATGTTGCCAGCGGCAGCGTCGTGACCACGCCGGGAACCGTGACCGTGCGGTGGGCATGCTCGGAGAGCGCACCCGCCACCCCCGCGGAGAATGTCACACGGAACGGCATCTGGTACTTCACCGGTACCTGCACCGATGCCTGGGGCAATCAGTCGACCAAAGACCTTTACTTCCAGCGGTCGGTGCCCTAGCGCATGATCGGGCAACCCGACCAGGTGTGCATGGCCGCGGCCCAATACACATGGACGAGACCCGGGCCGGTGGAGGGGCGACACCAGGGCGACCCCCCCGGTCGCCCCTCCACCGGGGTGGTCCGTCGCCCGCGGCCGTGGGATAGCCGAACGGCCCCTCGGAACGCTCTACCCCCGTTGATTGCCGTTTCAACGGTTCTTTCACAGAAAGGGGATTCCCCGGTGATGACACGAATTCTGCAAGGGCCACGCGTTCGCCTCGTGGTGGCCGTACTTCTGCTCGCGGCGGCGACCAGGGTGGGTGGCGCGGCACGGCCGGCGAATGCACGACCGCCGGCCCCAGACGCGCTCAGCGCTGATGCGCCACCCGCCCCCATCCACGAGAGCGCTCGCGTCAGCGCCTCGCGGGTGACGATTCAGGCCCGCGAGTACGCGTACGACGCCCCGTCAACCATCTCCTCGGGCCTTGTCACCTTCACACTGCAAAACGTGGGCACGGACGACCATCTGGCACAGTTCCTCAAGCTGAATGACGGCGTCACCGACGACCGATTCAGGGCGGCGGTACAGACGGCGCGAGTGGATGAGGTGCTGGCGGTCAGCACGCCGGCCGGCGGCGCGAACGCGGTCCCGCCCGGCAGCGCCCAGGACGTGACGTTCGACATGGCGGCCGGCAACTATTTCATGCTGTGCTACGTCGCCGGCGAGGATGATCCCACCCTCCACGCCGTCAAGGGAATGGTACGTCCGTTCCAAGTGGCCGCGCCGTCCAGCGAGGCCACCGCCCCGGTGGCGGACCTCACGGTCACCATGCACGATTTCTCCTACACGGCCCCGACAATCACCGCCGGCGCACGGACGGTCCAGGTGGTGAATCGGGGCGCCCAACCGCACGCGATGACCCTCGTCCGAGTCTCCGACAGCAGCGACCCGGCAGACGGGTCGCGTGAAGCGCGGAGCTCGAATGCACCGGACCCCACTCGGGCGACGTTCGCCGGCGGAATCGCCGTGATTGCCCCCGGCGGGAGCGGCTGGGCGACGGTGAACTTCACCCCCGGCCTGTGGATGATGGTCTGCTTCGTACCTGACAACGGGTCGGGGCCGACGCACGCCGCGCTCGGCATGTCCGAGCTGATTCTCGTGGAGTAGC
>JBBQJF010000171.1:0-10439 GCA_038325665.1 Dehalococcoidia bacterium | reverse complement strand
CGCCTACCTTCGGGATTCTGGAAGCCAGCGATATTCCACGTTCGGCCGGCCGTTGACGCGATTTATCCCCTCCGGGCCAGCGACGAACCCGTGCCGCTCGTGGAAGGCACGGGCAGCCACATTCTCGCGGAGCGTGTACAGCGCTAAACCACTCGGCGCGAGCGCCTTTGCTTTGGTCATCAGCGCGACGCCAACACCCATGCGCGGAAGATCCGGGTCCACAAAGATCTGATCGATGTATCCCCTCCCCGCGTCGATAGCCATGAAGCCAGCGATCGCATCGTCTACGCCGGCGACCCAGACCGCGAACGCGGACGCGATCTCTTCCCGAAATCGCGTCCGCCATTCCGTGAATGGTCGCGGGTGTTGGATGTGATGGAGGGCGCGAGTCCATGACCGGTACCAGAGGCTGACAACTGTATCGAGTTCGTCGGTGCGATACGGATGGATCTTGATCATGACCAAGTCGCTCGTCGAGGCGATCAGGCCTATCCCGGGTACCGCATCAAATCTTGGTCAGCCATCCCTCGTACCGGCGGTCGATGCCGCGCACCACGTCGTGGAACAGCCGCTCCAGCCGGGTGACGACCGGACCCATCCGCGCCGTGCCCACCTCGTAGCCATCAACATGCGTGACGGCGTGAACCTCCATCGCCGTGCCACAGAAGAAGACCTCGTCAGCGATGTACAGCTCGGTGCGGTCCATCTCGCGCTCCTGAACCGGCACATTCATGTCGCGCAGGAGTTGAATCACGGTGGCGCGGGTGATGCTTTCGAGGATGCTGGCGGTGGTCGTGGGCGTCACCATCACCCCGTCACGCATCATGAACAGACAGGAGCCGGGGCCTTCGCTCACCTTTCCGACGGTGTTCAGGAAGATCGGTTGGTCGTAGCCGTTGCGCTGCGCCTCGGCCGATGCAAGTCGCGAGTTCGCGTAGTTGGGCAGCGCCTTGATCCGCGGCGGCATCACGTTATCCGAGATACGCGTCCAACTGGTGATGCCCGCCGTGCTGGTCCGGCCGCTGAGAAGGCTGCTGGGCGAGGGGCGCGTCGTGATCAGGATCTCGGGCGTCTGCTGCTGCGACGCGCGTGAACCCCACACCTGCCCGCCGGCCGTGAAGGCAAGCGGCTGACAGTACGCGTCCTCGGCAAGCCGATTGGCCCGAAACAGCTCGCAGAGGCCGCCGGCGATTTGTGACGCGCTCAACTCCGGCTGCATGCGCATCATCTTCATCGACAGACCGAAGCGGGCCAGATGCTCGTCGAGCCGGAAGACGTACAACTCCTGACGTTCGGCGTTCCAGTACGCGCGGATGCCCTCGAACACCGCACCGATCGCCGGCCAGCCGACCATGGTGATGTGTACCATCGCATCGGCCCACGGTTTAAGCTCACCCGAAAGCCAAAGGTACGCGGGCGATCCTGACGGGGCAGCAGCAGCCTGGGCCGGGCGCGGATGGCTCTCCTGTTGCCGCGCGGCGGCCGCGGCTATCGCGGCGGTGTTCTCCTCACCCATCGACTCGTTCCTCCACATGCATCGTGACCGGCTCGATCGCCGGAGCCCTTTCGGCTAGCGTACAGGACAGCAGCGCCCGAGGGCCAATCGCCGTCGCGCTCACCGGTTGGGAAGGCGCCACGCTGTTCTCGTGACCGACCGGACCGGCGCTGCCGGCGTGAGCTTAAGTTACCTAAATGGAGGATGCGCCACGGCGGTCCCCGGCCTACGCTGAGCTAACTGGATAGATCAGCGGGACCTGGAACAGCGCGGATTCCACGACGAAGCGGTCGCTTCACTCATTAACGTCGTTCCCGCGCGCCGGAGCGCCACGGGCACACGAAATCGCGCTTCCCCTTTCCCGCGCCGCTGCCCGAGCACGGCCCGGGGCGAACGGGCCGGGGGATGATGCATTCTCACGGGGGGGGCCATGTTCAAGCGGATCTTGCTCGGCGGTGTTGCGGGGGCGGTCGCCACCATCCCACAGAGCGGCGTGGTCTGGGGATTCCGTCGCGCCGGTCTTTACAGCCGGACGGCAGCGCCCGAGGTCGTATCGGAGCGCCTGACCAAACGCCTGGTCGATGTGGATGTCCGGCATCTTCCTGATACCCAGCGCCGAGCGGTCAAGACCATCGAACATGTGGGCTTCGGCGCCGGGGCCGGGTCGCTATTCGGCGCATTGACCGCACCCCTCTCCGGCTCGGCGGCCGCGCGCCCGCTCATACCCATGCTCGGACTGGCGATGGGGCTGGCGGTATGGGTCGTGAGCTACCGCGGGTGGCTTCCGGCGCTGGATCTCATGCCGCCGCCCGAGCGTGACGAGCAGGGGCGGGCGGGCACGATGATCGCGGCCCACGTCGCCTACGGTCTGACCCTTGGCGCGTTGATGAGCCGGTGGGCGAAGGCAGAGTGATATGTGGCGCCCGTCGTTCAGTGAGTAGGCACGCGCCGCGAACGGGCGGCGCGTGCCTACCTCGGGAACGCCTCATGCGTAGTGGCAGGCGGCGAGTTGATCGTTGCCAACCACGCGCAATTCCGGCTCCTCTTGGGCGCAGCGCTCGGTCGCGATCGGGCAGCGCGGATGAAAGCGGCAACCGCTGGGCGGGTTCAGCGGGCTTGGCACCTCACCGCGCAGGATGATGCGTTCGCGGCGCATATGGCGCACCGGCACCGGGGCGGCGGATAGCAATGCCTTGGTATAGGGATGCTTCGGGTCATCGGTGATCTGCTCGACCGGCCCAACTTCCACCAGCTTACCCAGGTACATCACGCCGATGCGGTCGGAGATGTGCGCCACCACGGCGAGGTTGTGCGCGATGAACAGGTATGTCAGGCCGAAGTCGCGCTGCAAGTCGCGCAACAGGTTGAGCACCTGGGCCTGAATCGACACGTCAAGTGCCGACACCGGCTCGTCACACACCACCAGTTTGGGATTGACCGATATGGCGCGGGCGATGCCGATCCGCTGACGCTGCCCCCCGGAGAACTCGTGCGGGTAGCGGTTGACAAAATACGCGTTCAAGCCCACCTGCTGCAACAGTTCACGAGTGCGTTCGCGACGGTTGGGCAGTCCGAAGTTGCGCATCGGCTCCTCGACGATGCCGCCGACGGTCATCCGCGGATCGAGCGATGAGTACGGATCCTGAAAGATCATCTGGATGTGCCGGCGCATCGCGCGCAACTTGCCGCTGCTCAGCGTCGAGATGTCCTGACCATCGAACTCAATCTTGCCGGCGGTCGGCTCGTACAGCCGCACGATTGTTTGCGCGAGGGTGGACTTTCCACAGCCAGATTCGCCCACCAACCCGAACGTTTCGCCTTCATAGACCTCGAACGACACGCCATCGACGGCCTTGAGAGCAACACCCTTCTTGAACAGTCCCTTACCAATCGGGAAGTGCTTCTTCAGATTCTCGACCTTCAACAACGGCCGGCGACCTGTTTGTGAATCCCCTACCGTCCGCTCCTCCAATTGTTGGGTCATCGCTACACTGTCTCCATCACTGTTTCATCCCACACTGTTGCACCACTAAAGAGCCAGCGGGTCACCTCATGCGCGACCGTCGGCGGTCGCGTGCGTTGCCTCGAATCGAGGATCCTCCGCCGCCAACCAGCAGGCGCTGAGGTGCTCGCCGCCAAGATCGAACGCCGGCGGCGTCTCGATGCACTTCTCGAATGCCGATGGACACCGCGGCCGGAACCGACAGCCTTGCGGCGGCGCGATCAGATCGGGCGGCATACCTTCCACAGGCGTCAATCGATGACGCACGGCAGGGCCGAGCCGCGGCACGGATTGCATCAACCCCCGTGTGTACGGGTGATGCGGTTTGTCGAAGATCTCATCGCCGGTGCCCGTCTCAATGATCTGACCGGCATACATCACCATCACGCGGTCGCACAGGTCAGCGACCACGCCAAGGTCGTGCGTGATGATCAGCACCGCTGTGCCGGTTTCCTTGTTTAGCTGCTTGATCAGATCGAGAAGCTGCGCCTGAACGGTAACATCGAGCGCGGTGGTCGGCTCATCGGCGATCAGGAGCTTGGGATCGCAGGTCAACGCCATTGCCACCATCACGCGCTGGCGCATCCCCCCTGAAAACTGGTGGGGGTAGTCGCCCAGCCGCTCGGCCGCGGCGGGGATGCCGACCTGCATCATCAGCTCGACCGCGCGCTTACGCGCCTGATCGTCGGACATGTTGAAGTGAATCTTGAGCGGCTCGGTCAACTGGTAGCCGATGGTCAACACCGGGTTGAGTGAGGTCATGGGATCCTGGAAGATCATCGAGATCAGGCGGCCGCGCACATGGCGCATCTCCTCCTCGTCGAGCTGCAGCAGATCCTGACTCTTGCCATCAATCGTGAGCACCACTTGACCGGCAACCGTCTTGCCCGGTGGCTGTGGGATGAGACGCATGATCGACAGAGACGTGATGCTCTTACCGCAGCCACTTTCACCGACCAGACCCACCGCCTCGCCCCGGCGGATAGTGAACGAGATGCCGTCCACCGCCTTGACCACACCGTCGCGGGTGAAGAACTGAGTTTTGAGGTCTGTTACTTCGAGAACATTCTCTTCCGGCACTGATCGCCTCCCGGCCGCTCGTCATCTCCACCCGTGACCATTTGCCGTGGGACTCCAGCCGCCGCGCCGGCCGATCATCCCGATGAAGTGTCGCAGATGCATAACAATGCCACAACGTTGATTCACAGGCTGAGCGTGACAACGACCCGCTTTCGCATGATGCCGTCACCATCCGGTCGATGCAGGAGGCGGGTTGCCGGACACGTTGACCGGACGTTGCCCGCGGGATCATCCATGGGCTGATTGGTGTTTGGATCGCAGACGTCAACCGTCGCGATATCTCGTACCTGGCCTGCCATCCCCGCGGCCGTAGCGCGCCGTGAGACTCACCCGCGCGGCAGCCCCAGCCCTCGCTGGGCGATGATGTTGCGTTGAATCTCGCTGGTGCCGCCGGCGATGGTGTACGAGAAGCCGGCCTCGAACGTCCGTTCCAGCCGGCCTTGGAGCGGCGCGCGGCGTGACCCTGGTTCGAGCTGGCCGGCAAGCCCCAGCACGTTCATGGCCGCCGTGCCGAAACGTTGGAGCAGCTCCGAGCCGTACGTTTTCGCCATCGACGATTCATAGTTCGGGATGATCCCTGACGATTGCTGCCACGCCACCCGGTAGCACAACAGGCGCGCGATCTCGAACTCTATCTGGAGTTCAGCCAGCCGCTGCTTCAACGAGGGGACATTCGCCCAGGCGGCGCCGGTTTCACGCGCCTCCTTCACCAGGTCCACTAACTCCACGAACTGGCGATGCGCCCAAATCACGCGCGAGATGCCGGTGCGTTCGAAGTCGAGCGTGGTTGTGGCGACGTACCAACCCCGGTTCTCTTCGCCGACGAGGTTGGCGGCGGGCACCCGCACGTTGTCAAAGAACACCTGATTGAAGGCGTGGCTGTTCATCAGATTGATCAGCGGCTGCAGCGTGATGCCCGGCGTCTTCATATCGACGAGGAAGTAGCTGATGCCCCGGTGTTTGGGCGCCTCTTGATTGGTGCGCGCCAGCAGGATCATCCAATCGGCGTACTGACCCTCGCTCGTCCAAATTTTTTGGCCGTTGATGATGTAGTCATCGCCCTGCCGCTCGGCGCGGGTTTGCAGACCAGCAAGGTCGGAACCGGCGCCCGGCTCGGAGAAGCCCTGACACCAAAACACCTCGGAGCGGGCGATCTGCGGCAGGAAACGCGACTTCTGCTCGTCGTTACCCCATACCATCAGCGTCGGACCCACCAGCGCCGTGCCGAACCCGAAGCCCAAGGGCGCGCCGGCGCGGGCCATCTCCTCGGCAAAGATCACTTGTTCGAGATGCGTCGCGCTGCGCCCACCATACTCGCGCGGCCACGCCATCGTCAGCCAGCCGCGCTCGCCCAGCCGGCGCGCGAACGCTTGGCTATAGGCGAACTCCTCGTCGGTCATCGCCTCGCGGTCATTCTCGACTTTCCAGTCGCGCGGCAACTCCTGCCGCAAGAAGTCGCGCAACTCCGACCGCAACGACTCCTGCTCGGCCGTAAACCGAAACTCCATGGTGTCCTCCGGTGGACGCTGAAAGCGAGCCGGGAGGTCCGCGCCATCTCTGCCGCGCGCCTCCCGCCCACCACCGTCCGGGTCAGCGGCCCTGGAACACGGGCTTACGCTTCTCAACGAACGCGCGGGGGCCTTCCTTGGCGTCATCGGTCGATTGCGCGATCACCATCGCGCTCTGAGCAAGGTCAAGCGCGTGGTCGAGGTCGGTTTCCATCGAGCGGTATACCAGGCGCTTCGCGAGTTGGACCGCGACCGCCGGCCCCTCGGCAAGACGCGTGGCGAAGGCGCGGGTTTCGTCCATCAGCTTATCGGCCGGTGTCACCCGGCTAACATATCCCCACTCGAGCGCCTGTTGTGCGTTAAAGAGGTCGCCGGTCCAGATCAGCTCGAGCGCGCGGGCCACACCGACCAGGCGGGGTAGGAAGTACGCCCCTGCATCACCGGGAATGATGCCGACTTTGACGTACGCCATGCCAAAGCGGGCGCTGTCTGCCGCGAACCGGATATCGGCCATCGACGCCATGTCCATGCCGGCGCCGACCGCGGCGCCATTGATCGCGGCGATGTACGGCTTGTCGAGCAGGCTTAGCGCCCGTGGAACGCGGTGCACACTGTAGCGCAGCGAGTTGCGGGTGAGGGCTGGGCCGCTCTCCGAGTGCAGCACTCCCGAGCCGGCCGCCTCCTGCTGCACATCCATCCCGGCGCAGAATGCGCGGCCGCCCGCGCCCGTGACGATCACGGCGCGCACGGCGTCATCGTCGCGCGCCTGCTCGATGGCCCAGGCCCACTCAACGATCATCCGGTTTGTGAAGGAGTTCATCTTCTCTGGGCGGTTCAGCGTGATCACCGCGACGCCATCGTCGCCGACCTCGTACAGGATCTCCTGTAATTCCACGATCTGCCTCCCTCGCGTGCGGGGGCGTCACTGGTGGAACCCCCGCGCCGATTGTATCTCACCCCGAAATCGGGGGTAAAATGGTGTAATATGAATGAGATGGAACACCGCTCAAACTTCGTGCTCGGTATCCGCCTTCGCTCGCTGCTGCTTGCCGTCGGTTTGGCGCTGGCGAGCGCGTCCTGTAGCGGGGGGACATCGACGGTCGTCCGTGATCAGGCCGGCGCGCCGTCACCCGTGATCACCCCGGCGGCGGCGTCCGCGCCGGCGGAAGCGCCCGTCGCGTCTCCGAGCGCGGCGGCAGCGGCTGACCCGATCGCGACCTCCGGCCCAACTGCCGACGTTATCCGTCAGGCCTATCGCCAGATCACCGGGCAGTTATTCCGTGCCGTGACCCCTCGTGAGTTGCTGGCGCCGGCGTGGCAGGCGGTCATGGCTGACGCGCGCCGGCAAGGTGTCGATGCTAATACCATTCAGTCTACTCCCGCCGACCTCGACGACATCGACACATTCGTCCGTGAGTTTGACCGCTTCACCGGTAGCGCCGGCGGATCGGTCGATGGCGCGCGGCTTGGTCAGGTGGCGGTGCGGGCGATGGCGTCGGCGGTGGGCGACTCACACACGCGATTCCTGACCCCGGAGCAGGCCGAGAATCAGCGACGTTCGGCCGATGGCGATACCGCGTATTCCGGGATCGGCATCCGCCTCGAACCGCTAGGCGGAGCGTTCACCATCGCCGAGGTATATTCCAACACCCCGGCGGCCCGCGCCGGCCTCCAGGCAGGCGACCGCATCGTGCGCGTCAACGGCCGTGAGACGACCATGCTCGATCTGAATGGCTTCTCCGCCCAGGTTCGCGGCCCAGAGGGCAGCGAGGTCCGGCTCACCATCCAACGGTCGGACGACACGCTTCAAGATATCAGCCTGAACCGCTCCCGGATCGCATTGCCGGTCGTGACGTCACGGATGCTCGACGCGGCGACCGGCTACATCAAGATCGCCTCACTGCCACGACGGTCCACCACGGTCGATGCGGCGCGGGAATTCGATGAGCAGTTGCGTGTGCTGGTCGAGCAGGGCGCGCGCGGGGTGGTGCTCGACCTGCGCGGTAACCCCGGCGGCGACCCGTTCACCTCGGTCGCGGTCGCGAGCAACTTTGTGCCCGACGGGCCGATCTTCATCTCCGTCAATCGCGAGGGCCGCCGAACGACCTACCCGGCGACGACACGCCCGACACTATTCCGCGGCCCACTGGCGGTCCTGATCGACCGTGGCACTGCCTCTGGCGCGGAGGTGATCGCCTCCGCCGTCCAGGAGTACGGCGCCGGTCATCTCCTCGGTACACGGACCTGCGGCTGTTTGTCCGTGGGACGGCCGCTCCAGCTCGGCGATTCCTCTGGGCTAATTGTCACCGTCGAGCAGGCGCTCACTGGTCGTCAGGAACGGTCGATCGAGGGTATCGGCCTCGCGCCTGACCAATCGGTCACCGCTGACTTATCGGGACGCGACCTCGGACTCAACCGCGCGCTCAGCTACCTGCGCTCACAGACGCCATGAGGCCCGCCATGCAGGACACACAACCGCCGCCAAGCGACTTGAACGACACGGAATCGACCGGCCAAACGCCCATGACGGAGCCGGCATGGCGGCGTCATCCCGCCGTGCGCTTCGGACTGCCGTTTGTCGCGATCGCCGTGATCGCGGGGGCGATTCTGCTACTCAGCGGCTGGCCCCGTCGGGGAGATATTCGCGAAAGCGCGGAACTGGAGCAGGCGCGGCTCGGCGCGCTGGCGTCCGATGCTCCCAAGAAGGGGCAGCCAGCTCCTGATTTCGCGTTGCGGTCGCTCGATGGTCAGGTGATACGTTTGAGCGAGCTACGCGGCAAGATAGTGCTGGTCAACTTTTGGGCGACGTGGTGTGCCCCTTGCCGCGCGGAGATGCCAGACTTAGAGGCGGTGTACCAGCAGGAGCGGGACAGTCTCGTGGTACTGAGCGTCAACGTCGAGGGCGTCAGCATCGACGATGCGCGGCGACTCGCCAGCGACTTTCGCGACGAACTTGGGCTGACCTTCCCCATCGTGCTCGACAGTCCGAATGGCGATGTATTTCAGCAGTACAAGCTCAAGGGACTACCTGACAGCTTCTTCATCGATCAGAATGGTATTCTGCGCGACGTTCAATTTGGCCCCATGAATCGCGCCACGATCCTCAAGAAGCTTGAGGCGACGCGCCGCCCCGGATCATAGCGGGAATGCAAACTCGTCGATGGCAGGACGCGGCGTCGGCGTGGTCCCGCCCGAACGCGGGCAGAAGCCCCCACGCGGGTAGCGGAGCTGAACGCGGAGACGGGGCCGAGGCCAGGGAACAGCCCGCACGGCGCGGGTCGGGGCCACGGGCGACCCGGGGGGTCGCCCTGAGACATGGGATGAGTGAACGGCTGGTTTGGAGTCACCACGGGCAAACCCGCCCGGTCGCGCCGCGTGCAGCGGTGTCAAGCATTGGTCTGATAGTGCCGCGGCGTGACCGCGTGGCCCAAGTGACCCGGCTCGGCCAGGAGGGGAGCTAGTGGTGATTCGCGATCGGTAAACTCGTATCGGATGCGCCCCAGGTGTTCCAGTCCGGCATCTCGGCGCCCTCGGTTTCGATCGCGGTGACCGCGGGTACGCGCGCCTTGACCACGCGCTCGATACCCAGCTTGAGCGTCAGGGCGCTCATCGGACAGCCGTTGCACGAACCGACCATCGCGAGGCGTACCACACCGTCGGGGGTGATCTCAATCAATTCGACCGTGCCGCCGTCCATCTCAAGGGCTGGGCGAATCTCGTCGAGGGCAGCCTCCACCTGCTCGACCATGAGCGGGTTCATCACCATCGTCCGTGACCCTCCTCCAGCCAACCGGCCGCATCACACACTCTCGCGCGGATATTGTACCACGCATCACGAACCCTGGCAGTAGATGGATGCGGCGCGATGGTAGTGACCGAACGATTTAGCAACTGGTACACTATCATTGCCCCCCAACGCTACGCGTCCATTCGTCAGCCGCCGGCGCGCGGCGGGTCGCCTTCCGTCTCTAAGCCGGCAGGCCGGTTCCGTGCTACCGTCCCTGTCCTGGAGTGGTCGCGGGCGGGCCTATAGAGCCATAAGGCCGCACGCGCCCCCGATGCCGCGTCCGAAAAACCCAACGGCCTAGATCGAGGCATCCATGCCGCGCGAGCAATGGCAAAAGAATCTCGCCGGCATCGTGATCGCCGCGTTCGTCAGCATCCTTGGCTTCAATCTCGTTTTCCCGTTCCTGCCGCTGTACATCCAGACGCTGGGTGACTATGACGCGGGCGAGGCCGCCTTCTGGACCGGCATCATTGGCTTGGTCACGGGACTGGTCGGCTCGGTCGCGGCGATGGTCTGGGGCCAGCTCGCTGACCGGCGCGGCCGGCGGCCAATGTTGCTGCGCGCCAC
>JBBQJF010000170.1:0-10465 GCA_038325665.1 Dehalococcoidia bacterium | reverse complement strand
TCGAGCGGGTGATGCCGGGCCGCAACGTTCCGTCGGTGGCGAAACTGCGGGATATGCACATGCTCCTCATCAATCACGGTGGTCGGGAGCGAACCGAAGGCGAATGGCGGACGCTGCTAGAGGCCGGGGGCTTCGCCGTCCAGTCGCTCACGCCGGCAGGACCCATGTATCACGTCATCGAGGCGAGTCCGCTGGCCGCCGGGTAATCATATCTACTACGCCGCTCAGGCTTCGATGCCGAGCAGGCGGGCGGCGTTGCCGCCGAGGATGGCGATGCGGTCCTCGTCGGTCAGTTCGGGCGTGCTCAGCACATGATCCACCGCGGTGCTCGTCCAGGGGTACGGGTAGTCGGTGCCTAGCACGATCTGGCTGACACCGGTCTCGGCTACCAGGTGGCGCAGAGCCTCGGGCGTAAACACCAACGAGTCGAAGTAGAGCTGCTTCAGGTACTCGGTCGGCTGCTTCGCGAGCGGCGTGCAGCGGCTGGGAAAGGTGAGGCAGCCGTGGTCGGAGCGCGCCGCGTATGAGGGCAAGTAGCCGCCGCCGTGGGCCGCCAGGATCTTGATCCGCGGGAAGCGGTCGAGCGTGCCCTCGAAGATCAGGTGTGAGAGGGCGATCGTCGTCTCAAGCGGGTTGCCGATGACGTTATCGAGCACGCCGTTTCCGCGCAGGCGGCCGGCCAGCTCGGCCGTCCCCTGTGGGTGGATGAAGATCAGCGTGCCCAGTTCTTCCGCCTTCGCCCAGAACGGGTGGAACTTCGGATCGGCCAGCTCCTCGCCGTTGACGCTGCCACCGATCAGCGCTCCACGCAGCCCCAAGCGTTTGACCCCGTCCTCGAGCTGCCACGCCGCGAGATCAGGGTGCTGAAGCGCCACGGATGCGAGCGCGACGAACCGCTCGGGCTCGACGGCGCAGAACTCGACCAGCTTCTCATTCTGTACCCGGATCACGTCGGCGGCGCGGTCGCGCTCGGCGCCGTACCAGAACGGATTAATGCTGAGCGCTTCGACATCTATCCCCTGCTCGTCCATCGCCTGCAGCCGCTGTCCGGCGTTCTCCTTGAGCAGGGGCGCGAAGCGAGCGTCCTGGCCCATCAGTGTCATCGCTTCCGGAACGGCGCAGTGCGCATGCACGTCGATCACCTTCACCCGACGGCCGTTGATCACCACCTCGCGCCGCTTCGCCGTCGTGCTCGTCATGTCGTTACCTCTCCGCCTCGTGTCGCTGCTGCCATCGCTCCAGCGTTAGGAGCCGCGCCGGGTTCTGAACAATCTCGCGGTACCCTCACCAAGAAGGCCAGCTACCGTGGATAGCCTCACATGGATAATGGGGCATGGTCATGCACACTATCTGCTGATGATAGTACACGGTCCCCGACCGCGACAGTTTCCGTCCGCGAGCGATGTGGGTACCGCGGCGCGGAGACGGCAAACACCGGCGCGGACTATCTGGTGAGCGCATGGTCAGATTCAACACGGAACAAGTGTCGCTGTAGAGACGCCCCCGGCCCGCGAGACGGCGGCGCCCACCCGGGATAGGCGGCGCACTTGGGTCCCTTGCGGGAACGCCGAGGACGCCAAGAAGACGCGGAGCACGCGAAGAGGGCAGGAGAAGCGACGGGGCGAGGGCATCCTCTGGAGGCGTGGTGAAGTCCGCCGCCGGTCACGAGCGGTCGGGGTACAGCGCTCGCGCCGGGGCTTGGTGGTTAGGCCGACACGGGTTGCGACTCGGCCGGGGGATCCGCCTCGTACAGGTAGCACGCGACGGCGTGGCCGGCGGTCGGGTGACGGGGGGCGGGCCGTGCCGTGGCACAGATCTCCATCGCCTGGGGGCAACGCGTGCGGAAGCGGCAGCCGGACGGCGGGTTGAGCGGGCTGGGGATTTCACCTGCCAGCGGCAACGGCACGGTGGTCGAATCCGGGTCGAGCTTCGGGATCGCCGAGAGCAGCGCCCGCGTGTACGGGTGCTGGGGATTGCGGTACAACTCGTCCGACGAGCACGCCTCCACCACCTGACCCAGGTACATCACCACCACCCGGTCGCTCATATACTCGACCACGTTGAGGTCGTGGCTGATGAACAGGTAGGTCAGCTTCATCTGCTCCTGGAGATCCTTGAGCAGGTTGAGCACCTGCGCCTGGATCGATTTGTCCAGCGCCGACACCGCCTCGTCGCACACCACCAGTTGCGGCTCCAGCGCGAGCGCGCGGGCGATGTTGACCCGCTGGCGCTGACCGCCGCTCATCTGGTGGGGGAAGTATGAAGCGTGATTGCGGTGCAATCCCACCTGCTCCAACAGCATCGCCGTCCGCTCATTCACTTGCTTTTTCGTATAGTCATGCACGCGCATCGCGAAGCCGATGTTCTCGCGGATCGACATGCGTGGGTTGAGCGACGAATACGGATCCTGGAACACCATTTGCATGCTGCGCTTGAGTCGCTTGCGCGCCAGCCGGTTTAACCCGGCGACGCTGCGCCCGTCGAAGGCGACCTCGCCCTCATCCGGCTCCAACAGCCCGAGCAGCAGTCGCGCGGTGGTCGACTTGCCGCATCCCGACTCGCCCACGATGCCAAGCGTCTCTCCCGGCGCCACCCGAAAGCTAACGCCATCGACCGCCGACACGACCCCCTTCTTCCGCAGCCCAAGCTTGACGGGGAACTCCTTCTTCAGATCGCGCACTTCCAGCAGCGGCGTTTGGCCGTGAGTGGGTGTTGCTTCAATCGTGGTCGACATATCGCCTCTCGAACGGGGGATTCTTGGGAACCGCAACGACGCGGAGGGCGCGGAGGAGACGGGAGGACGAATATGGTAGTAGTCCAGCCATCAGCTATCGGTTCTCCGCGCCCTCCGCGTCGTTGCGGTTCATCGTCCTTGATGCCGGTCGCTCTACGCGCTCTTGATGTCGAGCGCCTCGTTGAGGGCATCGCTGAGCAGGTTGAACGACATGGCGGCAACAAAGATGAACAGACCGGGCAGCGCTGCCACCCACGGCTGCACGTAAATCGCGCCGCGTAGCGAATTGAGCATGTAGCCCCACTCGGGCGATGGCGGCCGCGCGCCCAGGCCGAGGAAGCTGAGTCCCGCGGCAACCAGAATGCTGAGGCCGACCAGCCCGGAGGCGTACACGAACACCGTGCTGAAGATGTTTGCCAGCAGTTGTTGTGCGATCACCTGCCGCGTGCTCGCGCCGCTCAGGCGGGCCGCTTCGATGTATTCCTTCGCCACCTCCTGGCGCGTGGCCGCGAGGGCGACGCGCGACACGGGCGCGATGAATACCACGCTGATCGCGATAATCGCGTTTTTGACACCGGGGCCGAGCGAGGCGCTGATCGCGATCGCCAGCAACAGCGCCGGGAAGGCGTAGAACATATCCATCGTCCGCATCAGCGCCGCCGCCACCCATCCCCCGAGGTAGCCCGCCGTCGCGCCGATCACGGTGCCGATCACCGTCGCGGCGGCAACCGGCAGGATACCCGTGAGCAGCGAGATACGGCCGCCGTACAAAATGCGCGCGAACATGTCACGCCCCTGCTCGTCGGTGCCAAGCGGATGGCCGGACGTACCGATCGACTGGAGCCGGCGCGCGACCGTGCCGTTGAGCGGATCCTCGTTAGTCAGCAGCGGCGCGGCCGCCGATGCCAGCACCAGCACCAGCAGAACCGTCCCGGCGATCAGCGCCGTCTTTTGCCGCGCGAATCGCCGCGCCGCCTCGGCCGCGAACGAGCGTGCCTGAACATCGGCATCGGCGCCGGGCAGGATGCCCGGTCTGGAAGGCGCTGCAAGCGTCATCGAAGTCTTCCCCTCGCCCTCTCCCCTCCGCCCACCCTGGGCAGGGAGCACTATCTGACCTCGCCGGAGCGGGTACCTTGTCGGGTCGCTCCTACCACGGAAGACCACCCATGCCCAAGGAGGGGCGACCCGTGGGTCCATTTGCATCAAGTAATAGGATGCCTTCACCATATGCGTGAACCTGGATACCGACTGCGGCGCGGCGGTATAGCCCTCCAACGAACCGTGAACCGGGCGGCAGGCCGGTCACCCGCATTCACATAGAAGGTTGACCCATGTGATTACTTGGTACAGTTGCGCGGTGGGTTGCCCAGGTTCCTCCCGCGCTGTCACCCCCTTCCCTTGCAGCCTGTCCCGGCGTGCCGGGGGGAAGGGGGCCGGGGGGTTAGGTCGTCCCCGCGTTAGGTCCGCCGCAGCCGCGGATTGACGACGGTTTGGAGTACATCGACGAACAAGTTCACGATCACGAACGTCACCGCGATCACCAGCACCGTCGCCTGGATCACCCGCAGGTCGCGCGAGGAGATCGCCTGGTAGATCAGTTGCCCCATACCCGGCCAGGAGAAGATGGTCTCCACCAGCACCGAGCCACCCAACAGGAATCCGACTTGGAGGCCGGCGACGGTCATGACCGGCGGCGCGGCGTTTTTGAGCGCGTGCAGCAAGATCTGCCAGCCGTGCAGCCCCTTCGCCCGCAGTGTCATGACGAAATCCTCGCCGTACATCTGTAAGAGACTGGCGCGGGTCATGCGCGTGATGTTGCCGACAGTCACCAGTGAGGCGGCAATCGCCGGCATGATTAGGTGCTTAATCGTGTCAACCGCGCCTCCGTCCTGGCTGTTCATGCCGGAGGCGGGCAGCCATCTCAGATTGGCTGAGAACAAGATGATCAACAGGATCGCCAGCCAGAATTGGGGCACGCTCAACCCCACCACCGCGATCATCGAGATCGCCCGGTCGAGCCACCGGCCGTTCGTCAGCGCCGCCAGCGTGCCCAGAGTCATGCCGAGGGTGACACCGACCACGGCGGCAGCCGCCGCCAGTTTGGCCGTGTTGCGGAACGCGCGACCGATCAGCGTCGAAACGTCGCGCTTGCGTGAGAAGGAGTAGCCGAGCTGGCCGTGCAGCACGTCGTTGACCCAACTGACGTACCGCACCGGCGCCGGGTCGTTCAGTCCCATCCGCTCGGCTAACTCGTCGCGGTCCTTCTGGGTCGCGTCCGGCGCCAGCAGACCCGCCAGCGGGTCGCCGGGCAGGACGTACAGCAGCACGAAGATGACGAGCGAGACGCCGAACAGCGTTGGTATCGACTGGAGCAAGCGCTTTCCGATGGTGATCAGCATGACAGGCACCTTGTCGCGAGATGACGAGCGCTCAGCCGTTAGCGGTCAGCGGTCAGCCCACGGATTCATGGCCGGGAGGACCAGTGCTCCGCTCCCGCGACCGGGCGGCGGTCGTGGACTCCCGCCCTTCGATCGCTGACGGTTGACCGCTGACCGCTTGGGCGGCGGCCTACGGTTTGGTCCACACGGTGGTCAGGTCGGCAAACCACGACTGTGACTGGACAAAGCCGCGCACCTTGGGCGAGAGCACGCGGAAATTGAGGTCATGCACGAGGTAGAGCACCGGCGAATCGGTCGCCAGTACGCCCATCGCCTTGTTCAGCAGGGCGTCCTGCTTGGCCTGATCGAACTCCGCCATCGCCTCGGTCATCAGCCGGTCGAACTCGGGGCTGGTGTAGGTCGCGGCGTTGCAACAGCCTGCCGGCGGGATGCGCCAGGTGGCATAGGTCAGCAACGAGTTGGGCGCGTTGGTGGCCGGCGACGACCACATCCCCTGGTACTTGGCGCGAGTACCGTCGTCCTTGAAGCCCAGGCGGCTGGTGGAGATCAGCGTGTTCCACTCCATCGGCACCAGTGTTAGATCGACGCCAACATCCTTGAAATTGCGCTGGAGCAACTCCATCATCGGGCCGGGCCACATGTTGCCCGAACCGCCGGTGGTGTACGGGAAGGTCGCTTTGAACCCATTCGCGTACCCGGCCTCGGCAAGCAGCGCTTTCGCTTTCGCCGGGTCGTACTTGTATTTGTCGCCGACGGCCTCGTTGTACCAGGGGTGTCCCTTGTACATGAGCTGATAAGCAGGGGTACACAACCCGCCCAGCAGACTCTTGCACATGCCGTCGCGGTCGATGGCATACTGCATCGCCTCGCGCACTTTCGGGTTGTCAAACGGCTTGTCCTGGATGTTGAGCGGGAAGATGATCGCGTGCGGGTACTGCTTGAGGCTGATATTGAACCCCGCCGCCTCGAGCTGCTTCTTTGAGTCGGGCGGCGGCACCTCCGCCCACATCGTCTCGCCGGACTGGAGCGCCGCGAGCCGGGTGGCGGGGTCGGGCATCGGCTTGAGGATGATCCGGTCGATCTTGGCCTTATTGCCCCAGTACTCCTTGTTGGGAACCAGCTCCATCACCTGACCATCGACGTACTTGTCCACCTTGAATGGACCGGTGCCGACTGGGTGGTTGATGTACTCCTTGTTTCCCCATCTCTTCACGGCGGTGGGACTGGCGTAGGTGATGTACGCCATATCGTAGAGGAAGAACGAGTACGGGATCTTCGTCTTTATCTCGACCGTGAAGGGGTCAAGCGCCCGATATCCCGCGATCTGTTGGGTATTGCCGGTGTTCGGCACGAACAGGTCAGGATCGTAGAACTGGAACTCTTTGTTCATGATCCGGTCGAGGTTGAAGACGACCGCCTCGGCGTTGAAGTCAGTCCCGTCGTGGAACTTGACACCCTTGCGTAGCGTCAGCGTCCATGTGAGCTTGTCCTCGCCCACCGACCACCGCTCGGCGAGGGCCGGCTTGGCCGACGGTACGGTCTCACCTTGTGCCAGGTCCCAGTTCGCCAGCCCGTCATAGATCTGGTAGCCGACCCAGCGCCGCCCCTCGAAGCCATTATCAGGCGGTGTGTTCGGGATCGGGATATTGGTGGCGGACATGCCGATGATCAGCGTGCCGCCGCTGCCGCTCTGGTCCTTCGCGGCGTCATCCAATCCCTTGCTGGCCGATGGCAGCGCGGCCGGCGCATCGCTGCTCGCCGCCTCATCCTTGCCGCTGCCACAGCCGGCGAACAGCGCCATCGCTGCCATCGTCATAAGAATCGGAGCGAACCGATTGGTGTGACGAGTCATGAGTCCCTCCCGTGAGAATGGGTGATAGGTGATGGGTGTTGGGTGTTGGGGGACGGCCAGGTTCCTCATCCCCCGGTAGCGCCCCCAGGGACATGGACGGTCGCCGGTGGCGCGCGGGAACCCCGCTACACCGACCGGGGGCTGCCTTAACTCTTGACCCATACGGATCGCAGATCGGCCCACCACGATTGCGACTGGACAAAGCCGCGCACCTTGGGCGAGAGCACGCGGAAGTTGAGGTCATGCACCAGGAAGATGCTGGGCGCATCCTTTGCCATCGCGCCCATCGCCTGACGGATGAGCGCGTCGCTCGTCGCCGGTTCAAACTCGGTCTGCGACGCGAGCAGCAGCCGGTCGACCTCGGCGCTCTTGTAGCCCCAGACGTTGCAACACCCGGCGGGTTGAATACGGTTGGACAGGTAGTTCAGCAGCGCGGGCGGTGTGCCGGTGTTGGGCGAGAAAAAGAGGGCGTTGTACTTCCTGTTCTCCGGGGTGAATAGACCGGCGCGATAGATCGTGAGAATGGTGTTCCACTCCAGTGGCGCGAGTTCGGCATCGACGCCCACGTTCTTCAGGTCGCGCTGGAGCAGTTCCATCATCGGGCCGGGCCACATGTTGCCCGAGCCGCCGGTCGGGTAGGCGATCGTCATCTTGAAGCCGTTCGGGTATCCGGCGTCCGCGAGCATCTGTTTCGCCTTGCGCGGGTCGTGGACATACGTGTCGCCGGCCATCTCCTCGTACCAAGGATGCCCCTTGTACATCAGTTGGGTGGAGGGGACACATAGCCCGCCCAGCAGGCTGCCGCACATCGCTTGGCGATCGACCGCGTATTGCAGCGCCTGGCGCACCCGAATGTCGTCGAACGGCTTATCGGCGACGTTGTAGTCAATCCGGATCGCGTGGGGGTACTGCTTGAGGACGACGTTGAACCCGGCCGCCTCAAGTTGCTTCTTAGAGTCAGGCGGCGGTACCTCCGCCCACAGCACCTCACCGGATTGGAGCGCGGCGAGCCGGGTGGCCGGCTCGGGCATCGGCCGGACAATCAGCCGGTCGAGCTTGGCTTTCGGCCCCCAGTAGTCGCGGTTTGGCGTCATCTCCAGCACCTGACCGTCGATGTACTTCTCCGACCGGAACGGCCCGGTGCCCACTGGATGGTTCACATACTCCTTGACACCCCATTTCTTCGCGGCGGTCGGGCTGGCGATCAGGGTCGAACCCATGTCCCATGGCAGGAAAGAGAACGGCAGCTTGGTCTTGATCTCAAGGGTGCCTGGATCGACGGCGCGGTAGCTGTCGATCGTCCCGGTGCGCGCGGTGCTGGCCGCGTACAGGCCCTGATCGAAGAGCGGATGGTCCTTCTTGATGATGCGGTCGAGATTGAAGACCACCGCCTCGGCGTCAAAGTCGGTACCGTCGTGGAACTTGACACCCTTGCGCAGGGAGAAGGTCCAGGTCAGCTTGTCCGCGTCCACCGACCATTTCTCGGCCAAACCGGGGTTGGGTGACGGCACGGTGTCGCCCTGATCGAAGTTGAACCGCGTCAGGCCGTCGTAAATCTGGAAACCAACGAAGCGGAAGCCCTCACCGCCCTCACTCGGCGGGGTATTAGGATAGGGCACGTTGCCGGCCGACATGGCGACTGTCAATACGCCGCCGCTCCCGCTCGTATCTCCGGCGGCGGCATCGGCGCCCTTGCTCGTCGTGGCGACCGAGACTTGCCCGCTCTCGGATGATGTCGTGCCGCGGCACGCTGCCAGCCATGCGGCCACGGCCGAGCCAGCGCCGAGCGCGCCCGCGCGGAGCAGCCGGCGACGACGCATGTGAGTTGCCCGCGTCCAATAGGTCGGTTCCATATGCTGTCCACTTCTCCTCGGAGGAGCCAGGGCGACGCACGAGGCCGCCCCTACCGCGACTGCCCAAGCACGCTCCTGGCCGCGGGTAAATCCAATCGGTTTGGAGCTGCTCTACACGGCCTCCCGCGTCTCCATCGCTGCCGTCTCCCCGGCGATCACACATCTCGCCGTGTGGCCCACCTCGATCAGGCGCACCGCGGGAAATTCTTCAAGGCAGGCGTCCTGCACGAACCGGCAGCGGGGCGCGAACGAACAGCCCGCCGGCAGACGGGCGAGGTTGGGCGGTGCGCCGGGGATCGCCTCGGGCCGCTCCTTCTGTCCCGGCCGCACGTTGGCTTCGAGCAGCCCGCGGGTGTACGGGTGAGAGGGATGGTGAATCACCTGGCGCACCGAGCCGGACTCGACGATCCGGCCGGCATACATCACCGCGACGTCATCGGCCAGCTCTGCCGCCACGGCCAGGTCATGGGTGACGATGATGATGCTCATGCCCAGCCGTCGCTGGAGGTCGCGCAACAGTTCGAGCACCCGCGCCTGCACCGTCACATCGAGCGCCGTGGTCGGCTCGTCCGCCAGCAACAGGCTCGGCTCGCACGCCAGCGCCATCGCGATCACCACCCGTTGGCGCATTCCGCCGGACAGCTCGAACGGGTACGACTTCAGCCGTTGCTCGGGTGAAGGGATCTGCACGAGTTCCAACAACTCGCGCGCCCGCCGCGCCGCCTCTGACTTCGACATCTCCTTGTGGCGGCGCAGCGTCTCGACGATTTGTTGCTCGACGGTGTACACCGGGTCGAGCGCCGTCATCGGGTCTTGGAACACCATCGAGATCCAATCGCCGCGCACGCGCTCGCGTTCCTTGGCGGAGAGTGTGAGCAGGTCGGTGTCGCGCATGATCACCTGGCCGGTGATACGGGCGTTGCGCGCCTGGATGCCGAGGATCGTGCGTAACATCACGCTCTTGCCCGAGCCGGACTCGCCCAGGATGGCGAGCACCCGGCCGCTGCCGAGTGTGAGCGACACATCGTTAACGGCGCGCAGTGGCCCGCCGCGTGTCTTGAACTCCGTGGTCAAGCCGCGCACATCGAGCAGGGTGGGGAGTGACGTCGTTTCCTGCCATGCCGCGGTGCGTGTGAGTGTCGTCATGGTCTCGACTCCTGGAATACCGTCGATAGCCGCGAATGAGCCTCGTCCCTCGCGCTCGCATGTCGTGTCGTGGTGTTCCCTAGTGCAGAGTCCGTCCCCCTGTTCGGTTCTCGGCGGTGTACGCCGTCCGCGAGGAGGGGCGCCGGGTAACCGAACGACTGGTCGTAGGCGACCGGCCACCGCGACCACGACCGGGCCGTGGTCGCTGGTGGCTCGTGTACACCGGCGGGCTGGTATCTGAGCACCGATAGCTGAACGCTCACGTTCATATCGCGACATGTGTGCCGCGTTGGCGGCTTTACTTGTTGAACGAGGGTAACGACGCATTGTGAACGGCGCGTATCGGCCATATCTCGTTCGGGTTACATTGATTACAGCCATGTTTCAGTGGCATGAACACCATGAGAACCCGCCAGTCGTAATATCCATGCAATGCTGATGTAACAATCACCTGGTACCACTCTTTCACGCCGCGTCGTAT
>JBBQJF010000169.1:0-10470 GCA_038325665.1 Dehalococcoidia bacterium | reverse complement strand
GGCGGTGGGGCCGATGTGGCGTGCGCATCCGCCAGCGCATCCAGCGCACCCGCAAATATCGGTCGCTGTTCGTCGCGGTGGAGGTGGGCACCGGCCGCATCTGGTACTGCTGGCTTGCCAGCATGCAGGGGGAGGAGTTTTGCGGCGTGGTGCGCGGCATCGAGCAGGCGGGCATCCTGGACGCGCTGGTGTGGGGCGGCGCGCCCGGGCATCGCGATGAACGGGTCGGCCGCATCGGGATGCCCCTGATCGCGCTGCCGCCCTACAGCCCGGAACTCAACCCGGCCGAGCGGTTGTTCGAGGCAATCCGCGCCGAGATTGAGGGAGAGGTCTACGCCGACCTCGACGCCAAGTGCGCCCGCGTCACCGCGATCCTCGCCCGGTGGGACGCCCATCCCGAGCAGGTCCGCACGCTCGTCGGTTGGCACTGGATCCTCGACGCACTCGAACAATTGCCCGAGTAAACTATGCCGTAATCAACCGAGAAGGGTATAAGACACCCGCGACCAGGGCGACCATGAGGACGCCACGCAGCACTCGCCATCCGCCATATTGTTCCATCCGCTTTTTGTATCTCCGTTTACGTTTTATACTTCTGCGAATACTGTAATGCGTGCCTATACTGGTTGCAATTAAGACTGCGCCTTGTAATGGAGCTGCGCTCAGGCGCGCGCCGAGGACTCCCACGCTCGCGGGGAGGGATGCCAGCGCATCCCTCGCGCCTCTCCCACCAACACCGGGTTCCACAGCGCCGCCGCGATCACGTAGCCCTCATCGAGCGTCGCGAGGCCGGTAGCCGGCGCGCTCGCGGCCAGTGCCGCGAATTACCCGGCCCATGTGGTAGGAGGAGGGGACAGCACGTCAGGCATTCGATGCGTCGCGCGGGCCGCGAACGTGGCACGAGCGGCGAGCGTCACGGAGTCCCCGTCGAGTGATGCATTGGAGGCGATCAGGGCAATATCCAGCAAATCCTTGATCCGTGAGTTCTCACGCTCACGAGGCAACGTGTATGCGTGTAGTTTCTCCGCGAGGTGCTGCGCGAGTGGGTATACTGGAAAAGACACTGGTGTGAGGCCTACCGGTGCGAGAAGATCGGAGCACTCCAGAATGTCTGCTGCATCCACCATGGCGTCCCCACTGCCGAGGTCGAGTGCGAAGCGGGTCAGGACCATCCCGGCCAGTCGGGCCACCACACGCAGGCGCCTGCCGCCGCCGGGTGCACCGTGAAGGTCGAGGTGATCGTCGTAGAGTTCAAAGGTGAAGTGGTCTATCGCGGTTCTATCGCCTCGCCGCACGTCAGTCACGAGCCGTACGAGCGCCGCGTCAGGAGATTCGGCGGTGGACAGATCGATATCGCGGGTCGGGCGACCCCGCCATCCATAACGCAGTTCCAGCGCGAATCCGCCCTTGACGATCCAATGATCCGGAGACAGACGGGTCAGCAGCCGCTCGAAGGCCACGCGCTGCTGAAGGCGTTGTGCGGAGACGCCCAATGCCGCGACCTGCATCCGCAAGTGATTGAGAACCTTCATGCGGTAGCCGTCAGGTGTGGCGGGGACTTCTCCCGAGGCGCGATTCGGCATCGGCGATGGCCCCTTCAATCAGTGAAATCACGGTGCGACGGTGACGGTAGCCGGGGCGGTTCGCGATTCCACGGAGGTCCTCGGGTCCAACCAGGGCACGCGCGATCGCTTGGTAGACCGCCAGCTCGATCTGCTCCGGCCCCGTTCCGGTCGCGGCCGACTCGACGATCGCTCGTTCCGGGATCGTCACTCTTAATCCGTCCCACGGGCGGACATCAGTCGATGACATGATCGCGCGGTGGACGCGGAACGGCGCGCCATCCGGCGGGTTCGCCGTGCCGGGTGGGACACTGATGGTCACATGCTCCGGCATGACGTCAGATAGTCCGTAGACTTGGAGCGCACTTTGGTGCGAGATCGCGCCGCGCAGACTGGACCAGACGAGCGCCCGCCACAAATCGTCGTGCTCGGAGTATGGCGCGATAGTGAGACGATAGACGCAGGGCAGCACGCGTTCGTACAAGCCCTCGCGCGCATGCCAATACATCAAGCGCTTGTCGACGCCGCGGTCGCGTGCGTCGTTACAGTGGACATAGCCACCCTGTTCGAGCGCCAGCGCGCTGAGTGCCGTCACGTTCGGGCGGTGGAGTACATGCTGAGCCATCGACATCATTATTAGTCTAGGAATACTAGACTGACAATGATGTCGATGCGGGGGATGCCAAGTCAATCAGGTCAGGCAAGCAGGTGTCCACACCCGCCTCGAACTCCTGCTGCTATGATGAGGTTCGCGGCTGTCCCACCCGACCTGATGATCACCGTCACAAGGGAGCAGTTCACTATGCCCGCACAGCGCGTCAAGGCGTTCGGCTCGTCGATCATCCGCGAGATGACGCGACTGTCGCTCACGTACGATGCCCTCAATCTCTCCCAAGGCTTCCCCGATTTCCCCGCGCCGGCCGAGGTCAAGGCCGCGGCGGCGGCGGCAGTCCAGGCAGACGTCAATCAGTACACCGTCACCTGGGGCGTGCCGGCGCTGCGTGAGGCGATCGCCGGCAAGGCGCGGCGGTTCAACGGTCTCGATGCCGACCCGGCGAGCGAGGTCACCGTGTCGTGCGGCGCCGCCGAGGCGATGGCGTGCGCCCTGCTCAGCCTGGTGGATCCCGGCGATGAGGTGATCATCTTCGAGCCGTTTTTCGAGACGTACGTGCCCGACTTACTCCTGTGCGGCGGTGTGCCAGTCTACGTGGAACTGCACGAGCCGGACTTCCGCTTCGACCCGGACGAACTACGGCGCGCGTTTACGCCCCGGACGCGGGCCGTGATCGTCAATACCCCGCACAACCCCACCGGGCGTGTGTTCGACGCCGGTGAATTGCAGATGATCGCTGACCTGTGCCAGGAGCACGATGTGGTGGCGATCACCGATGAGATCTACGAGTACATGACCTACGACGAGCACAAGCACATCTCGATCGCCGCGCTGCCGGGAATGTGGGAGCGCACGATCACCATCAGCGGCTTCTCCAAGACATACTCGGTCACGGGCTGGCGGCTGGGCTACGCGATCGCCCCGCCGGCCCTGATGGAGCCTCTCCGCAACGTCCATGACTACCTGACCGTGTGCGCGCCCGCGCCGCTTCAGCACGCGATGCTGGCCGCCCTGGCGTTGCCCCCCACCTACGAGTTGGAGCTGCTCGCCAGCTACACCGTCCGCCGCGCGGCATTCATCGAGATACTGGAGCGCAACGGCTTTGACCCGGTGCGGCCGGAGGGCGCGTATTACACCATGGCCGGCTACGGCCGCCTCGGAGACGAGGAGCCGCGCGCCTTCGTCGAGCGCATGGCGCGCACCGCCCGTGTGGTCGCCGTCCCCGCCTCGGCGTTCTACCGGGCTGGTCACGGGAGCAACCGGGTTCGGTTTGCGTTCTGCAAGAGTCCCGAAACCATGGACGAGGCCGACCGCAGGCTGGCGGCGCTGGGGGTTACTCCCGTCTGAGCGCCGTGGGGCGTACCATGAGAGCGAGAAACGTCTCAGGGGGAATGCCGGTGTCGGATCCTGGCTTTGTCGTCGGCGGGCGGTACGCGAACACGGCCGGTGAGTACACCGTGATGGACATCGCCGATGGCGCCGTCCGCATCCGGTACGCGAGCGGCTTCGAAATGTCGTTGCCCACGCAAGGGCTGTGGGCGCAGTGGGAGGCGATCCTCGACCAGCGCTTGGGCCGCACCGCCGCCCCGGCGAAGGAACCGGCCGCACGGGCGACACGAGCTGCCACGGCCACCCGTTCCACGACCGCCACGCGCACGGCGCCGGCGCGCGCCACGGCCACGCGTGAGCCAGCGGCGCCGAAACCGAAGAAGGGCGCCAGCGGCGAGGCCGCCTTTTTCACCACGGTCGGATACCTGGCAATGGGCTGCGACCTGATCTGCGCCGTCGCCGGTCGCGACTATCCAGCAATGGCGCAGCGATACAAGATTCACACCGGCCGCAATCTCTCCACTCCTCACGCCGGGCTTGATATTCACGAGCGCCCGACGCACCGCATGGGCGCAGAACTCTCCGTGCGCTTTCCCGCCAGTGCCGAGACGCTCGGCTTTCTCGACTTCGGCGCGGGCGCGACCGTCGAGCCCACCGATGAGCCGCATCAGTACACCGTCAACCGCAACGAGTTCGTCGAGCGACTGCTCAAGCTCGGTCTCGACCTCGGCCCGAACACCGACCCGTGGCCGGTGCGCGAGCACGTACCGGATACGCACAAGGTCAATTTTGATCGCGGCATCACGCTCCGGCGTGGCCTCCGCCTGTAAGCCCGCGAGTGGCCGGCATGTCGCAATCCAACGACTACTATGCCTTGCTGAGCGTGCCGCCATCGGCGACCACGGAGGAAATCCAGGCTGCCTACCGCCGGTTGATGCGCGTGTGGCATCCCGATGTCAACGGCGCCACCGAGGCGAACCGGCGTGCGGCGCTGATCAACCACGCGCGTGATGTGCTGCTCGACCCTCAACGACGCGCTGCCCACGACCGCACCCGCCAGCCATCGCCATCCGCGCGACCGACGACCACGACGCGGCCGTCCGCGGAGGCCGTCGCCCGCGCTCGTCGCGACGCTGCCGACCGGGAGCGCGCCCAACGCGAGGCGACCACGCGGGCACGAGAGCGCGCGGCGGAGCGGGACGCGGCGGCGGCGGCCGCGCGGGCGCGCGGGCAGGATGCCGAGCGGGCGCGGCGTGAGACTGCCGAGCAGCGGCTTGCATGGCTCGACCACCAGTTCATCGCCGGTCACTGGTATCAGGGCACCGGCGGCATCTACGAGGTGGTCGCGGTCAACGGCGATTCGATCGATCTGCGCTTCGCGAATGCGCTCACGATTACGCTGCCCAAGCAGGCGTTGTGGGAGCAGTGGTTGACGGCCGTGGGCCGGCGCGCGGCTACCCTCACGCCCGACCAGCGGGCCGTGTTTGACCGCAACCTGGTCGCCGCCCAACACCTGCGCTGGGAAGCCTCACAGCGGGTGAAACATGCCGACGCCGCCCGCACCCGCGCCGCTGCCGAAGCCCGCGCCGGCCAGGTGATACCCGATGGCGATGCTCGAAGCAACGGCTAACGCGAGCGGACAGCATTGCCCGTGCCCGCCCGTTCTCGCCCAATCCGCGTGTCCCCCTCCTGGCGACACATCCGCGCGTGACTGTGCTGACGATGGCCCGCGTGGACGCCGTCATCGCCCAGCGTGACGGATATCGCCCTCGGAATGCAGCAGGTGCTGACGATGGCCCGCGTGGACGCCGTCATCGCGTTGTATCGGGGGACGGGGCGAGGGGCTGGGCGCCCCGCGCACTCGCTATCCCCTATTCCCGATTCCCTCTATCATAGGACCGAATGCGGAGCACCGCCGTGTCCTCGGACGGGCGGGCGTAACCGGCAGATCCCCGGCAGGAGGGACAGATTGCGGGAGATTGAATACGCGGCCCCCAAGTCCGTTTCGGAAGCGGTGAGCTTGTTGCAACGCGGCGGTTCCACTGCCAAGCTGCTCGCCGGCGGAACCGACATTATCGTCATGGCGCGGGAGTACCGGCGTGATGTCGCGATGATGGTCGATGTCAAGAACATCCCCGAGACGACGCGTCTCTCCTACAGCCCGGACACCGGGCTTCATCTCGGCGCGGCCGTGCCGTGCTATCGCATCTATGAGGACGACACGGTCGCCCGCCAGTACCCGGCGCTGATCGACTCGTCATCACTGATCGGCGGCATCCAGATTCAGAGCCGTGCCAGTATCGGCGGCAACCTGTGCAACGCATCGCCGGCCGCCGACTCAATCCCTACCCTGATTGCCCTTGGGGCGATCTGCCATCTCGCCGGCCCATCGGGCGAGCGCACCATGCCCGTCGAGGAGTTTTGCGTCGCGCCGGGGCGGAACGCGCTGGCCGATGGAGAGATGCTGGTCTGGCTGGAGATTCCGGCGCCCGGCCCACGCTCCGGGGCGCAGTTCCTGCGGTTCATTCCGCGCAACGAGATGGACATTGCCGTCGTCAACGTCTGCGCCGCGGTCACGCTCGATGAGGGTCGGGACCGGATCACCTCGGCGCGGATCGCGGTCGGCGCCGTTGCGCCCACGCCGCTACTGATCACGGAGGCCGCTGACGCCCTCGTGGGCGCCGACGCCAGTCCCACCGCCTGGGAGCCGGCGCTGGAGGCCGTGCGCACGGCGTGCCGGCCGATCACGGACATGCGTGGGTCAATCGCCCAGCGCCGGCACTTGGCCGGCGTGCTCACCCGCCGCGCGCTCGAAGGCGCGGTAGAACGTGCGAGGAAGAGGTAGTATGCCCCGTCAATACGTCCAGGCACGCATCAACGGCGAGGAGATCGATTTCCTCTGTGAACCCCGCCAAAGCCTGCTTGAAGCCCTGCGTGATGAACTTGACCTGACCGGCACCAAAGAAGGATGCAACAACGGCAACTGCGGCGCCTGCACGGTGCTGCTCGACGGCCGCCCCGTGGATTCGTGTTGCGTGCTGGCGGTCGAGATCAGCGGCCGCGAGGTGGTCACGATCGAGGGGATCGCCAATCCGGATGGCTCGCTGCATCCGTTGCAGCAAAGCTTCCTGGAGAACGCCGCCCTCCAGTGTGGCATCTGCACACCGGGGTTTATCGTCCAGGCCAAGGCGCTGCTCGACCGCAACCCGCATCCGACCGAGGATCAGGTGCGCTACTGGCTTGCCGGCAATCTCTGCCGCTGCACCGGATACGACAAGATCATCCGCGCGGTGCTCGCCGTGAGCGAGCAGACGCAAGGGGTGACGACCTAACCCCCCGGCCCCCTTCTCTGCAAGGGAAGGGGGTGAATGGAGAGGTTCGGTCGCGGATAGGGGAATGGGCGAAAGGCAGCACCACCCGTGCCGCAGAACCGGGATGCTTCGTCAAGTCAATCGGTCGATTTCTGAAGCGATTCACCCACGCCTCGCGGGGGCCGAACGCATCGATGGGCAGGTTGCCACCACAGGCAAGAGTACGGCGACGTGATTCCCCCTTCCCTGCAAGGGAAGGGGGTTAGGGGGTTAGGTATGGTTGTTGAGTCAAAGCCCGACTACAAGGTCATCGGTACGCGACCAGTTCGCCCGGACGGCGTGGACAAAGTCACGGGACGTGCGCGCTACGGCGCCGATACCAAGCTGACCGGCATGTTGCACGCGCGGCTGCTGCGCTCGCCACACGCCCACGCGCGCATCATCAGCATTGACACATCGAAGGCCGAGGCGCTGCCGGGTGTGCGCGCCGTGGCGACGGGGAAGGATCTGCCGGCGCTCGCCGACAAGATCGAGGATTTGGGCGAGGGCGCCGCGAACCTGCGCGAACTGTCGAACAATGTGCTTGCCTCCGAAAAGGTGCTGTATCGCGGCCACGCGGTCGCGGCCGTGGCCGCTACAAGTGCGCACATCGCCCAAGAGGCGCTCCGGCTGATCGACGTCGAGTACGAGGTACTGCAACCGGTGCTCGACGTGCGCGACGCCATGCTCCCGGCGGCGCCGCTACTGAACGAGAACATGCGCACCAAGGAGTTGGGGCAGGTCGCCCCCGACGCCGCGCCGAGCAACGTCGCCGCGCACAACCAGTTCCAGCAAGGCGACATGGACGCCGGTTGGGCAGCGGCCGATCTGGTGGTCGAGCGCGAGTTCACGACCAAGATGGTGCATCAGGGCTACATCGAGCCGCACGCCTCCACCGCCCTTTGGAACGCCGACGGCCAGCTCACGATCTGGACCAGCACGCAGGGCGCCTTCCCTGTCCGTTCCCAGGTTGCCGAGATTCTGAAGGTGCCGGTGTCCAAGATCAAGGTCGTGCCGACCGAGATCGGCGGCGGATTCGGCGGCAAAATCGCCGTCTATCTCGAGCCGGTGGCGTCGGTGCTGTCGCGCAAGAGCGGCCGCCCGGTAAAGCTCGTCATGGATCGCACCGAGGAGTTCGAGGGCACCGGTCCGACCTCGGGCAGCTTCATCCGCGTGAAAATGGGCGCGACCAAGGACGGCCGGCTCACCGCCGCCGAGGGCTACCTCGCCTATGAAGCCGGCGCCTTCCCTGGCTCGGCCGTGGGCGCGGGCATGACCTGCATCTTTGCGCCGTACGATCTCGCGGCGGTCAAGATCGACGGCTACGATGTGGTCGTGAACAAGCCCAAGACCGCCGCCTATCGCGCTCCGGGCGCTCCGGCGGCAGCATTCGCCGCCGAACAGGTGGTGGACGAGATCGCCGAGACGCTCGGCATCGACCCACTTCAATTTCGGCGGATGAATGCCACCAAGGAAGGCAGCCGCCAGGCCACGGGCGCGCCCTTCAAGCGCATCGGCAACGAGGAGTGCATCGACGCGGCGCTCGGCTCGCCGCATTACAATGCGCCGCTCGAGGGTCCGAACCGTGGCCGAGGCGTCGCCTCCGGCTACTGGATGAATGTCGGCCTCAAGTCGAGCATGTCGGCCTCGGTCAATCCCGACGGCACCATCAGCTTGGTCGAAGGCTCCACCGATATCGGCGGCACGCGCGCATCGCTGGCGATGCAACTCGCCGAGACGCTCGGCATCGGCTACGAGGACGTCAAGCCGACGGTGGTGGACACGGACTCGATCGGCTACACCGACGTCACCGGCGGCTCGCGCACGACCTACGCCGGCGGCGTCGCCGCCTATGAGGCCGGCCTCGATATCATCCGCCAGCTCAAGGAACGGGCGGCGAAGATCTGGGAAACCGCGGTCGAGGATGTCGAGTATCGTGACGGCACGCTCGTGAGCACGAGCGACTCCGAGAAGCGGATGACGTTCAAGGAGATCGCCGGCAAGCTGCACGCGACCGGCGCGCCGGTGGTCGGCCGCTCCACGGTCAGCCCCACCGGTCAAGGCGGCGCGTTCAGCACGCAAATCTGTGACGTCGAGGTCGATCCGGAGACGGGCAAAGTCACGATCCTGCGCTACACGGTCATCCAGGACGTTGGCACGGCCATCCACCCCGCGTACGTCGAGGGTCAGATGCAGGGCGGCGCGGCGCAGGGCATCGGCTGGGCGCTGAACGAAGAGTATTACTACGATGAGTCGGGCCGGATGGCGAACGCCAGTTATCTCGACTACCGGATGCCGACGACCCTCGATCTGCCGATGATCGACACCATCATCGTCGAGGCGGCGAACCCCGGCCATCCGTACGGCGTACGCGGTGTCGGTGAGGTGCCGATCGTTCCGCCGCTGGCGGCGGTGGCAAATGCCGTCTATCGTGCCACCGGTCACCGGTTCCGTGACCTGCCGATGTCGCCGCGACGGATCACCGAGGAGCTGTTGGGCCTGGAGTAACACCGAGCGGAGTGGAGGAACGTGGTCGGGGCAGTCCACCGCGCGGCCCCGACCGAGTACATCCATTCACACCCCCGGGGGGGCGACCCGGTGGGTCGCCCCCGTCCGTTCGCGTATACAGGCTGTCTGATGAGTGATGGATCGTCCGCGGCCGAAGAGGGTCTGCAATGCCGATTGTCGTGATTCCTGCCCTGCTCCGCTCGTACAGCGGCGGCCGGAGCCAAGTGCAGGTACAGGGGGCAACCCTGCGTCAGGTGTTTGAGAACCTCGAGGCCGAATGCCCCGGCATCCATGCCCGCATCGTCGCCGATGGACGCATTCGCCCCGAGATCTCCATTTCAGTGGACAACGAACTTGTCGATACCGGTTTGTTGTACCCCGTCCGCGAATCAGACGAGGTATATCTGCTGCCGGCGATCTCGGGTGGGTGAGTGTCCCCATACGGCGATGCGTACATCTTCAGGTCAGTCGTTCGGATGTCCGGCGATCGAGGGCGGCCCACCGAGCCGGCCCGACAGAGGGCCGGGTGTATTCGCCGGTATTTCGGATATCCTGCGATAAAGGGTGACCCAGCGGGTCGCCCCTCCGGGCGTCGGGCGTGCTCGCCGGTAGGGGCGAATGCCCTCTGGGTCGCCCTCGTGCCGTGTTCGCTTGCCGGCACGACCCGGTGGGTCACCCGCTTCCCGGTTCGCGTGAACTCAAATCTGGGCCCGCTCGGCGGGCGGATCACTCGCGGGGAAGCTGTCGGCGACGACCGCGTCGTAGTCCACGCCGGCCGGGGTGGCGAGCTGCTTCAGAGATGACGCGCACCGCAGACACGCCACGGAACACTCCTGCATACGCGCATCGTCCTTCACGCTGGCGAGTTCCATCGCCACCCGCGCGCACATCTCGGCGCACTGTTCGCCCAATGGCTGATCTGGCTCGGTTCCATCCTGGAGTGAGGTCGCGGTTCGCTCGCAAAGGCCGGCGCAGGCGCGCAGCATTCGCACGCGATCGTTCTCACAATACCGGCCGCCCTGTCCCTCGCAGTACGTCGCCGCGTCGATGCATGCTTTCGCGGCCGCCTTGCAGTCGCTCATCGTCTGCCGGCGACCGACGCTCATGC
>JBBQJF010000168.1:0-10507 GCA_038325665.1 Dehalococcoidia bacterium | reverse complement strand
GCCGTCCTACAACTCGCCCGATCAGATCGCTTCGTCCACCAGCTTCGGCTTCGGTGACTACCCCTATCAAGAGCTGGTCTACGGCCTGATCGCCAACCCGCCCCGCGTCAACAACGCCCCCGTGTGGCAGCCGCTTCCCGTGATGCTACCGCCGCGGGGCGCGGTGGGCTTTCCCGCGCCCCGGCCGTTCCTGGAACCGGCGGGCACACTTGACCCGACAGGCGCGGATGGGTGATGGGTGTTGGACGATGAGGACCGGGGTTGAGTGGCGCTCGATTGGGTGCGTTTAGTGATCTGGTACACTCGCGCGGATAGACGGGATAGGGGGGGCCGATGATCGGCGGGATGATCGACGCGGTGCGCCGCAACCACGCGCTCGAACACGGGACGGTAATGATCATGCTGGGGAAGCTGGGGCCGACTGTGCGGCTGGTCGGTCGGGCAGCGCCGGACGGCTTCTACATCTATGGGCGGGTGCCGACCGAGCAGTTGACCACCTGCGCGCATGAGGCGCTGGCGCGATTCAAGGCCGGAGAGGCGCGGCTGGCAATCACGCCGTTGTGCGGAACAAACATCGCGGTAGCGGGCGTGCTCAGTGGGTTGGGCGCGACGCTGGCGATGGGCGAACGCCGCGACACCGGCAAGCTGCCGAACGTCTTTTCGGCGGCGATGGCCGGCATCGTCGCGTCACAGTTCGTCGGCCGCTGGGTGCAACAGTACCTCACCACCCGCGGCGACCTCGACGACATCGAGATTGCCGGCGTTCGTCGCGGCCTGAACGGCATGATCCACAAGGTCGAAACCACGAGCCGCCCGCCCGCGATCCTGTAATACCGCTGTACCGCGTTAACGCTCACACCGCGCGAGGACAGATGACTCGCCACAACTGCAACCGCGGGACGGTCGCGCGGACACCTGCCGGTATGATTGTCGGCCTGCCGTCATCCCGATAAACTAAGAGTGCCCGCCCGCGTAGCTCAGTGGATAGAGCAACGGACTTCTAATCCGTTGGCCGCAGGTTCGAGTCCTGCCGCGGGTGCCAGCTTTTGAATCTGGCGCACCCGTCCTGACCGCCATCGCACCGTCACTCGTGTCGGACTGACTGTATAATTGACTGCAGTTCACCGGTCATGCCAGCGTGTTAGCCCTCATGTGTGCGCGATTCCCGGTCCATCCGGTCCGCTCACGCGGTCCTTCATCAGGTAGCGTGACGGGTCGTGCCGTCAGAAACATCTGATCACAGTAGGCAGACATGGTGTCTTGAGCCATTGGGGGAGGACTGGCCGTGAGGACCTAGCCTGTCTACCCATCACGCGGATCGTGCGGGATCGCTCTATCGGTGAAGATGTACGTGGCTCCCAGGATGCCGGCCGGGTTGATGGCGACATAGCCGCCGCCCTCGTGACCCAGCACGCGCACGCCCTTGGCTCGGAGGTACTCGGCCGCCCGTGAGAGGTTCGTCACCTTGAAGGTCACGGAGTCGATCTTGGGACCGTTCTCCCGTACCTTTCGGGCAATCTCACTGTCATCCGACGCGCCTTGCATGACCTCGATGATGTGGTCAGTTATCCAGAGGTATGCGCTCTGCTTTCCAAACCGCTCATCAACGCCGCGGTGGATGACGGGAGCGTCAGTCAGACTCTGCAAGAAACCGACCGCGCCCTCCACGTCGCGCACGGCGTAGGAGACGGCGTTCATACGCTCGATGCCCAGCGGATGTTCATCGCGCCAGCGGCTCGCCCACCCCGGCTGGGTTCGGGGGTCGTCGCGGACAACGCCGCCAGCGATCTCAAGCATGATGCCGTGGGCCTGGCGCGGATGCACGAAGAACGCGGACGTCTCCTGGCCGACCACACCGGCCAGTTGGTACCCCTTCGACTCACAGAAGCGAACCGCCTCTGTCACGTCGCCCTCGATCAGCCAACCGAAGTTTGCCAGCCCCTCGCCCCAACGCTTGATGAAACGGCCGCCGGGCGAGCGCGGGTCGGGCGAGCCGGCGTCCCGCGGGGCGAACAACTCGATGTATGCGTCCGAGACGCTGGCAAATGACGCATCCCGGTCTTCGCCCTGGTGGTAGCCGGCAAAGTGGACGGGCGCCTGAAAAATGTCCTCGTAGATCTTGGTCGCGGCGTCCAGGTCTTTGAGCATGTGCGTGACATGGAATGCCGTACGGACGTTCAGCATCGCCTCCCCCTTTCAGTGGCCCCGCAATCGCTCACCGCGCGGCTCGCTAGTCGGTGCCGTAGAACTCCCGCAGTTTCTCCTTATAGTCGGGGTCTACCTCGGATACCAGCCCGATCCGCTTCCACCGCTGCCGGTCGCCGGGCGCTCCTGGACGCGCGTCCACCAGCGGCACGGTCGAGGTGATCTTCCGCGCTTCGAGCGTCTCGATGCCGGCGTCGCTGAGGCCGAGCAGCCGCCCGAAGACAAACTGATTGTGCTCGGCGAACAACGGCGCGGGGCGCGTGATCCGCCCCGGCGTCTCCGACAGCTTCCAGCTCATGCCCAACTGCGGCCGGGGACCGGTCTCCGGGTGATCGACGACCTCGAAGAACCCGCGCGCCCGCAGATGCGGGTCGAAGAGCAGATCCTTGGACGAGAGCACGGCGCCGGCCGGCACGCCCGCGTCCTGGAGGCAGGCCATCACCTGGTCTTTGGTCTGCCGTCGCGTCCATTCGGCGATGATGCCGTCGATCTCGTCGTGCGCCATCCGCCGTTCAGCGGCCGTGGCAAACCGGCAGGCGAGATGCTCCTGACCAATCGCGGCGCAGAGCGCTGCCCACTCATCATCATCGCGCACACTGAGCGCCACCCACTGATCGCGTCCCTCGCACTGGTAGACGCCCTGGGGTGCATACACGAGGTCGCGGTTCCCGATTCGAGGCCACACGCGCCGGTTCATCGACCAGTCGGCCAGCGGCGCGCCCATGAACTGGGTGAGGGTATCGGCCTGCGCCAGATCGACATGCTGTCCCGTGCCGGTGCGCCGGCGCTGATGCAGGGCAAACAGCGCCGCCATCGTGCCGAACATACCCCCAACCGGGTCGCCGATCGCGATCGCCATCCGGTGTGGCGGACCTCCCACGTAGCCAGTGATCTGGGTCAGGCCGCAGTGGGAATCGAGCGTGGTGCCGTACGCGACCCAGTCGCGCTCCGGGCCGTCCTTGCCGAAGCCGGGCAACGACACCATGATGATGTCGGGCTTCACCCCAACCAGGTCGTCGTAGCCCAGGCCGAAGTGCGGCATGACGCGGGGTGTGTAGTTCTCGATCACCAGATCGGAGATCGCCACCAGTTGCCGGAAGAGATCGCGTCCCTCCGGCTGCTGAAGGTCGAGCGCGATATCAAGCTTGCTGCGGTTGTTCTTGTGGAACACGCCGTTGCGGTTCCAGGGCCGTTCGCCGGGGTCGTTGTCGGGGAAGTAGTTGCCGCCCGCACGTGCGTCCGGCTTGAACGGCGCCTCGACCTTGATCACCTCGGCGCCCATGTCCCCCAGGATCTTGGTCGCGTAGGGACCGGCCCAGGCGCGGGTGAGGTCGAGCACGCGCACGCCCTGAAGCGGCAGCGGTTGCGAAGTGGCTGTCACGCGATTACCCCCTGGTCGCGTAATCGGGCGATGTCGCCGTCACCGAGGCCGAGCCGCCCGGCGAGCACGGAGTCGGTATGCTCGCCCAGTCGCGGGGCGCGCGTCAAGACGACAGGGCTGTCGCTCATGATGAACGGCGCGCCGGGAAAGGCGATCGGCCCCACCGTGGGGTGCTCGACGTTGACAAAATGCCCGCGGTGCCGGTATTGAGGATCCTCCAGCATCTCCTCGGTCGTGTACACATGATCGAACGCCATCCGCAGCGCCTGCGCCCGCTCGACGATCTCGTCGCGGGTGAGCCGCATCGTCCAGCGCATCATCAGCTCGTCCATGTCATCGGCGTTCTCGATGCAGTCCTGCGGCGTAAGGAAGCGGGGGTCGTTCGCGAGGTCCGGCTGCTCGATCAGTAGGCCGATGGTGTCGATCCATTGGGGCAACACCGTCGCGGCGATGTAGCCGTCTTTGCAGGGCAGGATGGTAAAGGGATGGCCGAAGGGCATGCGGCTCCCGATCCGGGTCTGGACGACGCCCAGGTAGGTGTACCAGGTCGTCGATTGTTGCAGGAAGTGGGCCGCGCTCTCCTGCGCCGACACGTCTACATGCTGCCCCCGGCCGGTGGCGTCTCGTGCCCAGACCGCCGTCATCGTGCCGAGAACAGCGTGGATACCCGCCGTGTACGCGAACGGTGTGCCGCCGGTCTTGAGCGGCTCGCGGCCGCGATCGCCCTGGATGTACAACTGGCCACTGGTCGCGGCGGTCACAATCTCCGTGTCGGCATAGCCGGCGTGCGGCCCGGTCTGGCCGAATCCGGTGATCGAGCTCAACACGATCCGCGGATTGACGGCGGCCAGATCGGTGTACCCCAGCCCCAGGCTGTCCAGGTAGCCGGGCGGGTGGCCCTCGACAACCACGTCCGCCCGGCGCACGAGCTCGAGCAATAGGTCCCGGCCGGTGCCCGTGGAAATATCAAGCGCCACACCACGCTTGTTCGTGTTCAGGTACAGGTATAGGCCGCTCATCTCCGGGTGCGGCTCGTCGCCCGGAAACGGCCCGTGCGCGCGGGCGCTGTCGCCCCGGCCCGGCGGCTCGACCTTGATCACGTCCGCGCCGTACGCGCCCAGCAGACGGGCGCAGTACGGCGCCGCGATGCCCTCGCCCAGGTCCAACACCACCAAGTCCGACAGCGCCTGCTCCACGCCTCACCCCTTGTACGCGGTTCGCTGGTCACCCGGCGGTGCGCCCGCCAGGGGATGCCGGCAACCCGGCTGGTGACCGGCCGGTGTGTCCAGCCCTCACGACCTGTCGACCCATGTGTTCGTGTAGGTTTCCTCACCGGCGCCGAACCGCGAGCCGTACTTGAAGTTCTTCACCCATGGCTGGACGGCGAAGGTCATCCACGGGGTCGTGAGCGGCATGAAGTACATCTTCGACGCCATATACCGCTGGAACTCGTGGATGATTGACTTGCGCTTCGCCTGGTCGAACTCGCGCTGCTCATCCTCGATCAACTTGTCTACCATCGGATCGTTGATGCCCGACACATTCGATGCATTCTTGGAATGCATTGAGTAGATGTACTCATCGGGATCGGTGTAGTACGAGCTGAACCCGATCGAGAAGCCCTCCGTCCGCTGGCGGTTGTTGTTGACCTGGGCCCAGGTGCTGAAGTCTTCCGGCGCCAGCTTGATTCGCAGCCCGCCATCGTTCAACATCCGGCCGATCACCTCCGCCTGCTGGTTGTAGAGGTTGCCGTACGAGTTATTGGCGAAGTGAATGGTCTCGTCGAACCCGTTCGCGAAACCTGCCGCGGACAACAGTTGCTTCGCCTCCGTCAGGTTGAGCTTGAAGTGCTTGGCGCTCGGCCCGAAGTCGGCGGCGCGGGGATCGAGGAACCATGCGCCCAGCCCCGATGGGATGAACCCACCCCATCCCGCCTCGTTCTTCCACAGGGTCTTCACGATCGCGTCGCGGTCGATCATCATTGACACGGCCTGGCGGACGCGCTCATCCTGCGACGGTGTCTTGGGCACGTAAAAAGGAACGAAGCCCATCGTGGCGTGCGACGAGTACTCGTAGTTGAGGTAGGTGGCCTTGGGCACGCTCTGCTTGAGCACCGCGATATCCTGGCGATTGAACGAGCCCGGCCCCACAACGTTGAGGTCGACGCGCCCGGACTGGAACTGGGCCAGCGCCGCGCCCTCGTCCTTGATGATGCGCAGATCGACCGCATCGATATAGGGCTGACCTTTCATCCAGTAGTCGGGGTTCTTTTTGAACTTGATCACCACCCCCGGTTCGTAGTTCTCGAACATCCACGGACCGGCGCCGACCATCGTCTTCATCAGGTCGTCGGATTGGATCTCAGGCGGTGTGATGAACAGGTAGTTGCCGTCGGCGATGATCGATGCGAACGGCGCATACGGATACTTGAACTTGAACACCACCGTGCGCAGGTCGGGCGTCTCGATCGTGTCGATCATCTCGAAGATGCCGCGCTGCGGCGCCGTCTTGCGGTAGCGCTCCATTGCCAGCTTCACGTCTTCGGCCACGAGGGCGCGGCCGTTGAGCGGCGGCTTGTTGTGCCACTTGACACCGTCGCGGAGCGTGAATTTCCACTGCATCGGGTCGACGGTCTCATACTTTTCCGCCAACCCCGGCTCAACCTCGTAGTCCCCGAACTTCTTCGGGTCTTCCTGCGCCTTGAAGCGTAGCAGCCGCCCGTAGACGAACGACGATGGGATGATCACCAGAAAGTTGTAGCTGCGGAACGGATCGAGCCCCGGTGGGTCGTTGAGCTGGTATAGCGTCATCGTTCCGCCCGGCTTCGGCTGGCCGGCCGACTGGGCGCTAGTGTTCGTGCCGGCGGGCGGGGCGCTGCCGGGCGTGCTCACACTTCGGGTCTGGTCGCCGCCTTTGTCGCCGCCGCAGGCAGCGAGGGTCATCGCCGCCAGTCCGGCGCCGCCGCGCGTCACTCCCCGCAGTATCCGGCGGCGCGACGATCTCCATCCCAAGGCGCCGCTCCCGTACTTGCCGTCCATATCCCTCCCCCTCCTGACCACTCCCCTAGCGTGTGCCCCGCAGGCGCGGGTCGAGCACATCGCGCAGGGCGTCGCCCAGCATGTTGAACCCAAACACCGCCAGCGCGATGAACAACCCCGGCCACAGCCCCATCCATGGGTTCTCGACGATGTAGTTGCGCGCCACGCCGCTGATCATCTGCCCCCACGATGGGTACGGTGGCGGAATACCCAGGCCGAGGAAGCTGAGCGATGCCTCGACCAGGATGATCGCGCCCAACTGAACCGTCGCCAGCACGATGATCGTGGCCGCGACATTGGGCAGTACGTAGCGCAGCAGAATACGCAGGTCGCCCGCGCCCACCGTCCGCGCCGCCTCGAAGTAGACGTTGTTCTTGACCCCGAGCACCGCGCCGCGGATCACGCGCGAGGCGTTCGCCGCGAACAGTAATCCCAGGACGATGACCAACTGAGTGCGGCCGGGACCGGTGATGGCGATCAGTGACATCACGAGGATCAGTCCGGGAAACGCCTGCCACACCTCAATGAACCGTTGCACGACCGTGTCGAAGATGCCGCCGTAGTAGCCGGAGAGCGCCCCCAGCACCGTCGCCAGGCCCATGGCAATCACGACCGCCCCGAATCCGACAATCACCGACACTCGTGCGCCGTAGACGATCCGGCTGAACAGATCCCGGCCGAGGTTGTCGGTGCCAAAGATATGCTTCGCCGACGGACCCTGCATCGCGTCGGCGAAAATCTGCCGGTCATAATGGAACGGTGCGATCAGCGGCGCGCCGATCGCAAGCACCAGGAAGAACGCCAGCAGCAGGCCGCCGATCGCGCCGAGCGGCTTGTGGCGGGCGAAGCGCAGGATGACCCGCGGCCACGCTAGCAAACCGGGCGCGGGCGCCGCTCGTGCGAGTGTCACCGCTAGATGTTCGGTTGCCATCAGCACGCTCCCCCACGCGGTGCGTCCTCAGGAATACCGGATGCGCGGATCGAGATAGGCGTATGCGACATCCACCGCCAGGTTCGAGAACAACACGATGGCGGCGACCATCAGGTTGACACCCTGCACGATCGGGTAGTCGCGGGCGACGATCGCACCGTACAGGTACGACCCGATGCCGGGGATACCGAAGATCGTCTCCATGATCACCACGCCCCCGATCAGGGCGGGAATCTGCACGCCGATGATCGTCACAACCGGGATCATCGTGTTCTTGAGCGCGTGGCGCGCGATCACCGCCCGCTCGCGCAGCCCTTTCGACCAGGCCGTGCGGATGTAGTCCTGATGCAGCACCTCGAGCATCTGCGCCCGCGTCAGCCGCATTACCGCGCCGGACAGCGAGAGCGCGACCAGCAACGACGGGATGATCAACACCGAGATGTTCTTCCCGAGGTCTTGGGTCAGCGGCGCGTACTCCAGGGGTGGAGTCCATTGCCAGTAGCGGCCCGGCAGGGTGATGATCAGCGTCGCCAGCCAGAAGCCGGGAATCGAGAGGAACCCGATCGCGCTGCTCCGCATGATGTAGTCCAGCCAGGTATCCGAGCGGACAGCGGCGATCACACCGATGGGAAGGGCGATCACCAGGCCAAACAGCAGGGCGAACCCGGCGAGTTCTAGGCTCGGCACGATCCGGCGCTGGATTTCGTTCGACACGCCGCGGCTGCCGATGATCGACTCACCGAGGTCGCCGCGCAGTACCCCGGATATCCACTTCACATACTGCTGAGGCAGCGAGTCGTTCAGGCTGTACTGCGCGCGCAGCTCCTGGCGGAGCTCGGCGCTCGCCGCGCTGAAATCCCCGACGAGCGTGTCGATGGCGCTGCCCGGCAGGAACCGCACCATCATGAAGACGACGACGGAGATGCCGAACAGCGTCGGTATCATCAAGAGCATGCGACGAACGATGTAGACAGTCATCTCGCCACCTGCCTCACCGGCATTGACCCGCGGCGCGCCGGCATCATTGCCGGCACGCCCGACGGACCCTGCTCTGGGCGGGAATGCGTGAGGCCACCGGCGCGTGCCGCACGCGCCCGGCGCTGGTCAGTCCCCGGTGACGGCTGCCGCAGCCGGAGCCGCGGCGGCGTCGCGCTGGCGGAAGTGCGGGATGACATGCTTGCCGAACAGGCGGTAGGTCTCCATGATCTGCTCATGGCTGATGCCGCCCCAATCGGGTTGGATCAGCACCTGGTCAACGCCGCATTCCTCGTAGATCTTGAGCCCGCGGATGCACGACTCCGGATCTCCGCCGATCACGATGGCGTCGTCCACAAGCTGGTTGACATCGAGCTGCTGGTAGGCCGCCGTCAGGCCGCGAATGTCCTTGCCGCGCCGGCCGCTTTCGAGGTAGTACCGCAGGAAGTCGGGGTAGGGCCGGCCGAGTTCATCGAGCTGTTTGGCGTACTGTTCGTAGAAATCGCTCAGATCCTGGCCGTACTGCGCGTTCGGGATCTCGCTGCTGCTGATGGCCCCGCCGCTGGCGATCTGGTTGCGGCGGTCGAAGCTGCGCTTGTACGCTTCACCGATGAACTCGCGCGTCTGCTTGTCGTCCTCACCACACATCGTCTGGACGAAGGCGGCGACCTGACTGTTGATGAAGCTGCCGGCCTGGTCGGTGGGGCGCTGCACGTTGTCCTTGTACCGGTTGATGTGCTTGATCAGCCGCTGCGGTACGCCGGTCGCGAAGGCGAGCACACCGACGCCCTTGCTGGCGGCCACGTCGAAGCTCTCCGGCTGAGCGCAGGCCATCCAGATTGGCGGGTGCGGCTTCTGCACCGGCTTGGGCACCACCATCCGCGGTGGGATCTTGAAGTATTTGCCCTCGTGGCCGGGGAAGACCTCATTCGTCCACATCTTCGGGATGATGGACAGCGACTCCTCCCACATCGGCCGGGTGTCGCCGGGGTCGATGTCGAAGCCGAGCTGCTCGTACGGGCTGCTGCGGCCGGTGCCGAAGTCCACCCGGCCATTGCTGAGGATGTCGAGCGCGGCGACCCGCTCGGCCACCCGGATCGGGTGATTGAAGGGGCTGGGCAGCAACACCACGCCGTGGCCGATGCGGATCTTGCTCGTGCGCTGACTGAGCGCGCCGTAGAAGACCTCGGGCGCGGATGAATGAGAGTCGGCGGCGGTGAAATGATGTTCCACCATCCACACGTACTCGAACCCCATCTCCTCGGCGAACGCGATCTCTTCCAAAACATTGTGATATGCCTGCTGCTCCGTGACAGGCGGCACCACACGCAGCTCGTACAGAATCCCGAATTTCACCAGAATCCTCCTTGCTCCATCGGAATCACCGGCCGCCAATTCCCGGCACACGCGATTCCGGGACCTGCCGCATCATATGGCAGTGACGAGATCGCGCATTCACACGCGCATCGCGATCGACCGCGACGATAAACGAGCGAGCGCTCGCTTGTCAAGGATGTGGACAGACCGTATACTCTCCATCCGGATGTGCAGGTAAATCATGTGGGCGATTTGGCGGGTGCCGCGCCGCCCGTGCCGTGTGAAACAGCGCGGTGCTGCTGGACGCGCGGCCCCGTGATCCACCCGGCGTGGAACAGACAATTACCGAGCGAGCGCTCGTTTGTCAATCAGGCGTGAAGGCTGTACTGTTTCTAGCCGTGGGACGTGTAGCCGGCACGCCGCGTGCCGGATGCTATCGACGGGAGACCGCGAACCTATGGGATCGATATCCGGAGCGCTCACCGGCATCAAGGTGATTGACCTCACGTCGATGATCGCCGGGCCGACGATGGGGCGGCTGTTCGCTGAGATCGGGGCGGACGTGATCCATGTGGAACCGCCGCACGGCGACGATGGGCGCAACTCGACGACGCCCTTCCTCGGTGAGGAAGGCGTCATCTACTCCGTCTCGAACCGGAG
>JBBQJF010000167.1:0-10509 GCA_038325665.1 Dehalococcoidia bacterium | reverse complement strand
AGACCCACCAGCGCGAGTTCGCCAAGCGTGTCATTGCGCTGACCCGCGCCGGCATTCCCGTGTACCTGCTGGTGGGCAACCACGATCTGCCGAATATGCTCACGCGAGCGAACGCCCTTGAGATCTTCTCCACCCTGGGGGTGGACCGGGTCCACGTCGGCGCCCGGACCGGCACGACGGTCCTTCAGACCAAGAGCGGTCCCTTGCAGGTGGTCGGCGTGCCCTGGCCGCTGATCAGCCAGCTCGTGCGCCGCGACGAGTACAAGAACCTGCCGCTCGATCAGCTCGATCGGGCGGTCGAGCAACTGGTCGCGAACAGCATCAGTTACGAGGCTGACCGGCTCGACCCAGCGATTCCCGCCGTGCTCACCGCCCATATCGCGATGAGTGACTCGATCGTCAAGACCGCCTCGGAGAAGTGGATGACGCTCGGGCGCTTCCCGCAACTCAACCGTAGCGACCTGCGCCCGGATGCGTTCGACTATGTGGCGCTCGGCCACCATCATTGCTACCAGGTCTTGAGCGAGCGGCCGCCGGTCGTGTATGCCGGCAGCACACAGCGGGTAGATTTTGGTGAGGAGAACGATTCGAAGGGCTTCGTGCTGGTTGATCTCGATCCTTCACGACCCCGAGGTGACCGCGTGCGCCCCGAGGACGTGCACTTCCGTGAGGTTCGGGCACGCCGGTTCGTGACGGTGGAGTCCCACCCGCGCGGCGACGATCCGACCTCCGAGGTCGTGGCGGCGATCGGCCGCAAGGATGTGCACGACGCGATCGTGCGGGTGCTGCTCACGCTCACGCCCGAGCAGAACGGGCTACTCGACGAGCGTGCGGTGCGCACGGCGCTGACCAGCGCGCACACGATCGCGTCGGTCAGTCGAAACGTGGACCGGGGATCTCGCTCACGCCTCGGCGCCGAGGTGCTGCCGGAGTCGCTGACCCCGTTCGACGCCGTGGCGTTGTTCCTCGACTCGCAGCGTATCCCGCCCGACCGCCGCGATCAGTTGCTCCGCTACACGCGGGCGATCATCGATAATGACGATCCGGCTGTTCCGGCAAGCGAGTAAGCGCCGCGCCTGCCGGAATTTCTCGCCGCGTCGCGTTTCCCACACGCGTCCCACCACGGGGGCCGTGCTGTCGCGACTGCCGCGAGCGTATCCCGACCATCCCTCGCGGCGCACACGCGCGTGAGGCCGGGGGATCCCCCGGCCTCACGGAATTTCGTCGCCCGCCGCGCCGCGCGACGCCTATTCAGTTACCGTGACCGTGGCCCTCATGCCGCCCGCGGGGCTGCCATGGATGACACAGTAGTACGTGTATGTCCCCGGAGGCGCGTCGATGTTCAGCACGAGCGAGCCGCCGGGACCGAGGATGCCCGAGTTGACGTATCCCTGGCCGGTGTAGGAGCCGCCGCCGGCAGGGTTGGCGACGTTCGCCGGAACCACCAACAGGGGCGGACCCGAGGGGCCGGCCGGGCCGGGTCGGGGATCGACGAACGGTGGTGTCGCCCCTCCAGAGGCGAAGCTCACGGTGTGGATCTCAAGCGGGTCGGCCACGGTCCATACGACGAGGTCGCCGCGCCGCACTGTCAGGCTGTCGGGAAGGAACCGCAGCGCGCTCGCCCCGCCCGCGTTTCCCTGGCCGGCAAGGTTGGCGATACCCGCCAGTGCGGTATGGGTTGTCGCCGCGCCCGTGGCCGTCCCACGGGAGGAGCGGGCCGCTCCGATATCCGCTCGCACGGCGGTCGCGAGGCTGTCTGCCTGGGCTTGCCCCCGCTCCCGCGCTTGGGCCGGGGTCTCGGGCAGCGCGGCTCCGGCAGGGGACACCTCGACGGTTCCGCTCATGCCGGGGTGGATCAAGCAGCGGTAGTCGAAAACACCCGGGGTCGTGAACGTCACTTGGAACGTGGGTGATGCGTCGCCCGGTGGGGTCAATATCTCACCCGTGCTGAGCGGCCGTGTTCCGTCAAAGCTCGCCCGCGCCAGCCGCGGCCCCTCGGGGATAGGGAAGAACCCCGCCCCAAACGCCAGTTCGCCCGCGCCTGGACCGGGTCCAATCAATGGTGGGGCTGGCTGGCCGGCGAGGAACGAGACCGTGTGGGGCGTGATCCCCGGCGCGGTCCATGTCACCGTGTCGCCGGCATGGATTGTGAGTGAACTGGGCAGGAATGCGTTAATGCTGATCACGTCCGCCTCGATGTCCGTGCCCGTGACCACCCCCCACATACTGTCCGAGGCCGCTGCCACGGGCAGCTCGAACCGGCCGCCGTGAGCGACGCCGGAGAGGGTGAGAACAGTCAAGCTAGCCACGAGAATGAGCCAGTGCCGCATGGTTGATACCCCCCCTTGAAGATGGATGATAGGTGTTAGGTGATGGGTCTTGGATATTGGATATTGAGGGCGGTGCGGGCCGGGTCAGGGCTGCCACCAGTCGGCGCCGCCATGGCGCGGATCCCACCAGTCGTGAGCGCCTGCCCGAGTGGTCATATGATGGGCAGGGACCGTGATCGCGCGCGCTGCCCGAGCAGTCGAACCCTGATTTTTGCCCCGGGCGCGATGTGACGCCGTCGCGGGGGCTGCCCCGGCCATCAGGCTGAGCACCCCGGCAATTGCCCCGATTCGCTGTATCTGATCCGCCAAGTTAGGCATCGTCCGCTCCTTTCTCAAGTGACCTGCGCCCCGTCACCGGGCCGGGTGTGTTCATGGGTTCCGTGCCGCAGTGGCGCGGCGTCAAAGCATCGCGGGGCGGCGCGACGGGGAAAGTGTCGCGCCGTCCCATCGCCGCCCCGAGGAGGGTATGGGGCAACGCGCTATGCCGGCTTGATGTTCTGGTTCGACCGGAAGAGGTTGGTCGGGTCGTACCGCGCCTTGACGGCTGCCAGCCGCTCGAAGGTCGCCGGCTTGTACGCTTGGCGGACGCGCGCGTCGCCCTCGTCTTGGAGGAAGTTCACGTAGACGCCCGCCGCGCGAGGCTTCAGCGCCTCGAAGAACCGCGACGCCCAGGCGCGTTGCCGTGCGTCCTCGGCGGGGTCATCCCATTCCGTGACCGCCGCGAGCATGAATGGCTTGTCGCGGTGACCGAAAGCGGTCGCGTCGGCAGCAACCCCCCCATCGCCCCGCCGATCACCCGCAACTGCGCCATCGCGAACGGCGCCGACGCCTGCGCTTGGTGTGCGACGATTGTCTTGGCGACCTCGTCGTCAACCGCCTCCAGGTACATGGACCGTACCGCGAGCCGCCGGCCCGGGAGAGCCAAATCGGCGGTAAGACCGAACATCCCTGGATACGGCATGGGACCGACCATGTCCACGATCGGCGTCGCCAGCGCGCGTAGCGGCGCGACCACGCGCTCGCCCTCGTCCAAATCACCGGCATAGCAGAGCGCGACCAGGACGACCAGCTCGCCCACGCGCTCCGCCGGGATGAAGGGCAGCGCCGGCGCGTGCATGATCATCACCATCACCGTCAGTTCATCCGGCGCATCGGCCGCGTACGTGGCGGCCGTGTGGACGATGCGCGCCGCGTCGGCGAGGTCCGTGGCCGGGTAGAACACGCCGCCACCCAGGATCGTCCCGGCCGGCTCAAGTCGGAACTCGAGCGACGTGATGATGCCGAAGTTGCTGCCACCGCCGCGCACCGCCCAAAATAGGTCCGCGTGCTCCTCGGCGCTCGCCCGCAGCAGGCGGCCGTCCGCCGTGACAATATCGACGGACAGCAAATGATCGATTGTCAGCCCGTACTTGCGTACCATCCAGCCGATACCGCCGCCGACCGTCAGGCCGCCGACGCCGACGCTGCCAACATCCCCGGAGGTGGTCGCGAGGCCGTACACCTGCGCCTGCTCCGCGTATTCGAGCCAGGTCACTCCTGGCTGCACCCGCGCCGTGCGCCGCACCGGGTCGATCCGCATCGACTTCAAGCCGGAGAGGTCGACCACGATGCCGTCATCGACGAGGGCATGGCCGGCGAAGCCATGGCCGCCACTTCGCACGGACAGCGGTGTCCCCGTCTCCCGCGCGTACTCCACCGCCGCGATCACGTCCACTTCATCCTCGGCGCGGACAATCAGGGCCGGTCGCCGGTCGACCGAGCTCCAGTACACGGTTCGCGCCGCGTCGTAGGTATCGTGACCCGCCTGAATCAACTCGCCGCGCAGGCGCAGGCGCAGGGTGCTGAGTGCTTCGGGTTCGCCCGCCGCCCGCGGGCCGGAAAGTTCAGTAACCATTGGTGTCTCCTCTTCTGGTCATACAGGTTTCTTGCTTCTGGTGGTGATGGGCGCTCCATAGTGCGCGTGTCACCTAATGGCCGGCGTCACTGATGCCGGACAACCCCGCCACCGACGCGGCGCGCGGGTTAACGCCCGCGTCGGATAGGACCCACCGGCGGTGTGGGCCGTCCGCCCCGTGTCTCCCGCCGGTGTCACCACACTACGATGTGTCCCCGCGGGCGAGCGCCTGACGAACGTGACATTCGGGAGTCATATCTTCGAGAGGGGAGTGTTGCCACGCGACCTATGACGATCGCTATAGGGCGGCACATGATGAGGTACACCGTGGCCCTGGCGGCCCGGTCGTGTCCGCGCGGCGCGGGGCGAGCGGAGCGCGTTAGTCGGGGCGGGCGGCGCGCAGTCCGTGCTCGGCAGCCCAGACGGCGAGTTGTGCCCGTGAGTGGAGGTCGAGCTTGCTAAAGATGTTGGTGAGGTGAACGCCGACCGTGCCCTCGGTAATCACGAGTTGTTCCGCGATCTGGCGGTCGGTCCGCCCGGCCGCGACCAGCGCCGCCACCTCGCGCTCCCGCCGGGTCAGCAGGTTCGGTTCGCCGTCGCGGACAGGCAGTGATGAGATCGGGGGTGCATCGCTGGCACTATCGACCGCTGTCCCTGGACCCGCGTCTCTCAGCGCGGCCGCGGCGAGTTGCTCCAGGGGCGTCGCCCGGCCGGCGGCCGTGGCGGCGGCGAAGGCGAACTCGCCCAACTCCGTGCGCGCCATCGCCACGGCAGACACATATGTCGCCCGCTCGGCAGGGGAGAGGGAGAGTGCGGTCGAGCCAATCGCCTCGCGGAGGGCCTCTGCCGCTCCGTGGAGCTTCGCGGCCCGCTCCCAGGCGCCCCGCCGCGCCGCGACAACCGCGAGATTGCCCACTACCCAGGCGACGCCATGCTTGTCCCCCAATTCCTGGAAGATTGACAGGCTTTCCGTGCTGAGGGCAACCGCGTGCTCCCAGTCCTCCCGGTCCGGCGCGACTCTCGCGAGGTTGTTGAGCAGGAGGCCGATGCCCCAGTCGTCCCCCAGCTTGCGGAACAGCGCGAGGCTTTCCTCAAACAAGGCACCCGCCCGCTCATCATCGCCGCGATCGCGGGCGAGGACCGCCGAGCTGTTGAGCGACCACGCGACGCCGGGGTCGTCTGCCAGCGCCCGCCGGAGGGCCAGGCTCTCATCATAGAGGGCCGCGGCCCGCTCGAAGTCGCCCCGGTAGTGCACCACCCTGCCCAGCTTGTGCAGCGACAACGCGACGCCCCGGTGATCGTCCAGCGATCGCCACAAGGTCAGGCTCTCCTCCAGCAGCGTCGCTGCTCGCTCGTACTCACTCCTGACGTACGCGACGCTGCCGGCCGCGCTTAACGCCCCGGCCCGTTCTGGCGCCGGCGCCCCGGGCCAGCGAGACAGCGCCCGCTCCAGCCATCCCTGTCCTTCGCTCAGGTAACCGCGCACTTCCCAGAAGCGCCCTAATGCCGTCGCGAGGCGGAGTCCCAATCCCTCCTCGCCTCGGTCCAGCGCCCAACCGAGCGCGGCGCGCAGGTTGTCGTGCTCCCGCTCCAGTCGATCGAGCCAGGCGCCCTGGTCCGGCCCCAACAATTCTGGCTCCGCCTGCTCCGCCAGGGCGACATAATATTCCGCGTGCTTCCGCCGCACGGCCTCGGTGTCACCGCTCACTCCGAGCCGCTCCGCCGCGTATTCGCGAATGGTCTCCAGCATCACGAAGCGGGGCTCGGCCTCGGGTCCCTCAATCTGCCGCAGCAGGCTGCGATCGACCAGCAACGCCAGACCATCCAGCACATCCAACGATAGATCGTCCCCTAGGTTGCACACCGGCTCGACCGCGTCTAGGCTGCAGCCGCCGACGAACACCGCCAGGCGGGCGAACAGGACGCACTCGTCCGGCTCAAGCAGGTCATAGCTCCAGTCGATCGTGGCGCGCAGCGTCTGCTGTCGCGCCGGCAGGTCGCGCCCCCCCCCGGTCAGTAGGTTGAGCCGGCGCCCGAGCCGCGCCAGCATCGCCGGCGGTGACAGCAGTTTGACGCGTGCCGCCGCCAGTTCAATCGCCAGCGGCAGCCCGTCTAGCCGGGCACACAGCTCGGCGACCGCCGGTGCGCTCGCGTTCGTGACCTGGAAGTCTGGTCGGGCGGCGCGCGCCCGCTGGATGAACAACGTCACGGCCTCGTATTGCGACAGTGTCTCGAGATCCTGAAGGCCCTTCGGGTCCGGCAATTCCAGCGACGGCACGGGAAATTCATGCTCGCCGGAAAGGTGGAGCGCCGCGCGGCTGGTGACGAGCACCTTCAGCGCGGGACAGGCCGCGAGTAGTACGGCCACAAGCGGAGCCGCGGCGAGCACCTGCTCAAAATTGTCCAGCAGCAAGAGCAACGACCGGCCGCGCAGGTGTTCCACGAGGCTCTCGGCCAGAGGCTTTTGGGCCGCTTCGCCGACTTCGAGCACCCCGGCGATGACCGAGGGCACGAGCGTTGGGTCGACGATGGGGGCCAGGTCAACAAAGACGGCGCCATCCGCGAAGGAATTCATGAGATCTTCGGCCAACGCAAGGGCGAGCCGGGTCTTGCCCACTCCACCCGCTCCGGTCAGGGTGAGAAGCCGCACGTCTGGTTGGCGCAACAGATTGCCCGCCGCCACCCGCTCACGGTCGCGCCCGACCAGGGGCGTGGGCGGTGTGGGCAGCTTGGAGGGCCGTGTCAGTGTCGATGCTTGACCGGCTGCAGGTCGCTGCTGCACGTCAGTCCTCGCCCTTCCGGTTGCCGGCCGAACTTCACAACAGGCGCGCCACGGCGTCTGTCGAGTCCGACCACGGCGTTCAAGGCTCCCACGCGGCTGCCCCTCTATCGAGGTATCAGTTTACATGCCCGACGGGATCGGGGACACGTCGGCGCGAACCCGCACTCCGCCGGTGTGCGCCGTGGGTCGCTGACGCCCCGCGGACGCTGCCAGACCGCCGCGATCAGGCGCTCCGCGCGACACGGGAGAACATTGACAGGGAGGAGCCATCTGGTCCGACAAGCGAGTGCGTGCTGCCGCGTCAGCCCTCCTCGTCGCGGAGCGTCTGCCACACGCGTCGCACCACCGATGCGTTGATCCATATGTCATCTCGGTGCAGCATCGCGTCGAACAGAAAGTCGCGCTCCCTTGGCGTTAGATGACCGCCACGACATGCGCCGGCAATGACGCCAACAGTGCCTTTCACGGAGAGGTTGAGATCAGTCGCCGCGTGCCGCGCACGTAAATCATCCAGCAAGACGACATCCGCCGACTCTTGCAGCGCCATTTGAATCGCGAACGATTCACCGCGTCCCAGCCCCAACGCGCGAACCGCGGGGGAGAGGTCACTCTCTTCCATCGCCACAATTGTGATGGCCCCGCGCACGACTTCCAGTTGAACGGCGTGCGCGTCGGTATGCCCTGCCACTAACCCGACAGTGACCACTTCGTCATACACCGGCGAGGGCGCTCGGACAGGATGAAAGAGGAGCGGGAGGATGTGCAGCACGCCCAGCCTTGCGAGAGTGATCAAGGGCGAGGCGTCAGCCACTGCCGTCACGCCAGTTCCTCGCGCACCATCTCCTCGGACCAGCGCGGCTCAGCATCTGCCGCTCGCGCCTGGCGGATCCACTCATTTCGTGAGAGTCCTGCCAATTCGACGGCGCGCCCGAACGACACCACTCCGCGCTTATAGAGTAGCAGTGACTCCGCGATCTTCACCTGTTGGAGTCCCAGGGCAAGCAGCTCGCCGGCCCGTCCCCGATACGGGGCTAGTTCGCCCGCGAGGTCGTCCGAAACCTCAATCTCTAGCTTCTGCAACACAAACCTCGCACGCCTGCACCCACCGCTCGCCACGATGCGGTATCGTCATCGGGCGGTCGTCACGTCGGCATATGCCCATCATACATCTGCCGGCCGCGATAATTCGATCCGGTGGGGCTGGTTGTAGACGCCCCGCGGACGCCGCCAGACCACCGCGATCAGGCGCTCCGCGCGACACGGGAGAACATTGACAGGGACGAACCAGATTCAGTGACAGGTGGGTAGTCCGGGCAGGCGAGCCGCGTGGGTCGGACCGCGACCATGCGCGGACGCGTCGGGCGCACCCCGCGCAATCACGCCTGGGCTTACTGAAACAACCCGCCGACGGATTGGCCGGTGTGGATACGGCTGATCGCCTCGCCCAGCAGCGGCGCCACGGTGAGGGTGATGATTTTGTCAATCCGCTTGTCGTCGGACAGCGGAATCGTGTCCGCGAGCACGATCTCGCGCAGCGGGCTGACGCACAGGCGCGCGATCGCGGGACCGGAGAGGATGCCATGGGTGGCGGCGGCGTAGACTTCGAGCACCCCCCGCTCACACAGGGCCTGGACCGTCTGCATCAGCGTCCCGGCGGTATCGATCTCGTCGTCCACGATCACGGCGCGACGACCTTTAACCTCGCCGATCACGGTCATTAGCTCGGTTTGGTCGTCGTTTGACACGCGGCGCTTCTCCATCAGGGCGAGCGGAGCGCCCAGCCGCTCGGCCAGGTTGCGCGCACGCTTGGCCGCGCCCAGATCGGTGCCGACCACCACCACATCGCTTAGCCCCTTTTGGTTGAAGTAGCGGGCGATGGTATAGGCCGCGGTCAGTTCGTCCACTGGGATGTTGAAGAAGCCCTGAATCTGGCCGGCGTGGAGGTCCATCGTCAAGATACGGTCGGCGCCTGCGGTTTCGATCAGATTGGCTATCAGTCGGGCGGTGATCGGAATGCGAGGCTGGTCCTTCTTGTCGCTCCGACCATAGGCGTAATAGGGGATCACCGCCGTGATCCGGCCGGCGGAGGCGCGGCGGAAGGCGTCGATCATGATCAGCAGTTCCATCAGCCGGGTGTTGACCGGCGAAACCAGCGGCTGGACGATGAACACGTCGCGTTGACGGACGTTATCGCCGATCTCCACGAAGATATTCTCATTGCTGAACTCGAACACCTTCGCGCGGCCCATCGGCCGGCCAAGATAGTCACAGATCGCGTGCACCAGCGCGGGATGCGCGTTGCCTCCGAAGACACTCAGTTCCTGATACACGCACCCCTCCATCGCCCGGCCGCTGCCGCAAAAAGGGAACCAGGGGTGCAGCAGATCGCTCCGCTCCATGCCCGGCTCCCCACCATGCACCGCTCGTCCGACTTGCACCGCGAGTATACCACCGTCGCCGATAGGTCAGGGAAGAGGGAATGAGGGGCCGGGGGCTCGGAGCGCGTGATGCGCGGTCAACGAAAGCGGAGAGCGCCAGTGAGAGAATAGAGATTGAGAAGGGGCGCGACCTTCATGTGCCGCGCCCCTTCCCTTCGGCCGCGGTCCCCTAGCTTTTCACCGTTCGGGCCGTGTCAGCGTGGCACTCTCACGCACGCACAGGAACGCCGCGTCAAGCAGGGTGACCGTCGGGTAATCGTTCGGTGCGCCCGGCAGCGGCGAGTAGCCGAGGAAGCCCTGGGTGCGGCTGTCGAACTGCCAGATTGCGATGAGCGAGGTGGTTGGAGAGATGGCGCCTGCTACCCGCGAGACAGTCGTGCCACTGTTGAAGGTCAACGCCACGTTGTTACAGCCCGCGAATAACTGGACGCGGCCTGCAGTGTCAGGAGGCGCGACGATCGTGGTGAAGATCACCGTCACGCGCGGGGGGGTTGAGAGTGTCCCGACAGAACAGTTGACCACCTGAGCATCCGGCTCCTGCCCGCCGCACCCTCGAATAATTCGTACCGCGTAACCGGGCGGGGCTCTAGCGTCAGAATCTCCCGGCTAAAACTGGCAGTGATCGGTTGGTCTGCCTGACTGAGGGCGATGAACGCATTCGGTATGCAAAGTCCCGACGGCAGACAAACGGGATCGACGAACGTCGCCTGTTGCCCTGGCAGGATGACCCTCGGTTCTTCGCCGGCTGCAACGGATAAGGTCAAGAGGGAAACTATTGAGGTCAAGATGATTATGAATCCCTGCTGCAGCTTCTTCATACTTGCCTTCGTCCACAGTGTGGTGCACTTGGCTAACCCGGGCATGGTAGAAAACGCCAGCATGCCCGGGCTGGATAGGCGTCCGCAACTAAGCGTGGGACAAAGGGAAGGGCCTTTCGATTGTCATGGGGTGTCCAGGCCGAGGAGCGCGAGGGCACTGTTCTGCCACGCGAGGTCACGCACGGCCGCAGCCATGTTGGTCGCGCCGGTCGCCCGCAGCAGCGCGATCACCGCATTGCGCAGCGCC
>JBBQJF010000166.1:0-10615 GCA_038325665.1 Dehalococcoidia bacterium | reverse complement strand
ATGATCGAGGCCCTCAGCGCGGGCGCCGCCGGCTCGTGGCAACTGAGCAACCTCGGCCCGCGGATGCTGAAACGGGATTTTGCGCCCGGCTTTAAGGTACGGCTTCAGCGCAAAGATCTGCGCCTCGCCCTGGAGAGCGCCCAGCAACAGAACGCGGCGCTGCCTGGTTTGGCGCTGGTCAGCCAGTTGTTCGGCGCGGTTGAATCCGCCGGCCTCGGCGAAGAGGGCACCCAGGCGCTGCTCACGACATTGGAGAAGCTGAACGAGGTACGCGTCGAGAGTTCCACCCCCCTCACCACGCCATAAACACACCGCGCGATCGGTTGATTGTCCTGCCCCTCCTTCTCCTACAGAATGATGGCCGTACCATCACGCCACTACCCTTCACGCCGTCATCATCCCGCCGCCCTGCCACCCCGCGCGTCCCGCGTCCCAAGACCTGTGACCTCCTAGCGCTCGTCCGCACACCACCTGAATCTAGATGAGAGGACCGTCCCTTGACCACGCCCGCGAAGAATGACGACCTGCATGGCATGGTACCGGATGAATGTCCGGTGGCGTTACTTATTATTGATATGATCAACGACTTTGACTTCGAGGGTGGCGACCAGCTTTTGGAGAACGCCGTGCCAATGGCGGAGCGGCTCGCGGCGCTCAAGCGTCAGGCGCGTATGCTGGGCATTCCCGTGATTTACGTCAACGACAATTTTGGCCGCTGGCGGTCAGACTTCAAGACAGCCGTCACGCGTTGCGTGGAGGATGGCATGCGCGGCCGGGCGGTCGTCGGGGCGTTACAACCTGATGACGAGGACTATTTCGTGCTCAAACCAAAGCACTCGGGCTTCTATGCCACCTCCCTCGATATCCTGTTGCAGTATCTCAAAGCACGTACATTGATCATCACCGGGCTGGCTGGCGACTCCTGCGTATTGTTCACCGCGCACGATGCTTTCTTGCGTGATTACCACCTGATCATTCCTGCCGACTGCACGGCATCGATTGACGCCGGCGCAAACGAGCGCGTTATCGACCAGATGCGCTCTATCCTCAAGGCCGATACCCGGGTGTCAACGGAGATTGATCTGGCGGGACTAATCAATGAGTCGTAGCAATTCATGGGTCATAGGTCACGGGCCATGGAGCGGGCAGTGGTAGAGCGGCGCGGTTGAGTGGGGGGACATCATCAGGGAAGAGCCGGGCGGCAGGGTTTTAGACGGCAACAGCGGCGGCGATGTGCGGAGGCGACAATAGCGCGAGTGGTGGCATGGATTTCGTGGGACGTGAAGCGGCCCACCGTCGAGGATGACGGTGGGCCGTGCGTGTGAGGGGGTGGTGGCCGGGACGGTTTTAGCGCCGCCGGGAGACGGCACGGGCGCTAACGCCGCCGGCGAGCAGTAGCAGCGCGGCGAAGCCGCCGAGCACCCAGCCGTAGGCGCCGTTCGCGCCCTGGGCGATGCCGGTGCCGGTGCGCGGGGTCGCACCCGGCTGACCACCGGCCGGGGCCGGACCGCCCGCCGCCGGTGCGCCGCCGGCAACAACGAAGTTCGTGGTGATGTTGCCGCAGATAACACCCTGGCCGGGCGGTGTCGCGCCCTGATGTACGTTCACGTAGGCGTTGTTGGCGTTAACCGGCTGGGCTGCCGTGAGCGTCACCGTGGTAGTGCTGGTCCCGACGCCCGCGCCGTCCGCCCGCACGTTGGTCAGCGGGTACGTCACCGGCGCGTTCGTGTCGCAGCGTGCGCCCTGGGCAGTGTGGATATGCGCCGCGTGCTCGGCATTCGCGGCCAAACCCGTCAGGCGGATATCGACGCGTACCTGATTGTTTGGCAGCGGCGTCATCGTCGTCTGGCCGGCAACTCCCGGTGCGCGATTGTCGGTGACAGTCATCGGAATCGTCACCGGCTGCTGCGCCTGCACGGCGCCTGATACACCCATGCCCAACATGAGAACCGCGGCAGCGACACCGCTCTTCCAGCTAAACAATCTCCGCATCCTGCTCCTCCGTTCACACCGGCCTATTGATTATTCGTGATGCACCGGCGCACTCCTGTTATACGCGGCGGCAGCGGCCAAAGGATCACACCAGAGGTACTATTGACAGCGTGTTCGGCAGATCGCCACTAAGTCGCGATACATGACGCGCGATCTGATGGGAGACTGCAAATTTCTGGTAGGTGTTCAGCCGTCAGCCGGCGGACGTCAGCCGTCAGCAACCACGGGGCCACGGTCCATGACCACGGCGCGGGCGCTGACAGCCGCGTATCCTAACGGTCCACCGGCGGGCGGATCGCCGTGTACTGACGGCTGGACGCTCGAAATTGCGGACACGTTATTGGGTGGCGCGGCGGTTTGGCAGTTGGTGTTGTCGTGGCGTTAATGAGGCGCCAACCAGAATTGAGGCCCGTGGTCAACTGCCGGCGCTCGACAAGGCGCCAACACATGCCCGCCAATCCGCGCGGCATTCCTCCGGCAGCGTGCGCATCGCGACGCATGAGTCCAGCGACTGTCAGACCGGCTCCGGCGGCTGACCACCGACCGGCGAATCCCACACCGCTACTGCTCCTCACCGAGCAAGCGATTGAGCAGCGCCTCGAGATCCTCGTCGCCGTAGAACTGGATCACGATCCGTCCGCCCTTGCGACCGCGCTGGAGCTGGACGCGCGTGCTGAGCGCCGCTTGTAATCGCTCCTCGATCGCGGCGAGGCTGGGATCGGGTACGCGGCGCGCCGGCTTGGGCGCGGGCGCCGCCACCGGCGCGTCGCGGAGGCGGCGGACCAGTTCCTCGGTTTCTCGGACCGTGAGGCCACGCGCGACGACTTCGGCATAGACGGCCAGGCGCGCGTCCTCGTCCGGCAATCCGAGCAACGCGCGGGCGTGGCCCTCGGAGATTGTGCCGGCGGTCAGCCCGTCCTTGATCGCGGCGGGCAGATTGAGCAGGCGCACGACGTTGGCGACGGCGACCCGTCCGCGGCCGACGCGTCGCGCGACGGTTTCTTGCGACATGCCAAAGTCATCGATTAGCCGCCGGTAGGCCCGCGCCTCTTCCAACGGGCCGAGGTCGCTGCGCTGAAGGTTCTCGACCAGCGCGAGTTCCAGCATCTCGTGCGGTGTTGTCTCGCGCACGACAACCGGGATGCGCGCATGGCCCGCCAACCGTGCCGCGCGCCATCGCCGCTCACCCGCGATCAGTTGGTAGGTGACCACGCCGGAGTCGGCGATCAGGCGGGAGACGACCACGGGTTGCAGCACGCCGTGTTCACGGATACTCGCGGCCAGTTGATCGAGCGCCTCGGGATCGATCTGCAGCCGCGGCTGTTCGGGGTTAGGCGTCACGAGGTCGATATCGACCTCCTCGACTCCCCCGGCGCCGGGGAGCAGCGCGCTCAGACCGCGCCCAAGCCCACCCTTCCCGATTGGCATCGCACCCCTCCATCCGCTCGACCGCGGCCATGACCTACCAGACGCGCGCACGCACACTCGATCAGAACCGCACACGCTCGGTCCCGTGCTGACGGGTCGCCGACGTGCGCGGGCGCCCAGTCCCGACGCCGGCCTATCCCGGCCGCGCGGGACCGAGCGTGTGCGACTTCGCGGTACGCGTCATTGTACGCGCGCTTGAGCTACCGATGCTTGACTTCCGACCCGCGGCCCGCGATTCCCTCGCCGTCCCATTCCAGCAACTCGCCGGCGAGTGCTCGGTACGCCAACGCGCCGCGTGAGGACGGGTCGTAGTCGAGAATCGAGCGGCCGTGACTGGGGGCCTCACTGAGGCGGACGGAGCGCGGGATCACGGTGTGAAAAGTTTGGGGAAAGTGACGGCGCACCTCATCCACCACCTGCCCGGCGAGGTTTGTGCGGGCGTCGAACATCGTCATCACCAGGCCGCGCAACCGCAGCGTCGGATTGAGTTGTCGCCGCACCAGTTCAAGCGTGCGGGCGAGCTGGCCCAGGCCTTCCAGCGCCAGGTACTCACACTGGACCGGCACAATCACGTCACCCGCCGCCGTGAGCGCGTTGACAGTAACCAGCCCGAGCGAGGGCGGGCAATCGATCAGCACATAGTCGTAGTGGGTATAGACCGGACTATCCTCGTCGCGCAGCGCACGGCGGAGAAAGAACTCGCGGCCGGTGGCTGGCGCGAGTTCGAGTTCGGCGCCGGCGAGCATTGGACTCGATGGGATGATCGACAAGCCGGACGGGCCGGCGGGCAGTACGGCTCGTGTCGCGGGCAGCACGCCCATCAACACGTCATAGCTGCTCCGCCCCTCGGCAGCACGCAGCCCGAGGCCGCTGGTGGCGTTCGCCTGGGCGTCGAGATCGATAATCAGGACCGTGCGCCCAAGTTCGGCAAGACACGCGCCCAGATTGATTGTCGTGGTGGTCTTACCGACGCCGCCCTTCTGGTTTGCGAGCGCGATGATGGGCATGGAACCATCCTTGTTCGGGTCGTCGTTCAACCATCGTCACGTTGCCCGCCGGCACGTTCTACCCGCCGCGTGAGCCGGTCTTATCCACGTTCCACCGGTGTGACGTGCAGCGTGTGCGCGGCGATCCGCGCCTCCACCGCCCGGCGATCCGGCCGAGTGGCGCCCACTGCCTCCACAACGAAGGCCGCGGCCGCCGCGCCGAATCGCGCCGCCTTCCATGGGTCGGCGCCCTCATCCAACGCGATCAGGAAGCCGGCGGCAAAAGCGTCGCCGGCCCCCGTCGGATCGACATCATGCGCCGGAAACGCCGGAACATGACGCCAGACACCCTCGGCATGGATACGCGCGCCGTTGGGACCGTCGGTAATGACCACGATCGGCGTCAGCGCGGCCCAGGCAGCAGGGGCGTCTCCACCGTCGAGGGCGATGTCCTCCTCCGAGAGGAAGAGTGCGCGCGCATGGCGCAGCATTGGCGCCGCGTCCCAGACGTGGGGAGGGAGCGGACGCACGCGCCCATCCGCCTCCACCCGTCGGAGGAACCCCTGCGCGCAGACGCCGACGCTTCCATGGAAGCGCCCCGCGACGGCGCTGTCCACCTCGTGATAGACCGGGCCAATCAGCACGACCGCCGCCCGCGTCCATGCCTCGGGCACGAGCGCGGCCGGGATCGGTTCACCCTTGGCGCGCAGGTATTGGCGGCGACCGGAGGGCGTGTAGATATTCTCGAACGAGGTACTGACGGCGGCAGGGTGGCGCACGACCGCGATATCCCCTGGTAACGCGCTCACGACATCGGCGGTCGCGGACGTGATCAAACCGACGCGCCGCCCCAACCCGCGGGCGACCTCGGCAGCATACAGGGCGGTGCCCCCGGCCTGCCAACCAGTGGGCGTGACATCGCGCGCCACGTTGCCCGCGACCACGAAATCAGGAGTCATCAGCGCCTCCGGGGCGGGAATCGGCAGGGGGTCGTTGGTTGGTAAAATCTCGTGCGCGTTATCGCGCCCGCCGCGTGTCCGAGTGGGGGACAACGCGGACCAACCATATGCGAGGCGCCGGGTGGCTTGGATGACGGCGCACCTCGCCGCCCGATGCGTTTACGATGAGCGTTCCGCCATCAGCGCTCTGAGGTCAGTCCGCGTGTTCACGGTCAGGATAGCCAGCCGGCGGCAACCGCGACCGGGCCGTGATCGCGAACTCTCATGGCTCGGCCGTTGACCGCTGACGGATGAGCGCTGAGCGCTTAGCGAGCACCTGGCGGGCGCAGGGTGTGCCGGTGATAATCCGCCGGTCAGCGCTCGGAACCGGGCGGTCCGCTGGCCCGTTCGTCCCCTGAGTTCATCGATTCGTCGCCGGGGAGCCGTCCACAAGAATGGGTATCGGTTGTACCATCGCGCGGCAGCGACGGTCGGCGGGTGATCGCATCCAGCCGCCGGTACGTCTGACGCTTTAACGACCCCTTGCTGTCACCGTGTGCCACGGCGCTACCGCCGGGGCGTGATCGCCACTTTGCGCGCGTCGCCCTCACCGATGCTCACCGTGAGGACATGGGGGCTGTCGGCAAGAGTGATGTGGACGATGCGCCGCTCCGCCGGCGGCAGTGGCTCCATGGTGATCGACTGACCGGTGGCACGCACCTGATCGGCGAGGCGGCGGGCGAGATTGCGCAACGACTCCTCGCGCCGGCGGCGGTATCCACCGATGTCGATTCCTACCATCACGCGCTTGTGCAGGTGGCGGGCAAGCATCAGGTTGACGATGTATTGCAACGAGGCAAGCGTCTCGCCCCGCCGCCCGATCAGTAGTCCAAGGTCCGGACCCTCGATGTCGAGTACGGCGGAGACCATGCCCACGCCATCCCCTGGAGAACTTGGGGGGCGGCTCGTCACCTCGGCGTCGATCTGCAAGAGGTTCAGGAGTCGCTCGACGATGTTCACAGCCGCCGCGATCGCGTCGTCGCCGCCGATGTCGGGGCGCTCACGGGGCGGGGCGCTGATGGCGGCGACCGGCACGCCCTCGCTCTCGTCGTCCTCGGCGACGAAAGCCTCGTCCAGCGGCTCGCCGCCAAGCCGTCCGGGTGTGGTCGCGGGGCCGATGGGCGCGGGTCGCGCGAGAGGCGATGTGGATGAGCCGCCCGCGGTCAAGGGATGGACGACGACGCGTGCAGGCTCACCGCCGAATCCGAGGATGCCGGGCCGGCCCTGGCTAACGATTTCGACGTCGACCTGAGAGCGGTCCAGACCCATTTGTTTGAGTGCCTTGCCGACCGCCTCCTCTACCGTTTTTGCGCTGGCTTCCTGGCTTTCCATCCGTTGACCTCTTGCGTACGGCCCCATCATCGTTGGGGCGCGTGCTGCTGGTTGGTTCACTCTCATCCGTGTCGCCGACCAGTGCCGGGGCGGGACTTGACCCCCGCGAGCGCGGTCGGGAGCGATCCGGGGTCTCATCGCTATCCGTCGGCTCCGCCCCACGCGGCGCCCGCTTCCCCGTTTCCGCCGGCGGCGAGACGAAGACTTCGCGCAAGGGGCGCTTGTGCCAGCCGTAGACAAACCAGTTCATGATGATGCCGATGATATTGGTGATGACCCAGTACATCGCCAAGCCGCTCGGCACGCTGAGGGTAAACCATGCGAACATCAGCGGCATCATCCATAGCATCATCTGGTTGGTCTGCCGCGTCTGCGCGCTCTGAACAGCGGCACCTTGGGATAGCGACAGCTTGGTCTGTAGCCACGTCGTGGCGGCGACGAGGACGAACAAGCTGTATGTCTGATCCTGGCGACCCAGATCGAGCCACAAGAAATGCGATGGCAACGGTACCGCGTTCTGAATGAAGCCCCACCGATAGAGGCGGTGTGCAAGTTCCGCCGTGCGTTCGGGCGTGCCGCCAACCGTGAGGGTCAGCACACGATACAGCGTGAACCAGATTGGCATCTGGATCAGCATCGGCCCAAGGCAGCCGATCGGGTTGACCCCCGCCTCCCGGTAGAGCTTCATCGTCTCTTCCTGGCGGCGTTTCGGGTCCTTGTATTTCTTCTGAAGCTCCTGGACGCGCGGCCCAATCTCCTGCATCTTGCGCGAGGAGGCGAGCTGTCGCAGCATCAGCGGCAACGTTGCCAGACGCATCAGCACGGTGAAGACGATGATCGCGAGGCCGAAATTGCCGAACAGCGCCTGCTGCAGCACGATCAGCAGATTGATCATCGGGTTGATAAAGATCGTGTCCCAAACGCCCACGGGGTACCAACCTTGCTACGCGGCAAGCCGCGGCGAAATTACCTGGAAATGTCCCGCGCGCTGCTCCATAAGCGGGCGCCGGCGGCTACCGCAGCGTCAGCTCGCTCACCCGCCGCTCGTTCAAGTCCAAGAAGTACAGGCGGCCATCCTTCCGCCCCCGCTCGGTCGTGACATACATGCCGTTGCGGTCACGGACAGGCAACAAGTCAGCGTACAGGTCACCGCGTGGCGCACTCGGGTCGTCGGCCATGGGTGACTTGGTTTCTTCCCACACGCGCGAGCCATCGGCGGGACGCAGGCCGTGCAGGCGGCCGTCCTTGCTGCCCACCACCAACACGTCGTTCAGGATAGCGGGCCGCGAGCGGATCATATCACCGACCTTGACCGACCAGCGGGTGGCGCCGGCGCCGGCGTCGATTGCATACACCGTGCCGCCGAGGCTACCGGCGAACAGCGTATCACCTTGCGCGAGGATCTCCGTCCAGAACCAGTTATCCGCGGCCTCGGGCGTGGACCACAACCGTTCACCGGTGCGGGCGTTGAGGGCATACAGATACTTGTCAAAGGCGCCGACGAACAGCCGGTCGCCGACAAGGGTGGGCGTGGAGGCGATGGCGCTGTCCGTGAGCTTCGTGTTCCACCGCTCGTTCCCATCGCGATCGTACGCGACAATTGACCCGCTCATCGTCGAAACCAGGATCAGATTGTCGGACTGCACGGGCCGGGACCATATCTCTTTGCCCGCGGCACGCCGCCAGCGCACTGTACCCGAATCCTTCGCCAGTGCGAACAACTCGCCGTTCGTGGCGCCCGCGTAGACGGTGTCATCCATGACGAGCGCGCCGCCGATCTCGCGGCCCGGTAATTCCGCCACCCATCGCGCACGCCCATCTTTTTCCAGGGCGATCACATGTCCCGAATATGCCGTGGCGTAGATGCCGTCGGCCGTGACGACGGGGTCACCGTAGAGTCCCTCGAACGAGATTTTCTCCGAGCGGGGCGCCGAGAGATTCTGTCCGTCTTTGACCGTTAATGGCAGCTTCGCGTCTTTCTCGGGGAACTCCCACAGGCGTTGCTGGCCCTCGCTCAGCCGGTAGGCGTCGAGCTTGCCGTGCTGGAGCGTGACGTAGAGCGTGTCACCCTGCAACGCGGGCGCGGCCCAGCCCGTTGGCTTCGCGACGCTGCCACAGGCGGCCCCCAGCAGGAGAACGGCGGCGAGGGCCGGCACGATTCGAGAAGCGGTGGCAAGAACTCGGATAGCGGGCCTCCTTCGGGGAGCAATGTTTCACATGAAACACGCCGGGAGCATATCAGAGCGCGGGCGCATCGGAATGTGGCCGGACCGCCCGGTCTGGAACAGGGTCAAATCCGCCCGCCGTGAGAGGGGTACACCGCAGCAGGCGCCACACGGTCAGCGCGCCGCCGCGCACCACACCGAAACGCTCGATCGCGTCGTGGGCGTAGTGAGAGCAGGTTGGCTGGAACCGGCACGCGGCCGGCAAACCAGGCGAGATCCGCCCCTGGTAGAACCGGATCGCCGCCAGAGCCGCGCGCCTCATGATCATGTCCTATGGCGTGTCACGGTTCCCCTTTCAGCAGGGGACGCCCGCGACGTTCGGTAAACTATTTCAGGAGCGCCGTGCAGCCGGCGTACACGGACCACGAATCGCCTTATCCGCGATGGGCGGCAGAGCCAGGGCGATTACCCGCATCCCGTGGGAGGAGGGAGGCACGCCGGAAGAGTGCGGCAACCGCCTGCACAAGATCATCATATGCCACGCGCGCCGCCGGTGCACGGGCGATCACCACCACATCCCACCCGGCGGCGTGCTCGGATGGAGCGGTGGCAGGGCTGGGACGCATGAGATCAGTGACTGCCGCGCGTAGGCGACGTTTCACCAAATTGCGGGTCACTGCCTTGCCAACGCGCTTGCTCACGGACAGACCATAGCGGTTATGGTCGAGACCATTACGGCGTGTCCGAACCACCGCCACGTCATTACTGGTCGCCCGACCCTCGCGGTACGCGGTCGCGAAGTCCTGCGCGCGTCGTAGCCGTACATCTCGGTGCATAGAATGTGGTGGAGCACCGCGGCTCGCGCGGGTAGTCAGCGCGGGGCACGGGCAAGCAGATTAGGCACAGGCGATGGGAGTTGGGCAAGGGCGAGGCGAGTCGGGCAAAGACAGCGCGGGTTGAGCGAAAACGTACGGTTTAGGCGCGGGTGACACGGATCACGCGAGAACGCGCGGATTGAGCGAGCGCGACCCACCGGGTCGTCCTCGCCCCATGGTCGCCCTCGTCCCGTGGGTCACCCCTACCTGGGTCACCCGCCATCCATAACAGCGCGCTCGTCCCATCGGATCGCCCTCGCCCCGTGAGTCGCGCTCGACAGCGTGCCCCTCCGCGAAAGCGTTGACCGGTTTCGGGCAGGGGTGGCGCCGGCTACACCACCGTCAGGCGCTTCCGTCCCTGGCGACGGCGGCGAGCGAGGACCGCGCGGCCCGCCCGGGTGGCCATGCGCTTGAGAAAGCCGTGTTCACGCCGGCGAGGAATCACTTTTGGTTGGTATGTACGCTTCGGCACCGAGGTTATCTCCGTCACAAGTTGGATTTTAGTGTATCGGAGCGGGCATACACCGGCAAACCGCCGCCCCACTCCACGCGGTCCTGCATGGTATCGGGCCACGCCGTTGGCCCAAGCCCCTGCCCGCCGAGAGGTCGTTCGGTTCGGCGCCCCCGGCCGCGTGACGCCTGCACGGCTGATTCAACGGGCATCCAAGCCGGCGCGTGTGCCTCTGGCTCGTACGCGTTCAGCCATTAGACGTCAGACTTCAGCGCCCAGGCCCCGATCCGTGACCGCCCCGGCCTGCCGGGGGCGTTGTAGGGGGAGGTGTCCTGACGGTGAACGGGCCGGCTGATTGCTGAGCACTGATGGTTAAACGCGTACGCTA
>JBBQJF010000165.1:0-10727 GCA_038325665.1 Dehalococcoidia bacterium | reverse complement strand
AGCGTTCGCGTGGCGGCCTCGCCTTCGGCCGCGGCTTGTGCACAGGCCGCCCGCAGCGCCGCCGCGACTGTTTCCTGCTCATGATCGGTCATCTGGTGAAACAGGGGCAGGATGATCGACCGATCCTGTGCCCGCTCGCTCTCCCGCAGGTGGGTGCAGGTGTCGCCGGTGCAAGCCGACCCACCGGCGCAGCCCCACGGCTCGCAAGCGAACGCCGGCTCGCGGTGGCTGCACATGATGCCGCGGCGGGTGGAGACGCCCGCGTCGAGCATCGCTTGCATCACTTCCACCTGATCAACGCCCTCGGGCAGCCGCACGCAGAAGCTCTGCCAGTTGCTTCGCGCCCATTCCGGTTCCTCGGGCAGCCCCAGCCCCGGAATCGCGGCAAGCAACTCGCGATAGCGCGCCGCCTGTTGCCGCCGCCGCGCGATAATGCGCGGCAACCGCTTGAGTTGCTCGCGTCCGACCGCGGCCTGGATATCGGTCAGGCGATAGTTGAAGCCGACCTCCGGGTACGACTCGAAGATCACCTGATTCGCGCCGTGGCGGACGGTATCGGGCACATCCATGCTGTGCTGGCGCAACAGGCGGAACCGCTGATCGTACGCGGGATTGGCCGTGGTGAGCATACCGCCGTCGCCGGTGGTCAGCAACTTGCGCGGATGGAAGGAAAAGCAGGCAATGTCACCCCGCGGTGCGCCGATCTTTTGCCACGCGCCGTCGGTCAGGATCTCACTGCCGGCCGCGCAGGCCGCGTCCTCGACCACCGGCAACGCATGCCGGAGGGCGATCTCCATGATCGCGTCCATATCACAGGGCATGCCCATCTGATGCACGCACAGGATGGCGCGGGTGCGCGCGGTGATCGCCCCTTCGATCAGGGCCGGATCCATGTTAAACGTGCCCGCGTCGATATCGACGAATACGGGTGTGGCGCCGCAATAGCGCACGACGTTGGCGGTGGCGATGAACGAATGGCTGACCGTGATCACCTCATCGCCCGGCTTGACCCCAACGGCAAGCAGCGCCAGGTGGAGGGCGACGGTGCAGTTCGAGACCGCGGCGGCGAACGGCGCACCGGCGAACTCGGCAAACTCGCGCTCGAAGGCCGCGACCTCCGGACCTTGCGTCACCCAGCCCGACAATAGTGGGCGGCGTGCCGCCTCGGCCTCTTCTTCCCCAATCCAGGGTTTAGCGACAGGGATCATAGCAATCTCCCTCGAAAACAGGTGATAGGTGTTGGGTATTGGGTGTTGAGACCTACCTACTACGACAGTCTCACTTTACGCCCCTGCCACCACGGGGTTTAGCCTCGAACGTGGACGCCGCCGAGGGCGTGTGCCCCGCGGGGCATAGATGACTGCCCTGGTAAATGCTTTGCCACGGATCTGCACGAGGCGGATGAAGGATGTGCGCCGCTCGGCGTCGGTCAGCTATCTGAGACGATGGCGAACTTTCGCACGCCCACGAGCTATCCGCGCGGCAGCCTTACCGCGCCGGTGCTGCCGTGGCGAGCGCGGGCGCCACCTGCACTCCATCCGTCTCCTCACGCCACCACTCGACCAGCCGGCGCATGCCGTCGTCGAGTGAGATGCGTGCCTCGAAGCCCAGCAAGGTCGTCGCCTTCTCCATCGCCGCCAGACGGCGCGGCACCGCGTTGACCTTGCGCTCGGCGCCATACTCCGGCGTGAGGTCCGAATCCATCGCGCGCAACAGCGAATACGCGAGGTCGTTCAGGCTCGTCTCGACACCGCTGGCGACGTTGAACACTTCATCGGAGACATCGGTCCTCGCCGCCAGGATGTTAGCGCGTGCGATGTCCTCGACATTGATGAAGTCCATCGTCTGCAAGCCATCACCGAAGATAAGGGGCGGTTGACCCTTGGCGATGCGCTCCATCCAGCGGATCAAGACCTCGGTGTACGCGCCATAGGTGTCCATGCGCGGGCCATAGACATTGAAGTATCGCAGCCCGACGTAGGGTAGACCGTACATGTCATTGAAGCTGCGCAGCAGCCCCTCGTTAAACGCCTTCGCCGCGCCGTACAGCGTGCGGTTGTTGTAGGGGTTCTGGCGCTCCGTAGTCGGGAACTCATCTGCCAGCCCGTATACTGACGCGGACGACGCGGCCACCACTTTCTTCACACCGGTGGCAACGGCCGCCTCCAGCACGTTGAACGTGCCATCAGCCAGCACCTCTAGCGCGAGCCGTGGCTCCTCGGCGCACTGCGTGATCCGGATCGCCGCCTGGTGGAAGACGATGTCGGCGCCGTGCATCGCGGCCCGAACCGTGGCCGGGTCGCGGATATCTCCCTCGATGATGCGAACCGAGCCGGCGGCGCGCGCCCACGCCAGGTTCGCCAGACTACCGCGCACGAAATTGTCGAGGACGACGATTTCGCGGGCGCCTTCCTCGACCAGCAGGTCAGCGATGTGAGAGCCGATCAGACCGGCGCCACCGGTGATCACGGCGACGCTGTCACGCAATTGCATCTCGTTACTCCATCTTTCTGGATGACTCGGCCTCGGCCGAACCGCGCCGCCCCTGACTCGCGGCACGGCCCGGAAGACACGGACGTCGGGCCGCGGTCATCCACTCATACCGCTCTCGGCCACGACGCGGCGCGGAGGCAGGGCGAATGACCGGCTCCGGTTCCTCTCCTCACAATTGGGGGAGGAACCAGCGCGATTATGCGGACTGCGCCGTCAGCGCCGGTGCTGACGCCTTAACAGCACCGGCAACGACCTCGATTTGCTCGTTGGTCAACTCGGCGAACATAGGCAGCGACAGCACCTCATCGGCGGCGCGCTCGGCATGCGGGAAATCACCGCGGCTGTACCCGAGCACGGCGCAGGCCGGCTGGAGGTGGACCGGGATGGGATAGTGGATACCGGTGGCGATCCCCGCCGCCTTCATCTCGTCCTGGAACTCGGCGCGGCGCGCCGTGCGAATGGCATAGATGTGGTACACATGGCGGACATCAGGCATTGCGAACGGTGTCGGAACGCTGCCAGTGAGCAGCGAGTCGTAGCGGGCGGCGTTCGCCCGTCGCGCCTCGGTCCAGTCCTCCAGACGGCGCAGCTTGACCCGCAGGATGGCGGCCTGAATCTCTTCGAGGCGGTAGTTGAAGCCGAGCAGCTCGTGGACATACTTCTGCTCCGTGCCCCAGTCGCGCAGCATCCGCAGCTTGCGCGCGTACTCCGGGTTGTTGGTCGTGACCGCCCCGCCCTCGCCGTACGCGCCGAGATTCTTGCCGGGGTAAAAACTAAAGCAGCCGATGTCGCCGATGCTGCCGGCACGACGGTCTTTGTACTCCGCCCCGTGCGCCTGACAGGCATCCTCGATCACGGTCAGGCCGCGCCGGCGGGCGATCTCCATGATCGGGTCCATGGCGGCCGGCTGGCCGTAAAGGTGAACCGGCAGGATCGCCTTGGTCGCGGGAGTGATGGCGGCCTCGATCTGGTTGACATCCATGTTGTAGGTGGCCGGATCGATATCGACGAACACCGGCCGTGCGCCGGCGTACATCACAGCGGCGGCGGTGGCGACGAATGTGAAGGGTGTGGTGATCACCTCATCGCCGGGACCGACGCCGGCCGCGAGCAGGGCGAGATGAATCGCGCTGGTGCCGGTGTTGACACCGATCGCGTGGTCGGTGCGACAGAACCGCGCGAATTCTTGCTCGAATGCTTTGACCTCCGGACCGAGCACGAATTGTGCATTCTCCAAAACGCTGGATATAGCCGCGTCAATCTCCGGCTTGATAGCGCGATATTGGGCCTTCAGGTCAACGAACGGGATCATACGAGTGCTTCCTCCTTCAATTCGACCGGGCGGCCGCCATTGCTCAACGATTGAGTGGCCGCTTCGAGGATACGGACCACCCGCAGGCCGGCGTGACCATCGGTGATCGGGCGGCGCCCCTGCTGCACGCACTCGACGAAGTGGCTTGCCTCCACGCGCAGCGCCTCGGCCATGCTCAGTTGCGGCGCCCACATATCGCCGGCGCGATAGCCGACCAGCAGGTCATAGGCGCCCGTATCGCTGTCGGTGAGGGTGATGCCCTTGTCGTAGACCTTGATCTTCTCACTCGGTTCGAGGTCGTCGTACACGATCATCTGGCGGTCGCCGCCGATTAGCGTGCGACGAATCTTGACCGGCGCCAGCCAGTTGACATGGAAGTGGGCGAGAATGTTGTTCGCGAAAAAGCAGGTGAGATACGCGGTGTTGACGGGTTTGCCGGGGATGTGGGCCGCGCCAGTGGCAGCGACGGCGTAGGGCTGCTGGCCGAGCACATAGTCCATGATCGACAGGTCATGCACGGCCAAATCCCACAGCACGTTGACGTCGGGCTGCACCAGTCCGAGATTGACGCGCACCGAGTCATAATAGTAGAGCTGTCCCAACCGGCCGCTGTCGACCATCTCCTTGATCTTGCGCACGGCGCCGGTGTAGACAAATGTATGGTCCACCATCAATGTACGGCCGAGGCGAGCCGCCGTCTCGATCAGAATCCGCGCCTGCTCGACCGTCGGCGCCAGCGGCTTCTCGACGAAGACGTGCTTGCCCGCCTGCATCACCTCCATCGCCAGATTGAAGTGAGTCGAGACCGGCGTGGCGATGACGACGGCGTCGATGTCGGGGTCGTCGAGCAGGTCATGGTAGTCGGTCGTGGTCTTGATCGCCGGATAGCGGCCGTGGATCTCGGCAAGCCGTCCCTCACGCAGGTCGCTGACCGCCACGACCCGCGAACCGGGCGTCTCGGCGAAGTTGCGGACCAGATTCGGCCCCCAGTAGCCGTACCCGATCACGCCAATACCGGTGACGGCCGGGCTAACAGAAGCCGCCGCCGGCATTGGTCCGGCCGACCGCGCGGCGTCGCGCGCATCCAGTTGCAATGTCATCAGTGCTCACTCCAAGGAGACAGAGTCGCGCGCCAACGGAAGCCGCGCTCGACCATCATCGTAGGCGCTCGTCCGTCGCGGGTCCGTGTCCTAGCGGTTGAGAACCCGTTGGGAAGCGACGACATTTGCCCTGAGAAGGGACGAGGTGTGGAGCTTCATGTCCCCTGTTTCGCCTGGGCCGCATGCCATTTCTGGAGTCCATTCGGACGCCACTCGCGGTGCTCATCCTCGTCCCATGGACGAAGGGGCGGATTCAGATCCAGAGGGTGCGTCCTTCCAACCTCGGACTCCACCAATGATCTGGGCGTGAGCGAGGGCGTTTCCCTGTTTAAATCCGGCGAACCGATCTTTCTAACGGCTTCCCAACTCGTTAACAACGGCGCTTCGGTCGATTGTCGCATACCATCATCTCAGACACTCTTTGTGCGGCTCATCGACTGGGCAAGACCGTTGCCGTTCCTTCCAAAAAATCTGCTGAAGAGGTCACTATGGATCCGCGAGTTACATTCATCGTACCTTGCTACAACTACGGCCGGTTCGTGGCGCAGGCGATAGACAGCATTCTCAATCAATCATTTCGTGACATTGAGGTAATCGTGATAGACGACGCCTCAACAGATGATTCGGCAGAGGTTCTGAAGCGCTATAGGAGTGATTCACGAGTGCATGTGATTCAGCATGGAACAAACCAGCGCCATATCCGCTCGTATAATGAAGGATTGGCGCTGGCTCAAGGAGATTTCGTGGCGATCCTATCTGCCGATGACTACTGCCTCAGCAGCACGGTAGTCGAACGAGCGGTTGCAGTTTTCGACCGGAATCCACGGGTCGGAATGATCTATGCCGCCTATGCGGTCGTGGAAGATGAGGTCATCGCCACCCATATCATCCCGTCACCCGAGGATCGCGTGCGCCCGGGTGTCGACGAGTTCCGTTCGCTCATGTGGGGCAATTATGTCCTCCACTCCGGCACATTCCTACGCCGTGAGGTACAAGCCGAGCTGGGACCATACGACGCAACCCTCCCACAATCGGGCGACTGGGATATGTGGCTGCGAACGGCCGCCCGTCATGACGTCGGCTACATCGCGGAGCCGATGTATGCGTACCGTATGCACCACTCCAACATGCAAAGTAAGGGCATCCCTCCCCGACAGCAGGCGGACCAAAATGTGCGTACACTCGAGCGCGGCTTCGCGGCGTTGCCACCCGGTGCGCCCGCGGACATCCTCGGCGCACGGGGCGCTGCCCTGCGCCACGCTCTGCTCCAAACTGCTTACTTCGATCTCTTCAATGGCCGGCGGATGCGCGCCTGGCAGGGGGTTGCCTACGCGGTGAGGCAACGACCCGAGATGTTGCTCGGAGCCGAGCTGCGGCGCATCCTGCCGCGACTGTTGTTGCTGACCATTGCTGGTCGGGACCGCTATCGCGGGACGGTCGAAGCGCTGCAGAAGCTCCGCCGACACGGCGCATTCGCGCTCTGAGATTCCGACCGCACCCGATGAGCCGCGACCGCACATGTCCGTGGTAGACCGAACCGGCGAGTCACATCCCATGTCCGGGCCAATGGCTCGCGGGTTCGGATGTGCCGGTAACGTCGCAACGCCTGCGGCCTAGAGCTATACGCATTTGTTACCACGACTCGACCGAGTCTCAACCAATTGGAGCACGACCTCGAGGTGCAGGGCGCAATGCCGCTGCACGCATTCCGCCGCAACTAATATCTCACGGCGACGGATAGTGTTACAGGTCAGACATTATTTCGCATGGAGCTGTAATCCATGAGCCGCAACGAGGCAGGTTTCCCGTACACGATACCTTGGGGCGGCGGCAGAAGCGGCAGGGGGTCCGCGAAACCGAACTGCAACGCATGCGACAGCACCGCACCCGATCTTCACGCTAGTCTGACGGCAATCCCGTGAACCCTACCCGATGATTGACGTATCTCTGGGGGACCGGCTTGCCGGCTTGTTCAGCTTGCACACGTCTCCCCATTTGTCCGGGGGTTGTCCGCTCCTCACTCCACATTGAAGGATCAAGGAGCAACCGTCGATGCGAAGCAGCGTCGCATCATTGATTGTAGCAGTGGGGGTATCCTAATGATGAAACTTGGGGTTCCGCGACGCCGGTTCCTAGGAGTGTCTGCCGCGATTGCCGGGGCGGGTACGATAGCCAATCTGCTGCCGCGGGCCTTGCGTGCCCAGGGCGCGAACCCGATCATCGCCGAGAATGCCAAGGCGGGCAATCCGCCGAGCGAATGGGACATCGAAGGCGATGGTGACGCCAGCATTCAAGGCTTCGCGACTGACATCAGTGTCAACCGAGGCACGACCGTTACCTTCAAGATCAAGACCAACGCCTCGGCCTACCGGCTCGACATCTACCGCATGGGCTATTACGGCGGTGACGGCGCCCGCAAGGTGGCGACTGTCCAGCCGTCGGCGTCGTTGCCTCAAACACAGCCCGCCCCATTGACCGACGCTGCCACCGGACTGGTCGATTGCGGTAACTGGGCCGTCTCCGCGTCGTGGGCCGTGCCCGCGAACGCGGTATCGGGCATCTACTTCGCCAAACTGGTCCGCACTGATAACGGCCGAGCGAGCCACATCGTGTTCGTGGTGCGCGACGACGCCAGCACCTCCGATGTGCTTTTCCAGACCGCCGACACGACCTGGCAGGCGTACAACCGTTACGGCGGCACGAGTATGTATGGTGGGTCAGGTCCCGGTTTCGACGGCCGCGCCTACAAAGTCAGCTACAACCGCCCGTTCAGCACCCGCGGCCAGTTGGGCGGCGATGGCATTAGCAACTTCGTCTTCTATGCCGAGTACCCGATGGTGCGTTGGTTGGAGGCCAATGGCTACAACGTCAGCTACTTCACCAATGTCGACGCGGATCGACGCAGCGCGCTGATTAAGAACCACAAGCTATTCCTCTCCGTCGGCCACGACGAGTACTGGTCCGGGGCGCAGCGCACAGCCGTCGAGGCCGCACGCAACACCGGTGTGAATCTCGCCTTCTTCAGCGGGAATGAGGTGTTCTGGAAGGTCCGGTGGGAGAACAGCATCGACGGCTCGGGTGCGTCGTACCGCACACTCGTCTGCTACAAGGAGACGAAATCGGGCGCGAAGATTGACCCCAATCCGGCGTGGACCGGCTCCTGGCGCGATCCACGCTTCAGCCCGCCTTCCGACGGCGGGAAGCCCGAGAATGCGCTGATGGGCACGATCTTCACGGTCAACCGCGGCTCAGCGGCCCTCCAGGTGCCGTCGGCGGAGGGCAAACTGCGCTTCTGGCGCAATACCAGTGTCGCCACTCTGCCGGCTGGCCAGACCGCCACTTTGGGCCAGGATATCATCGGCTATGAGTGGGATGAGGACCTTGACAACGGCTCCCGGCCGGCCGGTTTGATGCGCCTGTCGAGCACCACCGTCAGTGTCAACGAACACCTGGTCGACTACGGCAACACCTATGTGCCCGCGACCGTCACCCATCACCTCACCCTCTATCGCCACAGCAGCGGCGCGCTGGTGTTCGGCGCCGGTACGGTGCAGTGGCCGTGGGGTTTAGACACGAATCACGATATCAGCCCCGATACCGGCCCTGCCGATCCGGTGTCGGCGATGCGGCAGGCGACGGTCAACCTGTTCGCCGACATGGGCGTCCAACCAGGATCGCTGCAGCCAGGCGTGGCTGCCGCGAGCAAGTCAACTGACGTGTCGGCGCCAACCTCGGTCATCACGGCGCCGGCCGCCGGCGCGACCGTACAGCAGAACGCCGCGGTGTCCATCACCGGTACGGCGACTGACACCGGAGGGGTCGTCGGCGGCGTCGAGGTGTCCGTGGACGGCGGCGCGACCTGGCACCCGGCCACCGGCCGCGGAAGCTGGAGCTATAGCTGGACGCCGACCGCGCCGGGGAGCGCCACGATCAAGAGCCGGGCGGTGGACGACAGCGGCAACCTGGAAACTCCAGGAGCCGGCGTGACCATCACCGTCGGCGCGCGCCCGTTCCCGGTCACCATCTGGGGCGTCTCCACCACGCCCGCGGTGGCGTCGGCCGGCGATCCGCAGCCGATCGAGGTCGGCGTGAAGTTCAAGTCAGATGTCGATGGCTACGTCACGGCCATCCGCTTCTACAAAGGATCGGCAAACACCGGTACGCATGCCGGCAATCTGTGGAGCAGCACCGGCCAGTTGCTGGCGACAGCCACCTTTACCAACGAAACCGCCTCGGGCTGGCAGCAAGTGAACTTCCCCGCGCCGGTCGCGATCAATGCGAACGTCACCCACGTCGCGTCCTACCACATGACGGCCGGCAACTATTCGATCAGTCCCGGGTACTTTACCAACGCGACCGATAACTACCCGCTGCACGCCCTCTCCGACAGTGCGTCCGGCGGCAACGGCTTGTACAAGTACGGCGCCAGCGGGTTCCCGAACCAGAGCTACAACGCCACCAATTACTGGGTGGACGTGGTGCTCGACAGCGCGGCGAACGACACGATCGCCCCCGGCGTGGCCGCGCAAACGCCCGCGCCGAACGCGGTGAAGGTCGAGCCGACCACAACGGTGACGGCGACCTTCACCGAGCCGATGCAGGCGGCGACCATCGGCATCGGACTCAAGAATCCGGCAGGTACGGCGGTGGCCGGGACGACCGCCTACGACACCGCCTCCCGCACGGCGACCTTCACCCCAAGCGCCCAACTGGCGGAGTCCACGCAGTACACGGCAACCGTGAGCGGTGGTAAGGACCGCGCGGGGAATACGATGGCGCCGGTCAATTGGTCGTTCTCCACAACCGGCCCGGCCTCCAGCATCTGGAGTGCGGCGCCAACGCCCGCGACCCCCGCGGTGAACGACCCGAGCGCGATCGAGGTCGGCGTGAAGTTCACGTCCGATACCGCCGGGTTCATCACCGGCATTCGCTTCTACAAGGGTACGACAAACACGGGCACGCATGTCGGTCATCTGTGGAGCAACACCGGCACGCTGCTGGCGACCGTGACCTTTACCAATGAAACTGCCTCGGGCTGGCAGCAGGCGCTGTTCGCGGCGCCGGTGGCGATCAGCGCCGCCACCACCTACGTGGCGTCGTACCACACACCCACGGGCAACTACGCCGTGAACGGCGGCTACTTCAGCACGCGCGCCGAGGACAACTACCCGCTACACGCCCCGGCGAGCGCCACGGTCGGCGGCAACGGCGTGTACAGGTACGGCACGACCGGTTTCCCGACGCTCAGCTACAACGGCAACAACTTCTGGGTTGATATCGTCTACAGCACCACGAACACGGACGCGGTGGCGCCGTCGCTTGCCGCACAGACGCCCGCGCCGAACGCGACACGCATCGCGCCGACGACCACGGTGACGGCGACGTTCAACGAGCCGGTGACACCCTCCTCGATCGGCTTCGTGCTGAGGAACGCGGCCAACGCCACGGTCCCCGGCGCGGTCGCCTACGACGCCACGACGCGCACCGCCACCTTCACACCCACCGCGCAGCTCGCCGCGGGCGGGACCTACACCGCGACCCTCAGCGGCGCAACCGACCTCGCTGGAAACCCGATGGCGGCGCCGATCTCGTGGAGCTTCACGACGACTGCGATGCCGACCACGATTTGGCCGGCGACTGCCGCGCCGAGCATGGCATCGGCGAACGACCCGAGCGCGATTGAGTTGGGGGTGAAGTTCAAGTCTGAGATCGCCGGCTACATCCGCGGCGTCCGCTTCTACAAGGGGGCGGCCAACACGGGCACGCACACCGCCAACCTGTGGAGCGCCAGCGGCACGCTGCTGGCCACCGCCACCTTCAGC
>JBBQJF010000164.1:0-10731 GCA_038325665.1 Dehalococcoidia bacterium | reverse complement strand
GGCTATCAGCGCACCGTGATTCGGGATGGACGGACGGTCCGGGAGATTCAGCGGATTGAACGTCTGTCCATCGCTAATGGGTCACGGACACCAGTCGTGGATGGCGGGCTGTTTCCGTCGATGTCCGCCGATGGCGGCCGTCTGGCGTATCTGATCGAGGTCGATGGCCGTCCGCGAGCGCTGATGCTCGCGAACAGCGATGGTACGAACGCCAGGCAGGTGGTCGACGTGCAGGCGCGCTTCGCGAGCGTGATGTACCCACGCATCGCCCCCGACGGTCTGTCCATCGCATTCGCCGCATTCGCTCAGCAAGCAACGGAGCCAAGCCGGGCGCGGGGGTCCGCCGTCCGCCGGCTGCTGGACCCACGAATGGCGGCTCCCGCGGGCGCCCACGGGTTCCCCATGGAGGTCTGGCGCGCGGATGTGGCAGATGGACGGGTGCAACCACTGACAAAGTTTGGCGAGGACGAGCCGTATCCGGCGTGGTCGGCCGATAGCAAGACCCTCAGCGTCGCCGCCGGCGGCGGACTGTACCGAGTAAACGCCGATGGCTCCAACCTGAGAAAGACTGGACCGGGCGGCTTTGGCATGCAGGTTGATGTCACCACTCGTTAGACTCCCCGTCCCTATCGCGGTCGGTGGCGCCGTGGGCAGCTTTGCCCTTCTGTTCCGATTCATAGGGGCTGAACAAGCCGGCCACATCGGGGAGCGTGCGCAACAACGGGTGACGACCATGATGGTAGGCATCACCTCCCGCCCGGCAGTCTTGCGCGACTCGCTCACCCATTTGATCGACGAGCGTCGGGGAACAGCCCTCACGCGGAAGCGTCGCGTCTCCGACCAGCCGCGATGAGCATATCCGCTACTTCTCCAGGACAATCAGCGCGCACAGCGGCTTACGCAGGCTGCGCCACGACTCGACCGGCTCGGTCAGCAGCAATCTCGATAGCAGCGGCTGGATCGGTCCCGTCGGGCGCGGCAAGAACTCGCAAAACTCCCGCAGCGAGTTCCCCAGAACCTTCTCGCCAACATACGCGAGCCGCTTGAGTTTCAGGCCGGATGGCTCAATGATGCGTTTGATGAGATCTTGCTCGCTGTAGCGGCGTTGGTAAAACACTTTGCCATCACCGGTACTGCTCGATGACTTATGCCAGTAAAAGCTGGCCGTTTTGTACTCGTCCCGGGACACCGGTGAAAACGGCACCGTTAATGCGCATATCCCACCTGGAGCCAGCACGCGGCCGATCTCCTTCGCGCATTCCGTGTCTCCCATTGCGGGGATATGTTCCAGCACCGACAGAGAATAAACTTTCGAGAATGAGTTATCGGGGAAGCTGAGATTCCTCCCGTCTTCAACGCGTGCGTGAAAGCGATCAGCGGGTACGTTCTGCACACGGGTAAGCAGGCTGTAGTCGCGCATGAAGTAATCTTCGATGTCGGTTGAGACCACGTTAGCACCGACCTGATCAGCGAGGTAGAGTGAGAGCAGTTTGGGGCTGCCTATATCCAGCACACGGTCCCCGCGCTCGAATTGAGACGCCTCGGAGATCAGCTTATACTCAGCGGTGCGCCAATAGTTGACCGGTACGATGAGGTAGCGCAACGACTGCGGGATCCGGCCAGAAGCCGCTAACTTTAGCCCTAACCTGAAGCCATATCTGTACAGCATGTCTTGTCCTGTCAATTGGTACCCGGGGTCAATGTTGGTCCTCGTGCGTCCGGCGCATTTGCCGAGGCACGGGGAGCGCCTTGCTCTGCTTCTGCCGTCGCTCGCCATGTGTGCGACGGACGATGCATGTAGTCCGGCGCGCACGATAAGGGTACGCTCCATCATCTCGACTCTAGCCCGCGACCTCGTAGGCGTGGCGGAGGTACTGCGCGACCATGCGCTCGGCGTTGAACACGGAGCCGTTGAGCGCGATGGTCGATTGCATCACCGCCGCGTAGGCGGCCGGCCGGCCATAGAACATCGGCGCGATCACGTACTCCAGCTTGTCATAGAGCGAGGCGACCTCGGCGGCGGTGTCAAAGACGGACTCGGGACCGTCCATGATCGACCAGCCGGTCACTCCTTCGACGTGCCCCTCCACCCACCAGCCATCGAGCACGCTCAGGCTGGGCACGCCGTTGAGCGCCGCCTTCATGCCGCTGGTGCCCGAGGCTTCCTGTGGGCGTTGCGGTGTGTTCAGCCACAGGTCAACGCCGGCGGTCAGCAGCCGGCCCAGCTCCATGTCGTAGTTCTCGACATAGATCACCCGCACCGGCGTCTCCAACGCCGCCGCCGCCTCAAACACCCGCCGGATCAGCGCCTTCCCGCCCTCATCGCGGGGATGGGCCTTGCCGGCATAGATGATCTGCAGCGGTCCCGTGCGCCGGCCGATGCGGCGCAGCCGTTCGAGGTCGGTAAATATCAGATCGGCGCGCTTGTACGAGGTGGCGCGGCGGGCGAACCCGATCGTCAGCGCGGTCGGGTCGAGCCGCCGGCCGGTACGCTTCTCTACCTCGGCCAGCAGCGCCGTCTTTGCCTCGTCGTGCGCCGCCTGGAGTTCGCCAAGGGGAATGCGTCCGGCATAGCGCAGATACTGGTTATCACGCCGCCAGTCGGGGATATGGCGGTCGAAGAGTCGCGCGAACGATGGGGAGGTCCATGTACCGCCGTGGACGCCGTTGGTGATCGCCGCGATGAGATGGTCAGGAAAATTCTCGCCGGTGACCTCCATATGGCGGCGCGAGACACCGTTGGTATAGCGTGAGCCGGCCATCGCCAGCGTGGTCATGTTGAGCATGCCGAACGCGCAGCCGCGCAGCATCTCCAGCCGCGCCGTGCGCTGATCGCCAAGCACGTAGCGCACCAGGTCGAGCGCGAATTTGTCGTGGCCGGCAGGCACCGGCGTGTGGGTGGTGAATACGCAGCGCTCCCGGACCGTGGCAATGTCCTCGGCCGTGACCTCCGCCTCGTGCCCGCGGGTCCGTGCCCGCTCCTCGACCAGCGCGAGCGTCAACAGGGCGGAGTGGCCCTCGTTCATGTGATAGGCCGCCGCGTCGTCGTATCCGAGGGCGCGCAGCATCGCGACGCCGCCCAGTCCGAGCACCGCCTCCTGACAGAGCCGGTAGCGGTCATCACCCCCATACAGGCGGTCGGTCAGGGATTGATCCCAGGGATCGTTCTCCGGCAGCGCGGTGTCAAGCAGCAGTACCGGCACGGTATGGCCGGCAACGCCCGTCACTCGGTAGTGCCACGCCCCCACCCGTACCGTGCGCCCCTCGAGCGTGATCGACACCTCCACCGGCAGACGCTCGAGCAGCGTCTCCGGGTCCCAAAGGGTGTCGTGCTCGGTCTGCTGGCCGTGCTTATCCAATTGCTGGGTGGGGTGGCCCTTGCGGTACAGCAGCGTCACACCGACGATCGCCACACGCATGTCAGCCGCGGCGCGTAGATGGTCGCCCGCCAGCATACCCAGCCCACCACTGTAGGTCGGGATTTGCTCGTGCAGGCCGATCTCCATCGAGAAGTATGCGACGACCGTCTTCGCCCGCGATACGCTGTCCGATTCCGGGGACGCGTGGGGCGCGGCGCGGCGGGCGCCGCCGGACAGGACCGCGGGCATGAGCATGGCACACATAGGCACGCCTCCGAAACAGGGCAGTGATGTGATAATTGTGACCGGCGGCGGGCGGACCACCCGGCCACCTCACGTAGTATTCTCCGGTCGCGGGTGCAGGACGGTGTGCGCGGCGTGGAAACGCGGTGCGTACGAGGTCGCCACCCACGCGATCAGTGTACGACTCCCCATCGGGGCCTGGCACGATGACGCGAACGGGCGGTCGCCCATCGGCGGCTCCTGCCTGCGGCTCGCGCGACCCTGATTGCCGGTCGATCTGGAATACGTCAATGGCCGTGAGACGGTACGGAGACGAGATGGCCACCACCGTTCAAAGGGCCCGCGCCCCGCGTTTTGCACCCCCCCATCGCCCATGGCGGCGGTACACGACGCGCGTATCCGATGTCTTGGCGGCCGGCCTGATCCTACTGGTCGCCGCGTACGCGGTCGCGCCGTTGTTCACGGCAACCGACCTCGTCACCGGCGCCGGTGACTGGCACGCGCACGCCTACCGTATCCGCGAACTGGGCCGGCACGGGCTGGCGACGTGGACGCACGACTGGGCCGGCGGGCTTCCGCCGTGGTCGGCCTACCAGTTTGTGCCCCACACCGTCACCCTGGCGGCGATGCGCGTCACCGGCGCGGACGAGACACGGGCGATGGCCGCGGCGCAGGGTGTCCTGCTCGCTGCCGTGCCGCTGGTGATGTTCGCGTCGCTGCGTGCCGTACGCATCGGCACATGGGCGGCGCTGCTCGGCGCCCTGCTCACGCTGACGCTCGACACCCGCCGGCAGCCGGCGGCCAACTTCTCTGAGCTGTGGGGGTTAGCGCTGGCGCCCGCGCTGTTATGCGCGGCATATCGCACCCACGGCCGTCGCGGCGGACACCTTATCGCGGCGGCCGTGGGACTCGCCGGGTACGTTCATCCCCTGGCGGCGGTTGTCGGGGTGGTGGGCATGGCGGCGGCGGCGCTCACCCATGGGCGTTGGAGTTCCGTCGTTGCCGGCGCGCGCCGCCCGCGTGTACTCGTCGTACAGGGCGTGATCGCGGCAGGTGCGGCGGCGTTCTCCCTGTGGCCGGCGTTTGACGCGGCACGGCCCGCGTACGAGCACCCGTACTTCGCCTCAGCCGGCTTCGAACGACTGCTGGCGCGACTGGCGCTGGAGTCCTTCGCGCCGGGGTGGCCGGTATGGACCGGTTTGTCGGTCGCGGCAGTCGCCGTGCTCGCGCGCCGCGGCGGCGGTGAGCGACGCGCGATGGCGCGCTGTCTCCTGATGGCGGCGGCGCTGCTGACCGGCGCGATCTTGGGCGCGCTGGCGGGATGGGGGCCGCGTGTGTTCCACGCCATGCAGCTACCGCGGCTGGTGTCAGTGTTGCCGCTGCTGTGCGCGGCCGGTGCGGCGCTGCTGATCGACGAGGCGCTCGACCGGGCGCGGTCGCGGGTGCGGACCGGCCGCGGCGCCGGCGCCGCGCGGTGGGCGCCGCCCCTATTGGGTGTGACCGTCGCCCTCGCGGCGTGCGCGGCGGCCGTCCGCGACTCTACCGCCGGCTTGCATCCGCGTGATGGCGAGGCTCTCGTCTCTCCGTTTGGGCGCTGGCTGGCATCGCGACCGTCTTCCGAGGTTCCCGAGGTGGGCGCGAGAATCAGCGCCCCACCGGAGATCGTCGCGGGCGCATCGTTTGAGGCGGACGGGCAGGGGTGGTACACCGGCTCATACAGCGGACGCGAATGGAGCATCCTCGCCGGGCCGCTGCAGATGTTCATGGAGGGTCTCGGCGCGCCGGAGACGCGCGCCGCCTATCTGACGGCGATGGCGGTGGAACTGGCGGTCGTGCCGTCCGGTCAGCGTCCCGTCCTTATCGACCCGCGCACGGGATGGCCGGTCGAGTGGGAGATTGCCGCCCACCTCGATGGTATCGATGTGCTGCGATTACCGTGGCGCGCGCCGTACGCGTTCGCCGTGCCGCGCGGCGCCGAGCAAGGGCTGAGCGTGCCGGACCGGCGCTTCGCAAGCGTGGCCGATGCCTATGTGCGTGACGAGTTGACGCGCCGCTATGCCGCCCTCGCGCTCGGCCCGCGGGCGCGACCCGCGGCGGCGTGGGCGCCATCCGGCACGACCATCGATATCGATTTGCGTGAGTCGCCGCCCGACCACGTCCTGCTGATCAGTGAGAATTGGGACACCTCCTGGCGCGCCGAGGCCGGCAATCACCGCCTGCCGGTGTACCGCGCCGGCCCGAACCTGATTGCCGTGGATCTCACCGGTGCGCCGCGCGGCCCCGAGGGAGACGTGCACGTCCACATGACGCACGGCGTTCCCCGCGCCTGGTGGCTGGGTGGGGCGGTCACGCTACTGGCTCTGACTGCCGCCGTGCTGGCGTGGTGGCGGGGTCCACGCATGGATGCTCCGGCGCGAGTACTCGGGTAGGCGAAAGCATCTCCATGTGGGACGCCAACCGCGGGAACAAGAGAGCGGACTGAGCCGGGGTCGTCGCGGGGTGGCGAGGTTTACGAGATCGGTCGTGGAGGGAGCGGCGCCACCGCGGCGCCACTCTGGCGATCGATCACGCCGCGCGGCCCGGAGTGCGGCGCCCGGTTTAGGCGATCACCGGGGGTTGGGCAAGATCGCGGAGAGGTGGGGCCGATCCGCGAGTGACGCGCTCGGCCCGAACCCGTTCACCCGGCCCGCCGCGGTGCGGCGGCGGTTTGGCTTATGCCTTTGGCGGGGTGAGGAAGTCGAGCAGCAGCGCGTTGACCTGTTCGGGGGCGTCATTCTGCACCCAGTGGCTGGCGCCGGCAATGCGTTCGACGCGCGCCGTGGGCGCCCACCGCCGATCGGGCCGCGCCAGTGCGGGACCGAGGGCGCGGTCGCGCATCCCCCAGATCACGAGCACCGGCGCGTCGATCCGGGCGAGGGCCTCACGGGCGGTGAGCGGGTTTTGCTGCACGGCGGCGCGGTAGTAGTGGAGCGCGCCGGTGAGCGCGCCGGGCTGGGAGAAGGCATCCACGTAGCGACGGATGTCGTCCTCGGTGAAGGCGCCCCGTCGCACGGGGTCCTCGCGCAGCAGACGGCGCAGCGCGGCGAAATTGCCGGCGCGCCAGCCGGCCTCCGGCAGCGCCGGCGCCTGGAAGAAGAAGATGTACCAGCTTCGCAATAGTTGCGCCGGATTGAGCAAGTCGCGCATGAACGAGGCCGGATGCGGCGCGTTCATGATCACCAATCGCTCCAGCATCGTCGGGTAGCGCATCGCGAACAGCCACGCCACCGCGCCGCCCCAGTCGTGCCCGATGACGATCGCGCGGTGCTCGCCACACGCCTCGATCAACCGCGCCACGTCGCGGGTGAGAAGCTCGGTTCGATAGGAGCGCACGCCGCGCGGCTTATCCGACAGGTTGTAGCCGCGCATATCGGGAGCGACCACGCGAAACCCCGCGCCCGCCAATACGGGGATTTGATGTCGCCACGAGTACCAGAACTCGGGGAAGCCGTGGAGCAACACCACCAACGGACCCCTGCCCGCCTCCACGTAATGAAGACGCACGTCGCCCAGGTCGGCATAGCGGTGCGTAACGGTCCCCTCATCAAACACCGCGGTCATCTGGATGTCCTCCGCCATATTCGGTGGGTGCGGCGCCACGTCCAGTCAATTGCTCCCTCTCCCACCAGTTTACGAACCATTGATGTGTCTGAGAAAGTGATGTCAAACAGTCACGCCCGATGCACGGGGCAGAGACAACGATACGCAATACTATAAGGTCGGCCCAGACCCGCCATCAGGAGACGCGTATTGTTCGAGTGTCCAGGTTCACGTCAACCTCTTCCTGACAGCCTCAACGACCACGCCTCGACGCCGTGTGCGTCCACGTATGCCGGTGGCAGGTAGCCGTAGCGCACGTCACCCCAGTGCACACCCCACGAATTGCAAACGCAGTGATATCAAGCAGTGATATCAAACTGGAGCGACTCCACCGCGGGCCTGGTTTCCCAGGGCCGGCGCAGATCCAGCCGTAGCGACTGGTGGCCGGGTGCGTCCACACGGATAATGAACCGGTGCCAGCCGCGCCCACCGAGTGTGGGCGCGTCCGGTGCAAGGAACTCGTCACCTACCAACACCAAGCCGGGAGCGACGGCCGCTGCCTCCCAGACGTAGCCGCTTGATGGCGCTTCCGATGCCTCGATCACGAGCGCATCACCTTGTTTGGCACGCACGTCGCGTCCCCGTTCATCGCCGCGCATGCGCACGACATGGATATCCTTCCATGCATCTTCTGTCGCGCCCGGTCCGCCGAGTCCGTGTTTGATGCGCTGTGGAAGTATACGAGCGAGACGATCTCGCGTCGCTTGATCGATCAATCGCATATCGCCGAGATGATGCACGGTGGCCACGTAGCTGGTTTCCATCGCCGGCACCGGCGCGTACGCCCCTTCGGCGTCTAGCCGCGCCGCGCTTAGCCCGAGTCGAGCCAGGCTGGCAGTTACCAACTGTCGGGGCATGAGGAACCACGCCGCGAAGGCCTCGGCCAAACGCTCACGATCAGCATGATGGTCCTCGCCACGGGCAATCCACTCGGTCTCGGTATCAAACACGACTTCCCGATCACGCCGGTGGTGCCACAATTCATGGGCAGCGGTGAACCGCTGCTTCGTGGGCGGGTGGGCCACGTTGATGAGCACACCGGGCACGCCGCCCGCGACATCCCCCGGTAAGTAGAGGCCGGCAACACCGTCAAGCCGGCGGCGAAAGACGAGAACGCCGGCTCTGTCGAGTGCCGCGAAAGGATCGATTGGTCGCGCTGGATCGACACTCATCTCTCGGTGGGCGCGCGCCGCCTCGGTCGCCGCGATTAGGTGGACCTGTTGCCAGGGCAAGGCCACGGTTGTCCTCCTCTCTCCCGGCTGCTCACGCATGAGCGTCGGGCGATGCGGTCTCCTCATGACGGGAACGTCCATACGACTTGAGAAACTGAGCAAACCGCAGCACTTCCTCCCGGTCGCGCTCGGTCAGAGAGGTGGCCTCGCGCGCCAGCGCGCGGATCGAGGCAGACTCCTCAACCGCGCCGTCGAGAAAATGAGACACGGGGTACTTATAGAGACGCGCCAGCGCCTCTAACTCGATTGCCTCCACTTTCCGCTTGCCGTTCTCGATGGCCGAGATTGCGACGCGCGGGATGTCCGTGTGATCCGCGACGAACTGCTGTGAGAGACCAAGATACTCACGCACGCGCTGGAGCCGCTCGGCCAGGAGGCGCTGGCGCTCGTCGAGCACCGGTCCTCCACCTGAGTGTTCTGACGTGCTCATGGCGATCTCCCTTTCTCACGTCCGTGTACCAGCCGTGGCATTCGTTTTCTCCGCCACGAGTTGCGCGAGGCGCGGGATGAACCTACAGATGGTCGAGGTAAGTTCCCGGTCAGAGATGCGTACATCGAACTGCTCTTCCATTGCAGCGACGAGTTCAACGCCTTCCAACGAATCGATCTCCCCTCCCGCTCCGACCTCTAAGCGAACCGCGTCCGGGGTGCTCCCGCGGCTGTTCGCCAGTGCCTCGTAGAGTGCAGCTTTGACCTCGGAAGGTGATGCCATTTTCCGCCTCTGCCTGATATCATGACACTCCGGCATGGAAATTACGGGAATTGCTACAGACGTGTAGGCGCGTGCTGTTCGATAGTCAAGCAGTCAAAGCAGAAGTTGCTTGAATTCCCTTCGGTATCACCGCAACGGGCCTGATCTAGTCGTCTCTTCAGAATCTGGGAGCACGGAGAGGATACTGGCTCATCCGGCGGCGACGTGAAACACGATTCGGTTGCCGGTCCGTTCCGCGACCGCTGCGCCGCGCTCTTCTAGAACGTCGAGGAGGCCGATGGTCTCGGCCATCACCGCCCAGATGTGTTCGGGTTGCATGTGGGGAAAGAGGCGCGTCGCCAGGTCGTGGGCGGTGGCCGGTCCGTCCGCCAGCTTCAGCAGCAGTCGCGCCGCCCGCCGTTCGAGAAACCGCAGCGACCAGTCCGCCGCCGCGGCCACGTCATCGATCATGTCGCCGTGGCCAGGGTACGCCGCGCCGGTGAGCGTGCGGGCACGATCAAGCGACCGCAGGAACGGCGGCATACTCGGCCTGCGCGCGCCGGGGGTGAATTGGATACCGACCGTCGCCACCCGCCGGGGCAACAGATGGTCGCCGGTGTATATATGTCTGCCGGCCGCGTCCACCAGCAGAATTGTGCCGGGTGTATGACCGGGACAAGAGACCACACCCAGTCGGACACCCGCCTCGACGATTTCATCACCGTCATCGAGCAGCGTGTGAGGTGTGACAGCCGTCATCCGCAGCGGGCCAGGCCAATCACCGCTGGCGCCGGCTACAGCTCCACCAGCGCGCCGCGGGATCGGCCGCTCCGCCAGTTCGGCGGGCACACCGTGCTCGATCAGGGCGGCCACCGCCAGCGCCCGCGACTGGCGCCGATCGCGCTCGTCCAGCGCCAGTTCGGCCGCGTCGTCACGGCCGGCGTACACGCGTGCCCCGGCGGTCTGCCAGCGCGCCGCCAGCCCCGCGTGGTCGCGGTGGGCGTGGGTGAGTACCACGGCGCGCACGTCGCGCGGCGCGATTCCCGCCGCCGCGAGTTGGGCCGTCAATTCCTCCCATGCGCCGTCGTAGTCCGGCCCCGCGTCGATACACACATGGCCGTCGCCGCCGGTGATCAGATAGAGATTGTTCGCTCCAAGCTGAAACGGGATGGCTGATGGGTATTGGGTGCTGGGTGTTGGGGAGCGACGATCGCCGCTCCCCCTCGTGTCCGTTGCATCATCACCGCTCAATGCTCGCTCCTACCGCGGCCTCCATTAGCTAACACCCAACACCCAACACCTATGTGAGCAGTACGCGGCGTAGCAGTTGGAATGCGACGGTGACGGCACGGCGCTTGGCGGCCTCGCGTCCCTGGGCGAACTGGTACGAGATGACGTGGGCGTCGTTGCCGTCGTGCAACGCGACATGCATCGTACCGACCGGCTTGTCCTCCTGCGGATCGGGGCCGGCGACCCCGGTAACGGCCAACCCGAGGTCGGCGCGCCCCTGGTCACGGGCGACACGCGCCATATCTTTGGCGCACTCGGCCGAGATGACGCCGTGCTC
>JBBQJF010000163.1:0-10803 GCA_038325665.1 Dehalococcoidia bacterium | reverse complement strand
CGCCTGCGCTGCATGTGTTTCGCCCAGTAGCTGTCTTTCTTCAACATGGTTGTTTCCCTCCCTCTAGAAACCTAACCTCCCGGCCCCATCACGGCAAGCGAAGGGGGAGCGGCCGTTCACGGGCGGTGATGCGACGCTCAGCGATTGCGTAGACGTGGATCGAGCGCGTCTCGGAGCGCATCGCCGAGCATGTAGAACGAGAACACCGTGAAAAAGATACCGATCGCCGGCGCGAGCCACAGCCAGTCGGCGCGTCCGATGTACGACCGGCCCTGATCGATCATCGAACCCCAATCGGGCGCCGGCGGCTGGGAACCGATTCCGAGGAAGCTGAGCGCCGCCAGTGCCAGGATTGCCCCGGAACTGGCAATCGATGCGGCCACGATCAACGGGTTGATGATATTCGGCACGACATGCCGCATCAGCAGGCGCATCTCATCTGCTCCCAGCACCTTCGCCGCCGTCACGTATTCTTGCTCGCGCGCCTGAAGCACCTGACCGCGTGCCAGCCGAAAATACGTGGGTATGCCAAGCACGCCGACCGCGATCATCGCGTTGCTCAGCGATGGGCCGAGCGCGTTCGTGATCGCGATCGCCAGTAAGATGCCCGGGAACGCGAGCAGCGCGTCGATGAAGCGGCTGAGTACCCCATCAGTGAACCCACCATACCACCCCGCGACCACGCCCAGGCTGACCCCGCCGGCCAGGGCGATGCTCACGGCGATCACAGCCACGGCCAGCGAGATGCGCGCGCCGTAGATCACACGGCTGAGGACATCGCGCCCGAGCTGGTCGGTGCCGAATGGGTGCGCGACGGACGGCTTCTGAAGCGAGCGCACCGGGTGCGTCCGGATTGGGTCCTCGGGGGCGATCAGTGGCGCGAAGACGGCGATCAGCACCATCGACAGGATGACCGATCCGAACACCATCAGACGCGGCCGGCGGACGAGCCAGCGCCAGAACCGCTGAACCGCGGAGGGTTCCCGCTCAGTCACGGCTGGACCGGTGCGCGCCAGGGCCGCGCTATCCGCGTCGGGCATAGCTAATCCTTGGGTCGAGATACGCATAGGACAGATCGACCAGTAAGTTGGCGAACATGAAGGCGAACACCGCCATCAAGACCACCGCCTGCGTGATCGGGTAGTCACGAGACCCCAGAGCCTGAACCGCGAGCCGCCCAACTCCCGGCCACGCGAAAATCGCCTCGGTGATGATCGCGCCTTCCAGCAGCGCGCCGATCTGGAGGCCGAGGAGTGTCACGCTCGGGATCAGCGCGTTACGCAACGCGTGGCGCGCGATCACGCTCCACTCCGACAGCCCTTTGGCGCGGGCGGTGCGGATGTAATCCTGGTGTAGCGTGTCCAGCAGACCAGAGCGGATGAAGCGGGTCTGCGTGGCCGCGCCGAAAAGGCTGAGGGTAAACGCGGGCAGCGCCAGCCGCCGGACGAACTCGCCGAAGTCGTCGCTGGGGCGCACGTAGCCGCCGGGCGGAAACCAGCCCAGCTTGCGCGCGAACACGAAGATCAGGAGCAGGCCAATCACGAAGCCGGGCAGCGACACCGCGACCTGCGTGAAGGCCGTGGCGAATAACGCCAATGGCGACCGCCGAAACACCGCCGAGAGAATACCAAGCGGTATCGCCACCAACAGTGACAGTACGAACGACGCGGCGCCGAGCTGGATCGTGGCCGGCAGGCGACGCACGATCTCCTCGCGCACTGGCGCCTTATTGCGTAGTGATTTACCGAAGTCGCCCTGCACAACGTGCTGCAACCAGCGCAGATACTGTACCGGAGCGGGCTTATCCAGCCCCAACTCTTTGCGGAGCGCCGCGTAGTTCTCGGCCGTTACCTGCTCGCCGAGTTGCAGTTGCACGGGATCGCCGGGGGTGAGCTTCAGCAGGGCGAACAGGATAACGCTCGCGAAGAACGCTACCGGAATCATCATCAATATCCGGCGTAGGATGTACCCGGTCACATAGAGTCTCCACCGGTCAGTTCGATGCCGCTAAAACGGCGGGTTGTCTGACTATTGTAAGCGTTCAGCCATCAGCCGTCAGCGTTCAGTGCCCACGCGGTCCCAGGCCGTGAGCGCCCCGGCCTGCCGGGGGCGTTGAGGGCGGACTATTCTGACAGTTCACTGGCGGGCTGATGACCGGGCACTGATGGCTGAACGCTTACTGACTATTCGCACGCTTAACGCTCATTATGATACGTCACCCATGCACTATACGTAAGCGGCCGGCCACCAGTTTTCGGCCGCTAGTGAGCAAAGCACCGGCGGTGCGTCACCCACCCGTCTCCGGACGAGACACGCCCGACAGGCGCTAATCATCCGAAGTAGCGGAAGCCGGTTTCGGCCATGGTCAGCGGCTGCTGGTCGCGGCGGACCCCCGCCTCCACCACCTCGCCCACGAACAGCGTATGGTCACCGGCCGGTAGCTCACCCGTCACGCGGCATTCGAGATAGCCGAGCGCCTCGGTGAGAAGCGGACAGCCGGTCACACCCGGCTCGGTCGCGATGCCGCTGAACTTGTCCGGGTGGGTGGCGGAGCGGCGACCGAGCCGCGCCGCGAGATCACGCTGACCGGTCGCGAGAACATTGACGGCAAAGACGCCGGCGGCGCGCACGAGATCGATCGCCCGACTGTCGTTCTCGACCGTGATTGATACCATCGGTGGCTCAAACGCGGCCTGCGCGACCCAATTGGCGGTGAAGCCGTGACCGCCGCCCGGTCCCGGCACGGTGACGACGTGTAACACGTAGGTGAAGGTACGGAGCACGGACTTCTTGGCGTTCTCGTCCATCGTGTCTCAGGCTCCCGTGGAGGTGGGGGCCTCACGGTCGGGCGCGGCCGCACCGGTGGCCGCGGGGCGCGCGCTGGTCCCAGATCACGTCACGGTGTCGCCCCGGCCGGCGTCCTCACCAACCTTGAGTTGGATGCCCGCCGGCACCGTCTCGTTCGGCTGCCAGCCGTTCCAACTCGGGTTGTCGTCAATGAGTCGCTGCCGATGCTCGGGAGCGCCGTAGAAAAACGCGGCGATGCCCTCGAGAGTGTCACCTTGCTTGGTAATATAGGCTCGGTCAGCGCCGCTACCGGTCATCTGGCCGTGCATGCTGGCATCGATTGGCTGGTTCCCGTACGTTTCCGCCACCGTTGGACTCCTTCAAGGTCTCGCCGCCCCGCCTCTGGGGCCTATGGTATCGTACGTATGCCGGTAGCGCGGTACATCACACACCGATCAAACGACGCCGCGCGGCCGGTGGACTGGGGTAATTTCCACAATGAAAAGGACGCGCGTATGCCGAGTGTCGATGTCCGTCGCCTGCCGCCATTTACCTACACGCAGACCCTGATTGCTGGCACGCACGCGTATCACGCTGACGAACCAGAGCACGAGGATGGGGACGACCTGGGGCCGACCCCGTACGAATTGCTGCTGTGGGCGCTGGGCGCCTGTACGTCGATGACGCTGCTGATGTACGCGCGGCGCAAAGGATGGGCGTTGCGCGATGTCTCGGTTCACCTCCATCATGATCGCGTTCATGCCGCCGACGGCGCCGTCTCGTCCGATGCGGACGCGCGCCTCGAACGGATCGAGCGCGAGATCACCCTTGACGGCGACCTGTCCGGTGAGCAGCGTGCGCGGTTGCTTGAGATCGCCGCCCGTTGCCCGGTGCATCGCACGCTGACCGGTGAGGTAACAGTGATCGATCGCCTCTCCGACAGCCCGCACACGCTCGGGCACACGCGATGAAGGATGCCTGATGGGTGTTGGGTGTTGGAGAGCCTACGCCGGCCGGCATGTCTGAGCGACGAGTCATCGTAAATGCAGCGGCGACGGAGGGTCCATCCGGCCTCGACGTGTGTGGCGCCTGCCTACTGCCGGGGCCGCTCGACGCATCAAAGCCGGCAGCGTTCGTCGCGGCGGAGCCGAGTGGCGCCGTAACCCGAAGTGAGGGATAAGCCCATATGCGAGCGCCGGTTGCAGCCACCGATGCCGACGGCGCGCCGTCCGTGACGCCTGGGCGGGTGTGGATCCGTTTCGACGGCGTCTCGTGGCTGGTGATCGCGGCCGGGATCGACCTCGCGGTCATGTACGCGGTGCTGTCGGCGCGCCTGTCGCTGCCGCACTACTTCCCCGGGCCGGGGGTGTCGCTCGGGTTCCCCGAGATGCTTGGACCTGACTGGCGGCGCAACTCCGTGATGTATGTGTCGGCGGTCGTGCTCGCCTTCGCGTTCTTCGCGCTGGCGCTGGCGACGGTGTGGCGCAATCGTGACCGCGTCTCATCGCGATTGCTGTTCGCGTTTCCGGTCCTGTTCTTGCTGGTGCTCATGTGGATGTACCCGCCAACGGCCGCGGATATGTTCCACTACCATGCCGACGCGCGTACGTTCTGGATGTACGGCGACAATCCCCTGATTGTGCCCCCGAGCGCGCATCCGTACGCGATTGGCATCAGTTGGGGGGAGCAGCCCTCGCCGTACGGGCCATTTTGGTCATTGCTGACCGCCGGTCCCGCGCTGCTGGCGGGCGACAATTTCCTCGCGGGGCTTGTGCTATTCAAGCTCCTGTCCGGGCTGTCGTATCTGGGGTGCGCCTGGCTGATCTACCGGATCGTGGCGCGCACCCGCCCCGGATGGGAGTCCGTGGCCGTGGTGCTGTTCGCCTGGAACCCGTTCGTCGCGTTCCGCACGCTCGGCAACGGCCACAACGACATGGTGATGATGTTCTTCCTCCTGCTTGCCCTCGATCGAGTATGGCGGAAGGATTGGCTGTTCGCCTTTCCGGCGCTGGCGCTCTCCGTGTTGGTGAAGTTCGCGACCGCGTTGGTGGGGCCGATGATCCTGCTGTACGCGTGGCATCATACGTCCGGCTCCGTCCGCGAGCGGCTACGTGCCCTGGCGCCCGGAATAGTGACAGCCGGTGTCGTGGTCGTGCTGTGCTACGCCCCATTCTGGCAGGGGCGCGCGACCTTCGACACCGTACTCAGCCAGGCCAACAACAACAGGTTGGTGATCACGTCAACCCCATTGCTGCTCCAGACACGGTTAGCAACGGCGCTCGCGCCCGATGATGCGGCCGATCTCGCGCGGACGATCACGCGTTGGGTGTTCCTGGGCATGTATGCGCCGCTGGTGTGGCAGGCGCGGCGCGATTTCACCCGGCTGACGACATCCGGCGTCCAGGCGCTGTTTCTCTACCTGCTCGTTGCCAGCGCGTGGTTTCGGCCGTGGTACATGCTGTGGCCGGTGACGCTGGCGGCACTGCTGCCCGGTACGTGGTTCACACCGCTGCTCGTCACGGTCGCGCTCTTCACATCGTTTCCCGATCTCGTCGAGCAGTACCGCAATAACACGGTCTGGCTGCGCGACTACTGGCGTGCGACCGCCGCACCGGTTATGGTGGCCTTCTGGCCGCCATTGCTTGTTTGGTACTTCGGGCTGTTACGGTTTCGCTCGTGGCACTTTGATGCGCCCACATGCGTTTCCGCGGCTATTGAACCGGCCACGCGGCCACGCGTTGAGGAGACACTGACCGTATGACCGCCTTACCGACAACCGTCCTGGTCGCCGAGGACCATCCAATGTATCGCGAGCGGGTCGTGTCGGCGCTCGAAACGTGGGGGCTGCACGTCACCGCCGCGCCTGATGGACGCGAGGCCCTGACCCTTCTGAGCAGCGGCCTGTCGCTCGATCTGCTGGTCACGGACCTCGACATGCCGCATCACACCGGTTGGGACGTGATCGACGGCTGGCTTGCGCGGGGCGGTTCCTCGGAGGCGATCATCATGGTCACGGGCGAGGCGGACGACCTCGGCGTCCAGCAACGCTGCGAAGCCGGCGGCATCCGGCTGATTCACAAGATGGCGTTCATGGTCCAGTTCCAGGGGGCGGTCGAGGATGCGCTGGCGTGGCTGGCGCAGCGGCGCGACGGCGAGGCATGACCCGCGCGTCGAGGTGGTGGTCGTGGTGGTAATCCACCCGGAAGCGTCGGCGGCGCGCGGACCATGGGAGCGCGACCCGAGCCATTTTCCCCTGCCGCTGTCACCGGTGTTCGCATCGCTGTACCTGTCCTGGCAGGATGCGGCGCTGGCGGCGATGTTCCGCGAGTTTGGCTACCTTGGCGGCGGTCTTCAATCGCGCCTGATCGACGGCTACCTGTATACGCGGATTGTGCCGCCGGGCGGGCTGACACCCCCGGCGGTGTTGCTCGGTCCGCTCATGCGGCTGTGGTGGGCGCATCCGCTCGTGCGCGCACGGGTGGTCACGAGCAGCGAGCGCTACCGCTCGGGCTATCCGGCGGCGGTGCTCGACCGCTGGGACCATGAATGGCGTCCCCGAATCGAGTCGGAGCTGCGGGAGGCTCGGTCACATGACATGTCGTCGTTCGATGATGCCGCGCTGCTCGGCCACATCGAGCGGCTGCTGCGCCGCACCGCGTTCTATGTCCGGTTGCATTTCGTGCTGCACGGCGCGATCGCCCCGGAGATGGCGCGACTGGAGTTCCTCTGCCGCGATACCCCCGCTCTCGTCGGTGTACGCACCGCCGATCTCGTTGCCGGATTCTCGACCGAATCGCGGGCGCCAGGACAGGGCCTGCGCCTGCTGGCAGATATGCTCCGCGCCGCGCCGCCGCTGTTGGCGGAGGTGCGACGGCTCGGGGTTGATGCGGCGGGCGCGGCTCCCGGCCGGATCGACCCCGAATTCGGGACCGCGTTTGATGCTTGGATGGAGTCGTACGGCCACCGCATCACCGCCCGCTACGAATTCATTGAGCCGTCGCTTGCCGAGCAGCCGGGCCGGGTGATGGCGCTGGTCCTCGATCTGGCGGCACGGTCGCCGGCCGGCGCGCGGCCGGGAGGGCATACGCGCGTGCCCGCCGCGAGCGCCGTTCCGCACGGGTCCGACGCGAGCGCGGCAGCTCCCCGTGACGTCGAGGAAATCGAGCGTACCGCACCGGCTCGCGACGACGCGGTAGATTGGGCGCGCGACCGCCTGGTCGATCCCGTCGTGCGGCGGCAGTTCGACGACGCGCTGGCGGCGGCGCAACGCGCCTATCCGGTGCGCGATGACAATGTCGTGCTCACTTTCAACGCCGCGTTTGCGGTCATCCGCTATGCCCTGCTGGAGACGGGGCGGCGCTGGGCAGGGATGTGGCTTGAGCGGCGCGACGACGTGTTCTTCCTCACCGCGGCAGAGATATGCAACGGCCTGCGTCGAGGCCCAGACGCGCGTGGCGACGGGCTTTCTCTGCACGCGGCGGCACGGCGACGCACATGGCAGCGCCGGCGAGAGGCGCCGCCACCGCCGCTGTACATTGGCAGGCAAACACCGGTCCCGCCGCTCGATGCCCTGCCGCCCGATGCCGCGTTCATGACCGGCGCGATCATCTGGTACATGCGCGGCATCCAATCGCTCCCCGGCGGCTCGGAGGATCCAACCGCCCCGGCCAGCATCTCGACAGACGCCGCCACACCCGACCGCGAGCAGGAGGACGCACGGCCGGCGATGCGCGAGGCCGTGGGCCGCGTCGTGGCGCGCGGCATACCGGCCGTGGCAGGGCGCCATGAAGGAATCGCGCGGGTGGTGCATGGCGAGCAGGATTTCGACCGGATCGAGGACGGCGATGTGCTCGTCTGTCCGATGACATCGCCGGCGTGGTCGGCGATGTTCTCCCGTGTTGGGGCGCTGGTCACCGATCACGGCGGCGTACTCTCGCACCCCGCCGTGATCGCGCGTGAGTTCGGCATCCCCGCGATCGTCGCGACCCGCACCGGCACGCGGTCCATTCCCGACGGCGCACGGGTGGTGGTGGACGGCGGCGCGGGCACGGTGACGCTGGCGTAAAGACGCGCCGCGACTCGCCTTACGCGCGCATCGACCGGCGCTGCCACGCCAGCACCACCGCCGAAGTCAGCGCGGCGACGACCAGCACTTGCAGCACGTCGAGCGGGATGAAGCCCAGGCTGACTTCCGTCTCGCCGCTGATCACGCTGGCGAGCGCGCCCAGAGCGATGCTCAGCACCACGAGCGCGATCCATCGCAACCGTACCGACCCCACGCGTGAGAGCACCAACCCTAGTACCGCTCCCATCACCACCGGGAACACCTCGTTCATCGCAGGCTCCTCGTGTTGTGCTTCGCGTACCGGTGGCAACGCCCCCACCGCGTGCGGTCGTAGCGTACTCCGACCCTCACGCTAGCGGAACCCGGTAGGCAACGCTCCTGGTCGATTCTCGATGCGGGGGTCGGGTACGATCCTGCATCTGCGAACGGCAACCCAGCCCAACCTGCATGTCCGGACAGAAGCATCCGTCGCTCGTGGCCCGCCCCGTCACAGCCGGGGGGCGGAGGTCGGGTAGGCAGGTTACCGCACCCTCCTCGGGTCAAACGCATCACGTAGACCGTCGCCGATGAAGTTGATCGACAGCACGGTCAGGAAGATCATTAGGCCGGGAAACAGCGCGGCGTGGGGCGCCATGTCGAGGCGGTCGCGGGCGTCGAACAGCAGCCGGCCCCAGGTCGGCATATCAGGCGGGAAGCCGAGGCCGAGGAACGACAGCGATGACTCGGCCAGGATCGCCGCGGCGACGCCGAGCGAAGCGGCGACGATCACTTGACTGATCGCGTTTGGCAGCATGTGTACCATCACCTGGCGCAAACCGGGGGCGCCGATACAGCGTGCCGCCTCCATGTACTCTTTCTGCTTGATCGAGAGGAATGCCGCCCGCACCAGTCGCGAGACGGCCATCCAGCGCAATCCGCCGATCACGATCACCATCAGCACGAACGTGCCCATCTCGGGACCGGCGATCTGCTTCATCTTGTCGCGGAACAGGTAGATCACCAGCAGCAGCAGCGGAAGCTGTGGCAGCGCGATGAACAACTCCGTCACCCGCATGAGCACCGTGTCCACCCACCCGCCGAAGAACCCGGACACGGCGCCGACCAGCGTGCCGATCGTGATGGCGATTAGCATTGCCGCCATGCCGACAGCCATCGACACGCGTCCGCCGTAGAGGATGCGCGCCAGCATGTCCTGGCCGAGGTCGTCGGTGCCCATCGGATGGGCGAGCGATGGCGGGTCGAGTCGCGCGGTCATGTCGATGTCGTTGATCGGGCGGGGGTACACGAGCGGCCCGACCAGGGTCGCCGCGATCAGCGTTACGAAGACGACGAGGCCGAACATCGCCAGTCGGTGGCGGCGGAACTGTCGCCAGGCGTCGGACCACAGGGTACGCGGCCGTCTTGTGAACAGTGCCTCACCGGGAACGGCGAGACCGGACGTCCGCGCTGTCTGAAGGGCCATGCTGCCGCTCCTTCTGAAATGCCCTAACCGCGACCCTTCCGCCCCGGCCTGCCGGGGGAGAGACGCTCTGCCTGCCCGTGCTCAATCCACCCCGAAGGCGGGTAGCGCCCCTGAGAGTCCTGGAGTGGCTGGCGACGTCCGCCCGTGGTCGTGAGCGTCACGTCTCCATGAGCACATCCATGACGCTACGAGAACCTAATGCGCGGGTCGAGAATGCCGTACATCACATCCGCGATCAGCGTGAACAGCACGACCAATGCCGAGTACGTGAACACGATTGCCATCAGCACCGGTGTGTCCTTCGTGTTGAGCGAGCTGATCAGAAGCGACCCGATACCGGGGATGCGAAAGATCTGCTCGGTGATCACGGCGCCGGTGAAGACCGTCGGCAATTGCAGCGCCAGGATCGTCACCACCGGGATGAGCGCGTTGCGGAGCGCGTGCCGGACAGTGACGCTGGTCTCACTGAGGCCCTTCGCCCGTGCGACATTCACGTAGTCCATCCGAATCACATCCAGCATCGAGGACCGGACGTAGCGGATGAGCTGCGCCGCCTCGAATAAGGCCAACACCATGATCGGCATCGCCGCCTGACGCAGCATTTTCAGCACCCACTCGATGCCGCTCGCGTCGACATTCGAACTGTAAATCGTCGGAAGCCACTGTAAGTAGATGCCAAACACGAGGATAAACAACAGGCCGGTGAAAAACGTGGGCAGCGAGAAGCCGAGGAACGATATCGTTGTCGCGATATTGTCGAGCAGTGAATACTGCTTGATCGCGGAGATCACCCCGATTGGGATAGCGATCAACAGCGCCACCACCTGGGCCGTGCCGAGCACAAATATGGTCGTCGGCAGCCGTTGCCAGATCAAATCCTTGACATCGACGCGGCTGGTGAATGAATAGCCGAGATTGCCGCGCACCAACTGTCCCAACCAGCGCACGTACCGAACATGCACCGGATCATCGATACCCAACTGCTTGCGTAAGTTGTCCCGGACCTCGACCGGCACGTTCGGATTCTGCGCCAGTTCCGCGAACGGGTCGCCCGGGGCCAGCGAGATGATCATAAAGATGATCAGGCTAATGCCCAACAATGTCGGAATCGCGATCAGCGTCCGCCGAAAGATGAAGCGCCCCATGTTCCCCCCCCACCCGGGTGCTGGGTGTTGGGTGTTAGGTGCTGGGGGGCCGCGCCCACCGCGAGTCGGGCTACCCATTCGCTCAAGTGGCCATCTGCCCAACACCCAACACCCAACACCCAGCACCCACCGGCCTATGCCTGCCGATACCAATAGGCAATCTTCCACAGGTTCGAGTCCCAGGCGGTGATGTCCATGCCCTTGAGGCCCTTCTTCGCCACCTGTGCGCCGTTGCGGTTGGAGATGGGCACGATCACGGCGTCATCGATCAGTATCTGGTTGAGCTTCTTGATCATGTCGGTGCGCTTGACCACATCCATCTCGGCCCGCGATGCGTCCCACAG
>JBBQJF010000162.1:0-10854 GCA_038325665.1 Dehalococcoidia bacterium | reverse complement strand
CTCGATATTGAACTGGAGATTCCGGCGCCGGCATCGGGGGTGTTCTTCAACATCTACACCGCGGTCGGCCAGTACTGGCGCGACAATCTCAAGGTTAACCTCAAGCTCACGGCCAAGGATGTCCTGGCGCATCGCGCGGATGTGGGCAACCGCACGTACAAGGACATGATTCAGCCGTTCAGCTATATCGGCTACGACGTGGACACCCAGGCGTCGCCACTGCTCTATCCCGGCGCCGCGACTAGCCCTGGGGGAGCGGATGATCCCGAGCTGAAGATGCTCTTAGATAAGATCCGTACCGCGACAAGCCCCGATGAATCGCTCAAGCTGACCGCGCAGATGTTGCAGCGGCTGTATGATCAGGTCACCTACCTCTGGATCTGCTGGACCGAGGGCTGCACGCTCTCGCAACCTTGGACAACCGGAATCAACAACAGCACCTACGGCTTCCTTTCGTACTTCGGCGGCTCGAACTGGCGCAACGTTTGGATTCGGCCTGATGCCCCCGATGGCCGGGGAGGCAAGCTGGTCTAGCTGCCCCGCCACTCCGCGCGGCAGCCGCGCGGAATGGCGGGGCGGACTCCACTCCCGGCAGGACCTGGCCGAGTGTAGAATCTGCCACGTCCAGGTGGGTGGATACGGGTCATCCCCGCCGCGACAGCCTGGACATCAGGAGGGCGCGGCATGGCGAACGAGGTTCGTGGCGGCATTGTCGGCGCGACCGTGACTCGGGGCGGAAGCGGCTGGCGGGCGGGTGCCCACATCCCCGCCCCGCGGGTGTTGCCGAAGTATGAACTCGTCGCGGTCTGCACTGCCAATGAGGACACCTCTGAAGCCTCGGCGGCCGCGTTGGGGGCGCCTCGTGCGTTCCTTGACATTGACCAGTTAGTCGCACATCCGGACATCCGGATATTGACCTTATCGTGGTGCCGGTCAATCTACCGACTCACGCTGTTCCGTCGTCAATGTCAGCATGGCATCACGTGTTGAACGACGATTAGAGCGGCTCTGGCACAATCTCTGTGGTTGCAGCGCACTGGGCAGATAGCGGCTGCCGTCCACAGCAGAGTTCAGACAGGCGTAGGGTCAATCAGGCCTCAGACATGTGCCGCGGCGAGTCCGCGTCACACAATCTGTGCCAGAGCCGTTCTAATCGTCGCTCAACAGGCGGCGATGTCTGGCAGCCGCTCCGTGAAGATGCGACGCGGACAGGAGGGGGTAGGACAGCGAAACTTGCGCACGGTAAGGTGGAGCCGCACGCGGTGCTGGCCCCAGGGCAGGTCGGCCAACGTGCGAGAGTAGGAGCCGTGGATGCGCCGGGACCGTTCGCCGCACTGAGGGCAGGGCGCCGCCGGCCGGATTGCTACTAACGTCGCCGTAATCTGCTCCGGGGTGATGGTGACGGTGTCCAGCTGGAGCGCGTCGGTGGCGGGGAGGAGAGCCGTGGGCAACTGCTGAGGATTCGACATACCGCGATCATAGCGCCTCCCCCGCCGGCATCACCAAAATGTGGGGAGAACCAGGATGTGTTGGCGAGGTTTCCACCACGCGGCCGGAACGTGAACCCAGGGTCCATCCGAACGACGGAGCGGACGGTCGCCGGCAACCTCCCACGGCTGATCGATCCGGACGACCCGGGGCGGATTCATCGAGATCATCCGCGTCCGTGAACGCGACGCGCCGATCTGGCTGACGACGAACTCTCCGAGCGGTTCTATCGATTAGCGGTGATGCACGACTCATTGCCGGACTCGGACGGGGCGCTCCGGGTTCCCGACGTGCATCATCTCCGTCGCGGCGATCTGCGCACCGACGCGCTCGCGGCCTGGGCGAAATACCGACAGCGGCCTCGCGACCCTACGCGGCATGCGGTCGTCATCGCCACTCCCTGGAGGGCCGGGGCAGATCAGCCGGGTCTGAAAACGTCGGGATAGTGGTCGAGTTGGTCCGCGATAGGGCGATCGAACCGTACCACGAGTACGCGATACCCGCGGTCCGTCAGGGCCTCGCGAACCTCTCGGTCGCGAGCCGCCTGAGCCGGCTGGTCGTGCGTGGGACCGTCCACGAACACGCAGACGCCCCGGAGTCCGTCGCGTTCGTAGTAGAAGTCGGGCTGCACCGCCACCTCGGGGTCTGGCCGGTACTGGGCACGATCCGGCAGGCGGAGCATGTGCGCACTCAGGTGGTCGAGGAACTCCCGCTCAAGGCTCGATGCCGGGTCAACGCGTTCGCGCAACCAGGCGTCCTGCTGCTCGTAGCCGCGTTCCCCCGTGGCGATCACCACCACGGCCCGCGTGAGGGCAAAAAGATAGTCGCGCACGAGGTGGCGGTTGATAGCGCGGTGATCAAGCTGGTTCGAGTACGACAGCAGGCAGTCGTAGCAGGCGATGGCGCAGCGGTCCGTCCATGCCGGATCCGCATCGCCGGTGCCAGGGTCGACGTGACAGACGCGCATCGCCTCCGCGGTCACCTCGGCGAATGAGTATGGCTCGCCCAACATCCGCTCCCACACGCCGGTGCCGCCCTCCGCCGACTCCCACAGCAGTAGGCGCTGATGGTCGCCTGTGCCGATCAGCTCGACGGCCACCTCTTGCTCTTCCACCTGGTACACGACCTGGACGCCGCGCTGGAGCGCGTAGGCGAGCGTCCGCAGGAACCGCTCCCGGTCGGCGCCTTTGGCCTCGCTGACGGGCCGCAGCAGAAGGATGTTGCGTGCATCGGTGACGTACGGACGGACGTCCGAGATCGGCGCCTTCTCGGTCGGATCCAGCGCGTCGTCACTGTCGCCCACGGGGTCGTTCTCGCGCTTGCGCCACCGGCCCGTGTCTCCATCGAGGGTGAAGCCGCTTTGCCTGGTCGCCCGCCGCCAACCGTGATTGATGCGCCACAGGGTCGCTTGCGGCGCGAACGTCACGTCCATCACGGCCGCGCCATCCGCCACCCGCGCCTCGGCCCGGCGCACCGATCGCCCAGCCGGGAACTGACACTGGGTCGTAACCCGGTAGCCCTCGCGCACCCGCTCCTCTTCCTCGGAGGAGATGCGCGCCCACCGCGAGGTGCGCACCGTGGGTTGGTCGAGCAGCCGCTGGGGGAAGGGCGAGTTCTCGGCGTCGAGTCGTGTGCCGCAGTGGGCGCACAAGTCCACGTTCGCCTCGTCACCGGGGTGGATGTACCCGCAGGTATCGCACAGCCGCGCCTTGGTCATACGGTGCTCGATGCCGCCTGCCGGCATGACGCACGCCATCACCCGATGCTTGCGCCCCTCGTGGTACAACACGTTCCACGGACCGAACTCGGGCAAGCCGAGGAACCGCGGCCGGTCGAGCGCTTGAGCCGACTCGCGCCCCGGCACCAGCGCCCGCAGCGGCAGGCGTGGGAAGTTATAGCCGGGTAGGAAACCCTCGGTCGCGAGGTAGCGGTAGGGATAGAAATCGGATTCGGTCGCGTCCCGTGTCTCGTTGAGCAGCAATTCCAGCTCGCGCCGTGCCTCGCGCTCGCCTTGCTCCGCCTCGCGTTTGTCCTCCGACTTCACCCGTGGCCGGTCGATCACCTTGCGCGCGGCGTCGCGCTGTTCCACGGCCGCACCGTAGAGGATGCGCCAGCGGTCAAAGGCGCGGTCAAACGAATGCGGCGCCTCGCGGACGGTTTGCTCTAGCCACTCGTCCGAGAACCAATCGGCGGCTGTCACCTGGACGTCACGGCCCACCACTTCGCGGAAGGCGGCCATAACCTCGAACTGACGGTCGGGCGAGAGCTGGATCTGCTCCTGCTTCTCGGACTGGAGTGGGCAGCCGTCGGCATCCAGGTCGAGTAGGTCCGCGATCGACTGCTGTAGCGGCATGCCGACGTTGGACAGCCAGACCGAGTGCAGGTGCGCCGCCACGAGCTCGCGGTTGGCGAGCTCCATGCGCGCGGGCGCGACCGCCCCGGCAATCATGCGCTGCTTGCGGCGGAAGAAATACGAGTCGTGCGCGTTGCCCTGGCTGGCGAAGGCCACCACCAACGCCGGCCGACCGCCACGACCCGCGCGCCCACTGCGCTGCGCGTAGTTGGCCGGTGTCGGTGGAACATTGCGCATATGGACGGTGTTAAGGTCCGCGATGTCCACACCCAGTTCCATTGTTGGCGAGCAGAAGAGCGCCGCCAGTTCACCCAAGCGGAAACGGCGCTCCCGCTGCTGCCTGAGATCGGCGGAGACTTGCCCGGTATGCTCCGCCCCCACGATGCCGGAGAGCGCGGCGGCGCCCTCACGGTACAGCCGCGCGAAGTACCGATTTGGCTCGCTGGTGAGCGCCTCCGTTCGGCGGGTGTGCAGCGAGCGGGTGCGCACCGGGTCCGGACCGGGCGCGCGGCTATCGCCCCGTTCCCAGCGCAGCGTCCCGGCGCGGAGTTGCACGCCGTAATCTTCTCCGGCACGCTGGATGACGGTGAGCAGGTGGCCACGCAGCTTCCGCATGATCGCCCACACCAGGTCCTCAACCTCGCTCGTCGTCAGGTCCTGCTCGATGTCCCAGGTGTGGTGCGAGCGCAGGTAACGCCCGACCGCCGACCGCCAGCCCAGTCCGAGCGTCGGCGCCTCCTCGCGCGCGGTGGCCGTCACTCCGGGCAAAAGGGCGATGGCGGAGCGGCGAAGCTGTTCAAGCTCGTCGATGGACCACGGCTCACGCAGCCACTGGTTCGCCCGCTGGCGGAGCCGCGTTGTCTTGTCGGGCATCAGCAGGTCGGCATCGAGCGCGAGCGCGCTGCGCAGATGGTCGAGCACCGCGCGGAGCACGCGCTCGCGCGTGGGCGCGCCGGCATCCCCGACAACCGGCACGCGCGCCCAGTACGCATCGTCATGGGCAAGGTCGGCCAGCCCGTCGTAACCGATGCGGAGCAGGCCGCATTGTTCGAGATTTGGCTGGGCCACCCGCCACGCCCGGCGCAGATCCTCGAACGCGCGGTACTGGAGGAGGTCCACCATCACCTGGCGGGCGCTACGATAGCCCGGTCCCGACTCGACCGCCTCCTTCATGAACTGCTCGGACCGCGCGCCGAGGGCCGCGAAGGTCGCGTCGCCCAACCGGTCAAACGCGAGCGTGCCCTCCCGGTCAATGGCGTTCACAAGCGCGCCGCGCAGCATCGCCACCTGCATAAAGTCGTTCAGGTGCCCGGCCTGAAGCGACGCGTCCTGGCGGTTATCGGTGAAGCTCAGTACCTTGCACGCGGCGAGGTCGCCTTGCTGCTCGTCCCGGCCATCGGCGGCGCCGACCATCTGCCGCATCGTGACGACGGCGGCGCTCGTACTCAGCGTCGTGGCGGTTGATCGGCCCGTCTGTGAGAGTGTCGCGAGCTTGCGGAAGTCGCTCTTCTCGCGCAGATCGTAGGCGGCGCGGCAGCGCGAGCAGAGCATCAGCGGCTTGGGCTGGAACCAGCCCATGACCGCGCCGTCGGTCTCGTGCTCGCTGATCGCGCCATCCGGTCGCACCCACAAGCGCTCGGGTCGGTGCGGGGCGTACTGCTTCTTGATGCGCGGCCCGCCCTTGAGCTGATCGAACCAGAACTCCGGCAGTTCGTCATCCACGTCGGCCCACAGATCGTTCGACTCGATCGTGAAGAAACCGAGTGTGCCCGGCATCTCGTCCTCGCGGGCACTGAGGAATGGGGCGCGCGGTACCAGCCGATCGCGGATCGTGTTGTCGGACTCTTTGCCAGATTCGTCGAGGTGGTCATCCCCGGCGCGGACGCGGGACACGAGATGGTATTCCTGGCCGCACTCGCGACAAAAGGCGAGCGGGAAGAGCAGCCGCGACGTGCCGACCGGGTCGCCCGGCGCGATGAGCTGGCCCTCGGTGGTGAGGTAGCGAGCCGCCGGCGGCTGGAGTGTGGCGAAGACGCTGCTGCCCGAGGAAAGAAACTGATGCAGCCGGAAGGCGAACACCGGGTCGCCGGTGGCCGTGCGCGCCGCGTTCCCTGCCTCCAGCACCGAGCGTAGCCGCTCCTCACACAGCGCCGGGTCGAGGCCGGTTCGCGCCACCAGGCCGCGCAGCCCCTCGGCGAACGTCACCGGCGCGCGCCGTACCAGCCGTCCGTCTTCTGTATCGAGGCCGAACGTCTCTTCCAGCCACGAGGCCAGCGGGTGAGCGATCATCTCGTCCAGCATCGCACGGGGCGGCGAGGCCTCGACCGCCGCTCGCAGCGCCTCGGGCGTGTCCGGCGATGCGCCGGTTGTCATCCGGCGAAGCGTCTCATCCACGATGTTCGCGGCCGGCATATGTACGCCAAAGAGTGTGGCGCCGACCTCGGCGATACGGGCGCGGCGCTGATCGCGGCTGCCCTCGGATGCCAGCGTGGCTGACGTCCCGATGTATTGGAGGTCCTTGCGCCCGGCGCGCTGGCGGACGCGGCGCATCGGCATTGCCACATCCGCCCCCTGCCGGCCGCGATAGACATGCAACTCGTCCATGACCAGGAAACGCAGCTCGCGTGTCGCCTGCTGGACGAGCGCGCGTTCGTGCGGGCGGAGCAGCAGATATTCGAGCATCACGTAGTTGGTCAGCAGGATGTGGGGCGGATCGTCACGGATCTCTTGTTTCCGCTGCTCGCCGTCCTGATCGGTGTAGCGGGCGAAGCGGAGCGGGCTTCCCGGCCAGATCCGCTTCTAAAACTGCTCCAGCGCGTCGAGCTGGCTGTTGATCAGTGCGTTCATCGGGTACACGATGATCGCCCGCACCGCGTGGCGCTCGGGGTTCTCGCGGAGCACCTGATCCACGATCGGAACGAGGTAGGTCAACGACTTGCCGGAACCGGTGCCGGTCGTGACGATGTACGGTTCGCCGCGACGGGCAATCTCCAGCGCCTCCTGCTGGTGGCGATGCAGGCGCAGCCTCTCGCCGAAGAAGCGGGCCGTCTCGGGCAGGATGACGCCCCGCGTCGCCAGTTCGCCGAGCGTGTTCCCCTGCTCGTACGCCGGGTTGAGCTGGAGCACGGCGTCCGGCCACAACTCCCCCTCGGCCAGCCGGTCGCGGACGAAGGCGTCGATACCAGGATCGAGGATGTTGATGAAGCTTTCGACATAGTCGCGGTATTCGTCCACGACCCGGTCACGCAGGGCGAAGACATCCATGCCATCCGCTCGCGAGTCGCGTGATCCCGAACCAACCCGCCCCGCGCCCACCTCGACATCGGAATCGCGATGCCGCGTTGTCATGACCTGCCCTCCGGCAATCCGAGACGTGAGACCCGCCCGCGTCGGGTCAGCCGGTTCGATGTGTGCGGGCGTGACCGCGCTCACCGGCGTCAGACCACGTCTCCCGATTGGGCGCCACCTGCCCGTCGAAACGATACCGCCCGCTTGGTCGTACGGCCGCGCGGTGCGCGTGGTCGTTCTGTACTCGTGGCGGGGGTGTTGCTGCCGGCCCCGCGCTTGAGCGCGGGCAGCGTGAACGGCAGCCAGTTCATCCGTCCGAGAGTGGTAGCCACGAACTCACGCAGGTACGGCCAGGTATTGACGGGGAGATTGACCTCCTCGAAGTGACCAAAGATCGCATCCGTCATCGGCGACGCGGAGGTGAAGCGCAGCCCGAAGGTCACATCGATGCCGGCAAGCGCGGTATCCGTCGCCATGAGGCTGACATGGTAGTGGTGCAGCACCCGAAATCCGTCCCCCTGATCGGCCCATTCCGCGTCTGACGCGATCGCGATCACCGCGCGCTCCGGTGTGTCGGGGCCAGCGTGGTTCTGGATGTGGGCATCGTGCAGCCACAGCGCGGCGAGTTCGATCTGGCGAATGAACGCCGCGTACTGGTCGGCGGTGACGCTCGGCCGCGACTCCGCCTCCGTGTTGGTGGGGGCGTTCGCGTTCGTCATGCCGCCACCGCGTCGGGGATCTGAAAGAGCGCGTTGCGGGAACGCGCCGCGCCGGGCACCCCCGTCACGCTGTAGCGAAGGTGCGCCTGGATCGTCGCGAGCTGCATCTCGATCTCATCGAGCTTCCGCGCGACGGGGCCAAGGGCATCGCCTTGCGCGAGGAGGGCGACGACGTGCTGATTCAGGCTGACACCCTCGCGCTCCGCGGTTTCGACCAGCCGCCGGTGCAGCGACTTGGGCACACGCGCCACGAACTTGCCGCTGTACTCCTCCGGGTATGAGGGCAGTGGGATGTCGTGGCCCTGTTCGTACTCGGATTCGATCCACAGCGTCCGCGCCTCGTCCACCATCTCGATCAGCTCGTCGAGCGTCTCGATTTGTGTCAGGCAGCCGGGCAGATCCGGGAACACGACGACATAGCCGCCATCATCCTCGTCGGCGATGACGTTAAAGGGGTACTGCAAGGACAGAAAGTACGCGAGCGGCGCGCGGGTGGTTGTCGTCATGGCAGGTCATCCAGTCCGAGAATCTCGCATATCTGGTTCAGATACGTGCGCTTCACCGTACGGCCCCTGACGGTTGGCACGATCACGGTGCGACGCGCGGGGTCGGGGTGTTGGAACTTGTGATGCTTCGTGCCGCCGGCGTCAACGTAGCCGCACATCTTCAGCAGCGTGGACACGTCATCGAAGGACGCCTCGGAGGGCCGAGCGCGAATGCGGGCAATCAGCTTATCCCGCTTTGTCATTCACCACTCCACAGTACTACCGGTAGTGTCAACTGTCAACGAATCAACGGTGCGATGAGGCCGCGCGGTCACAAGTCCATACCCCTTGCTGCCCCTGCCCTTGCTGGACGCGTGATGCGATCGTCGGTGGCGGGCGAGCCAAGGCCGCGCTATTCAACGATCTCCGGCGGAACGGCGGGCGCCGCATCATTGATGGAAGTGTTCATACGGGCGAAGAGGTGGTGCAGCCCCTCGGTGAAGTCGCGGATGTCACCAGGGGACAGCTTCCTCCATCCACCCGGACCCAGACGGGCGACCACCTCATCCTCCGTGACCTGATAGAACTGGGCCACTGCCTCCGCGCCGATCCATACCTGGATGTGCCCCAGACCTATCGGCCGCACCCATACGGTGAAAAGCGTCCGCGCCGGGTTCGACGGCGCCGCGTACTTGACGGAGGCCCTATATGGATGGGTAGACAGCCCATGCTCGGTCGCCGCCTTCAGCACCTGACGGAAAGGCCCTCCGATCCCGTTCGCGTCGGCCCGCGCGCACACGGACGCGACCGAGGAACTCGCCGCCGGCGGTTGCGGCGGCTCGTCCAATTCGGTCAGCTCACGTACCAGCACCCGCTCACCCGCGCCGACTTCGAAGACGTCAAAGGTGACGATGCTCACCGGCACGCGATAGGCGCCCGCGAGGTACGACACCAGTCGCTCCAGTCCGCGATCCCAGCTGGTGCCCACGAGATAGACGCGCACATCACGCACGCCGTCCCGCGTGGCGGCCTCTTCCAGGGCGCCTTGAACGAGCAATTCGGGCGTGCCGCTGGCGTCAGCCGCGTCGCCATCATCAGCGTGCGGATGCGGTCGTGCGACTCGGTCAATGCCCGCACCCGTGCCGCCACCACCGGCGCGTACCACCCCGGCTGGCCCTGGACCAAGTCGAGCTCCCAGCGCACATGTTCGACGCGTTCGGCGGCCGGCAGATTCGCGACGGGGCGAGCGCGACCGAGGAGATCAAGGCCGACTGCTCGAACGACTCCCGCCAGACGAGCCGGCCGTCGCGCCGCTCGAAGACGGCGAGCACCACCTCCTCCGCGAATTCGTCCACTTGCTCGTGCAGCAGATAACGGAGACGAAGCAGCAGCACCAGTGCGCACCGTGACCGTGTTCGTGACCGTCACGCCGCAACGAGCGAACCGCTCGTCCGGCTCCGGACCCAGCGCCGCGCCCAGCACCGCGTCGGCGTAGGCGGCCACGATCGGGTGCGTGCGCCCGAGCACCAGCGCCGCCGGGTCGCGTACCTGGTCGAACGCCACCCGCGTTTTGGAGGCGCCGTGGCCCCGCCGCGTGAGCGTGTCGTGCAGCGCACCGGGCACGAGCTCGTGGACGTCTGTCGTATTCGTCCGCCGCAACTCACCACCAAACCGTTGCGCCGCGTTGGCGACGAAGCGCTGGATAGAGGCGGCATCGCCGAGCACTGGTGCGACCGCCTCCAGCTCGCGCTGCACCTCGTCCGGCTTGATCCCGAGTTGCGCGAAGTAGGCCCGTTGCCGGCCCTCGCGCTCGGCGGCGGCGTCCCAGGCGGCGTGGATGCGGCTGACTTCCGGGTCATCAAGCCCAAGCCCGAGCTGCTGCCCCTGCTCACCCATCCCCATGCGCAACTGCTCTCCGCGTCCGCGTCCCACCGTGGGAGCCGATCCCCCACCACGCAACAGCACCGTGTCCACGACCGCCTGTGCGACCCGCTCGGTGTCGGCGGGCATCGGCGCCGAGACGCCCAACTGGCGGCGGATGAGCCGCGCCTTGCGGATGAGCACCTCGAGCACAACGAGGTCCACCGGGTTATCCGCGCCGTAGAGCAGCGTCGCCGTCACCGTACCCGTCGTCTGGCCGAAGCGGTCCACCCGTCCCTCACGCTGCTCCAGCCGGTTGAGGTTCCACGGCAGGTCATAGTGGAGCACGGCGTCGAAGTGTTCTTGGAGGTTGATGCCCTCGGAGAGGCAGTCAGTCGCCACCAGCACCCGCGCCGGGTCGCCAATCTCGCCCGTGACCGCCGCCACGCGCAGACCGGCGATGGTAGGCAGCAGCTTTGGGAGCGACTTTTCGAGGTACTTGGCCGTGGCGATGAATCGGCAGAAGACGATTGGCCGGGAGCCACGCGCGATCATTCTGCCGACCACCCGCGCCGCCTCGGCGAGCTTGAGGTCGTCCTTATTCCCGCTCAGGGCGCGGGCGCGCTTCAGGAAGTCCGCGAGTTTGCGCCGCTCGGTGTCG